>CAYGCK010000002.1:0-113257 GCA_964348395.1 uncultured Candidatus Saccharibacteria bacterium | reverse complement strand
AGACCCATCGCCAGCTGGTCACAAATGGACCCTTGATCTCCCTTGGCGGAACCGTCCGTCTCTACCGCAACCTAGGAGATACAGACAACGGCACCACCCCAGCGGAGCTCATAAACCTAGATCCTAAATATTTCCCCCTCCAACGCACCCTCATGGGACGATCCAGGATTTTTTGGAGAGAAGTTGCACCGTAAACATTCTGGTATCTGACCTTAAATATCTGTTATCTTTGAATTACTGTGGCTGAATTTGTCGGGCTTGATATCGGAACATCTACCATAAAAGGAGTTCAGGCTAAAGCAAAAACCTTGGTCGCCTACTACCAACGGCAAGCCGCGGGCGTTTCGATGGCCTCGGATAACCAGGAAGATTTAAAAAAAATCTCCCAATCTATAAACCAGTTTTTCACCGAGGGAAAGTTCAAAATCCGAAGCGTCGTCACCTCCGTTCCAGAATCCCAAGTCTTTACACGTGTTATTACCCTCCCCCAAATGGGTGATACTGAGATTGCCTCGGCGGTACAAAACGAAGCTCAGCAGTACGTTCCCATGCCTTTGGATCAAGCCATCTTAGACTATGAAGTTTTGGGCGCCTCCGAAACGCAACAAAACGCTGTCGATATTCTTTTGGTTGCGGTACCTAAGGCCCTAACGCAAAAGTACGTTCAAGTTCTTCGCGACGCGGGCCTTACTCCTCTTTCGCTGGAAACGGAGACTATCGCCCTTTCTCGCTCGGTAGTCGGGGATTCGTCCAATCCCGTTATGGTTGCCTCGATTGGCGCTTCAACCACTGATATTGCCATCTTCTCGGGTGGGGCTCTACGCTTCACTCGCTCCATCGCAACGGGGGGACAGGCTCTTGAGCGGGCTCTGACCCAGTCGTTTAATCTCGAGCCCGGTCAGGCCGCCGAATACATAAGAACATATGGTTTAGAGGAGAAGCTTGAGGGGAAAATAATGGGGGCTATAAAGCCGGTTTTTGATATCATTGTTGAGGAATTAAAGAGAGCACAAGCGTTTTTCCAATCAAAAACCGGCAGGCCTCTTAACCGCTTGGTTTTGGTAGGAGGGACGGCCAACCTCCCCGGAGTTTTGATTTATTTAGCTGAAAACCTGGGAGTCGAGGCCGCTCGCGGAAACCCTTGGGAGGTAATCGCGGTTCCAAAAGGATTTCCCATGGATTATCTAGAAGAGCACGCCCCATCGTTTGCCGTCGCTGCAGGACTTGCGTTAAAGGAGATATAGATGCCAGAGGGAATTGAGCTTATACCAAAGGAGATCGCCGCCGCGAAAGAACGACAAAAACTGGTCTCCCGAGTTTGGCTGATTGCTGGCCTTATTTTTTTACTGTCAGGAGGAGCATCCGCGGGACTCTTCCTTTATAAAACCAGCCTCTCCTCACGACTCAGCAGTCTGGAGCAGGAATCCGCTCAGGCAATTCAAGCTATTGCCCAGTTTTCGAATGTGGAGGAGAAAGCGCTTGCATTGGAAGCAAAATCCACAGCTATCCCGCAAGTTCTTTCCGCCAGAAGCTATTTCTCAAAAGCACTTTCGGCTATTGAGACGAGCCGACCCTCGGGTGTAAGCGTAACCGGTGTTTCGGCGTCCACAGCCGAGGAATCCATAATCATAAATGGGGAAACCCCAAGCTACAGTAATCTATCAACTTTCTTGGACAACCTGATTGACGAAGAGAAAGGCGGAACTCTTTTTACCCAGGCGAGTCTAACTTCGGTCAACTTTGACCCGTCAACCGGAGACGCAAACTTTGCAATCGAAGCAGTAATGTCGAGGGGAGGGCTTGAAGAGCCGCTTCCCGGGGAGGAACAATAATGGCTCAAGCATCGATTTTGAACCGTCCCGAGGTTAAAACATACGGACCGCCGCTTTTGCTTGTAATACTGGGCATTCTTCTTATTCCCCTGGTCGCCCTTCCTACTTGGGGGGGTATACAGGAACTAAACACGCAGATTCAAAACGAGCAGGAACGCATTCAAATCCTTGAGACCAAGAGCCAAAAACTTCTGGATCTCGCCGACCAGTCCACACTCCTTGACGAGAATTATGCTCTTTTTGAGGCCGCGATAACGAGCGAGAGTAAAATTCCCGAGCTTTTGACCCAAATCCAATCGGTTTCCGACTCTTGCGGCTTGAGCGTAGAGACATTGCAGTTTGGTGGGGAAACCTCGGAAGTAAAGGGACAGGTTCCTGAGGTTCGTGTAAGATACGCTTCAAAAGGTACATTTCTGGAGCTCACCTGTTTGGTTTTGGCCTTTGAGAACAGTTTGCGATTGGTCGACATCGACTCTTTAAGATACACTTCCGGTGAGACCGAAGGAGGAGGGACGATTCTTTCTCCCGAGGTTACGTTTGTTGCCTACTACACGCCGACCGCGATTCTTAACCCGGATAGGCCGGTTACCTTCTCCTTCACCGACCCATCCTACACCCGTGCTCTTGAAATACTCGAAACCCTCAAGTAAGGCCTTTCGCTACCGCTCAAGAATCTTGTCCCGCTTCACGCGATAAGGACCTCATAAAACCCGTGTGCTAAACTCATCTTTGATGCTTAGGATAAAGCTTCAGCGAACAGGAAAAAAGCACAGACCCAGCTACAGAATTGTTGTGGGAGAGCGAGCCAACGTCAACGAGGTTTTGGGATCCTTTAACCCCGCCGCTGCTCCTCCACATCTTCAGGTTGACAAAAAGAAAGTAGATTACTGGGTTGACCGCGGCGCTAAAGTAAGCGAATCGGTTGAAAAACTGCTCAAAGGTAAATACGAATATAAACCGTATGTGCCTAAGAAAGCAGAAACCAGCGAACCGAGATCAGAGACCAGTCCACAGGAATCGACGAGCGCTCAACCAACGGAAGAAACTCAAACCGAAGCTTCGGATACTGAAAAAACCGCTACTGGTTAATGGTTACTAACTATCAGCTATGAAGGATCTTCTTGAATACCTGGTCGGAGAGATCGTCTCGAATCCTAAGGATGTTAAGGTGGAAGAAAGCGAGGAAGAAGACGGAACTTTACATCTCACCATCTCGGTTTCACCAGAGGATATGGGCTTTATCATAGGGAAAAATGGAAGGACAATTTCGGCAATTCGTTCGCTCGTAAAAACGGCCGCTGCGAAACAGGGAAAAGAGGTATTTGTCGAGCTTTCCGAAGAGAAAAAATAAATTTCCTTTAGTTCTTTAGTAGATCGGGTCTTTGTTTTTTGGTCTTCTTAAGCGCCTGTTCTCTCCTCCACTTTTCTATTTCTTTGTGATTCCCCGATAAAAGAACCTTTGGTACTTTCATATTTTTGTAAATTTCGGGTCGTGTGTACTGCGGAGGTTCCAAGGACCCTTGAGAAAAGGATTCGTACTCGGTTGCTTCCTTATCCAAAACTCCGGGTATAAGTCGCGAAACCGCATCAAGGACGACCATAGCTGCCACCTCGCCACCGGATAGGACGTAATCCCCTATAGAAAGTTCTGCATCCACGAGTTTGCGCACACGCTCGTCGACCCCTTCATACTTCCCACAAATCAAAATTAGATGGTTTTCTTTGGCGAGTTTCTTGACTGTTTCTTGCCTCAAGGTTTTCCCTTGAGGTGTAAGCAAGAGAACTTTAGATTTTATACCTTTAACTTTCGACTTTGCGTGTTGAATAGCCTTGTCAATCGGCTCGACACGCAGTATCATCCCGACTCCGCCTCCGTAAACTCGATCGTCCACCTGTTTGTGGGAGCCTAAGCCGAAATCGCGAAGATTTATAAGGTTTACCTCGAGTTTCTTGCTTTCCCTAGCCTTGTCAAGAATGGAGGCAGAAATCAAAGGTTCAAACATTTTGGGGAAAAGAGTAATGATTGAAATTTGCATTGCCAGTGGTTTAGACCTCAAACTTTGTTTCGGCGCCTTCCTTAGAAAGCAAGTTGAACGCTTGGGTTGCGGCGCTCTCTTCGGCTTCCTTTTTGCTCCTACCTTGACCCTCGGCGACCTTCTTCTTTTTGACGTATGCTCCGCAGATGAACTGTCGATTGTGGGCCGGTCCCCACTCCTTAATAACCCTGTAGGTCGGCGTTACACCGAGTTTGGCTTGCGATAATTCCTGAAACTGGCTTTTGGGATCCTTGGTACCGGATTTTAAGGATTCCTCAGTCTTATAGAGAAGTTCACGCTCGACAAACTTTATAGCGGTGGGCAATCCTTGGTCCAAAAAAGTCGCGCCCACAACGGCCTCGAATGTGTTTGCCAGAAGGTAGGGATTATCCCTGCCGCCCCCCGATTCCTCGCCTTTGGATAAAAGTAGCTCCTCACCAAGGCCCAATCGTCTTGCCTCCTCGGCTAAAGATTCCGTTCTAACCAAGGCGGCGCGAAGTGCTGTTAATTCTCCTTCCGGAAGGGCTGGAAAATTATGGTAAAGATAGTTTGAAACAATCTGTTCCAGGACCGCGTCTCCCAAAAACTCCAACCGCTCGTTCGACGGCAAGGGAAAATCGGGGTTTTCATTAAGGTAGGAGCGGTGCACAACGGAATTTTGCGCCAGATTAGGATTCTTGAAGCGAATCCCCAACTTTTTTTCGATTTTTTTCTCTGGATCAGCTTTCGATTTCGTCATCGCTATCTTCCCTCTTCTCGCCGTCGATAAAGCGCTCGACAACCGTCCCCAAAACTCCGTTGACAAACCCTCCTGATGCAGCACCACCGAACTCTTTTGAAAGCTCAATCGCCTCGTCTATCGCTACCTTGGGAGGTGCTTGTTTTGTCTCTGGAAGGGTTTCCTTAGCAAAAAGGAGTTCCCAAATGCCGATGCGAAGCGCCACTAAATCAACGCGATTTATCTGCTCAGGCGGCCAAGCCGGTGCGGTTTCGGCAATAACCTTGTCGATCTCCTCCTTCTTGCCTACCACCCCCTCGACTATGCTTTCAAGAAGCTCGTCGTCAACATTACTTTCCTCATAAAGCTCCAGAACACGGGAAATACTTTCCTTGGGCTCAATGGAGTGAAACGCCCGCTCAAATAAGGTTGCCAGAGCAACTCGTCGCGCCTCGTGTCTCGGGTCCCGTTTTTTCTCCTGTTCTTCCATAATTTTGAAACTACTTTGCACCGCACTCGCCACACACACGGTGTGGAAGTTTCTGAGCTCCGCAGTTTTGGCACTTTACCGTCTTGGGAACCTTGACGCCCTTGTGCTTCACTTTTCTTCTTTTTCTCCCGTAGGAATGTTTTCTCTTTGGAACTGGAGACATTTCTCTTAAGTAACAGCAGGACGCGATTAGAAATAGCTACTCCTGCTTTGCACGACAACAATAGTAACACCAGTAACAAGAGTAACTGAAGTATCTATCTTAGTTACTGTGGTAATTGTGGTTACCCATGTTACTTTCAATTACTCCTTCGTTAAAAACGTAACCTTTGTGCTGCCGTACATTCTTCGATCAAAGACTTTAAGCCCGGGTATACTCGGTACCTCGGTGGTTTTGGCATGTTCATAAACCAAAACCGCGCCGCGCTTGAGATGGGAAGCAAGTGCAGAAAACACATGGTCCATTTTTCCAATAGAGTAAGGTGGATCTAGTAAAGCAAGGTCAATATCCCGATCGGGCAGAGTTAAAAGAACCTGTTTGGCGTCGTGGCATATGACTTTGCCCTTTTTGTCCAATTTTGCATGGCCTAAATTTTCCTTAATCACCCGACAAGCGTTCTTGTTACTCTCAATAAATATGACTTCTCTTGCCCCGCGAGATAGCGCCTCGATACCCAACGATCCAGACCCCGCGTAAAGATCAAAAACTTTCTTACCCTCGACAAAATCTCCAAGAATGTTAAATATGTTTGTCCGTATAGACTCTTGGGTTGGTCTTACATCTCGAATTTTCGGAACTTTTAATCTATGTCCCTTGGCTTTCCCTCCTGCAACGCGCATGGTTTCAGTTTATCAATTCGGTTCGACTAAATCAGACGAAAATCTTTCAAGTTCCCGAGCGAGACGTGGGTGGGACGAGAGTTTTGGATCCTCACTAAGAACCCTTTGTGCACTTTCTCGTGTTTGCTTTATGAAGCGGGTATCTGTCAAATCGGCAACTTTGAGTTCAATAAGACCGTGCTGGCGCACACCGTATATCTCACCGGGACCTCGTAGTTTTAGATCGAGCTCCGCCAGCTCGAATCCGCTCGACGTCTTCTCCAGTGACTTAAGCCGCTTCGTTACAGTAGGACCTTCCTCCTCGGTAAAGAGAAAGCAATAGGAGATTTTATTCCCGCGGCCGACGCGGCCCCGCAGTTGATGGAGCGACGCCAAACCAAATCGTTCGGCCGCCTCGACTATCATAATAGTTGCGCTTGGAACGTCAATTCCAACCTCAACCACGGGAGTTGCAACCAGAATATGAACCTCAGCATCTCTAAAGCGATTCAAAACCTTCTCCTTTTCGCGAGCCTTGAGTCGTCCGTGAAGCAAACCGACGGTTAATTCTGGGAAAAGTTTTTGAAGCTTTTCGTACTCACTCGTGGCGGCTTTAACCTGCTGCATCGATTCTTTCTCAGATTCCTCGATAAGTGGGCAGATGACGAAAGCCTGGTTTCCCTCTTTTACTTTTTCTCTAACCCACTGGTAACCTGCGGCGCGTTTATTTTCCGGGACAACAAAGGTTTTTACCGGCTTCCGCCCCGGAGGCAATTCGTCAATAACAGAAACGTCCAGATCGCCGTAAACCGTAAGTGCCAGAGTCCTGGGAATGGGTGTGGCCGTCAGGGTAAGAAGGTGTGGTATTGCGCCCTTCTTAGTCTTTGTCAGCAGTTTGCCTCTTTGCTCCACTCCAAAGCGGTGTTGTTCGTCGATTATAACGAGTCCTACACCCTCAAAGTCTCCCTTTCGGTAAAAAAGAGCGTGAGTTCCCAACCATAGGTCAAATGAACCGCTTGGTTTTTTGGAACCGGTGTGAAGGGCGATTTTCATACCTTTAGGCTCGAGAAGATTCTGAAGGGTAGTGAAGTGTTGGTCCACCAGAACCTCGGTTGGCGCCATGAATACGGTTTTAGCACCCGCAAGGTAGGTCAGATATGCCGCAGCTGCGGCGACGACGGTTTTTCCAGAGCCGACGTCCCCTTGAATAAGGCGGTTCATGGGTTTCCCCTGCTCTAGGTCGTCTAAAATCTCGGTAAGCGTTGTTTTTTGGGCTTTGGTGAGGGTAAAGGGTAAGCCTTTTATAAAATCCTCTAATTCCCGTTCACACCTCTTAACTGGAATTTCAGCCGCTGACTTTTTAATCTCCCACTCTTGTCTTCGCCGCAGTGCTCGAAGATTAAAGAGGAATAACTCCTCGAAGGCGAACCTAGCTTTAGCGATTTTTGCCGAATCTAAATCTTTGGGAAAATGCATATTTTCCATAGCTCTATCCCATCCCTCAAGGTTGTGCTTCTCAAGAATTGGGCGGGGTAGAAACTCACCACCCACCAAAATAGCCGACTGCGATAACACTTTTTTAACTTGAGAACGAAGCCACTTTGAACTCACTCGGGCCGTCTCGGGATAGATGGGAATTAGTCCTGAGGTATGGGTGGGTTTCCTCCCCCCGGTCAAAACTTCAAATTCGGGGCTAACCAGTGTGATGCGACCCGCAAAGGGCTCTACGCGACCCGCGAGCCCGATGCGGAACCCCTTTTTTAGGGTTCTTGTTAGATATGGTTGGTTGAACCAGACCGCCTCGATCGAGCCGCTTTCATTCGAAACTACAGCTTTGGTCAGCATTTTTCTCTTCTTCGTTCGGACGTTAGAGATCTCTATAATTTCGCCGATAAGAGAGGCTGACGTTCCGGATGACAAATCCTTTATCTTTTTAGGCGTTCGGAAATCTTCATAACGAAATGGGAAGTGGTAAAGGAGATCTCTTATCGTCTTGATATCCAGACGCGCGAGGCGCTTCTTGTAGACCTCACCAACATTGGGTAGCTTTTCGATCGCATCATTTAGGTTCACCTAAGGACATACGGCAAAACCGAGGACAAAACAAGACTCAAGGTAGCGATAACCACAATAATTGTCCATAGTTTTTGCTTTTTCTGGAAAAATCTCATTTTAGGCTATCTTGACAGCTTTTCGCTTTCCAACACTCAGTACATCGTCTTTCGCTACTGTTGTTTTTGCACCAAGTATCTTCTCACCATTAACTTTAACTGCACCTTGGTCAATTAACCTTCGAGCATCAGACATGCTTTTGGCAAGGCCGGTTTTGACTAGGGCAACATCCACAGTGAGAGCTATAACGGCGTCGGCGGTATAAGTAACCTTTCTGACGGTTGGAGTAGGTAAACCCTTTTTCTGAAAAACTTTTTCGAATTCCTTTTGCGCCTTTCTTGCATCATCTTTACCGTGGTACATGGATGTGATATCGTACGCCAAAAGTTTTTTCACTTTTAACGGGTTGGATTTGAACTCCTTTTCTAGCTTGTTGATCCTAGCCAAGGGAACTTCGGTACAAAGTTTAAAGGTAATAATGACCATTTCGTCAGGAAGCGCCATCACCTTCCCGTACATATCATTTGCCCCCACCGTAAGCGGAATGTAGTTCCCGGAGCTTTTACTAAATTTTTCTTGTGTTTTAGGGTTAACCAAAAGCTTTGTGGCAAGAACAAACTTCTCTTTACCTTTCAACTTTTTCATAAGGGCTCGACCGGCTAGCATATTGAAGGTTTGATCCGTTCCACCAACCTCGGCGTCGACATCCATAGCGACCGAATCATATCCCTGAAGGACGGGGTAGAAGAGTTCGGGAAGAGATATGGGGTTTCTCCTTTTAAGCCTAACTTGAAACATATCTCTCTCGATCATTTGCTGCAGAGTAAACTGATAAGCAAGTGCGAGGCCGTCTAAGAATCGCATTTTTCCCCACCAACGACTGTTGTAATCCAGTTTTGCTGAATTTTTTCCACTGAAATTTATAATTTTTCCAGCCTGTTTCTTGTAGGTTTGAGCGTTCTTTTTAACTTGATTTCTGGTTAACCGTTTTCGCGCGGCGGTCCGCTCTGAAGGATCACCCACCGTCGCGGTTGCATCCCCTATCAAAAAGATGATTTTATGTCCCATAGCTTGTAGGTTCTTGAGGAGCAAAAGCGGAACGGAGTGGCCTAAATGCAGGTCGGAACCAGTGGGATCAACCCCGTGGTATACGGTCAGCTTCCTTTGCGCCAAAGCTTTTTGGAGATCTTTTTTTCTGGGGTAGATTTTATCGACCCAACGGGTAAAAACCTCGTCTGTGGAGAGCATAATCAAGGCAATTTTATCAGATACCTTATGGTAAAATTCCTCTGTGAGTCGGAAAAGAAGATACCTGCCAACCGGTTCCCGTTCTTGGAGGAAAGGCCGAGGCGGGATTTTAATGAAAATACCAAATCCGCTACGCGCGCTTCTTAAACTCCTTACGGCTTTTTTTAGGCTTATCTTTGGGAAGTTTTTTGATCTTGTATCCAAGCTGGTATCCAAACTTCCTTTTTTCCGCAGATTCGCCAAACGCGAGCGCAAAAGCAAACTCTATTGGTTAAACGTGGGAGTGAGTCTCGTCCTAATGTTCATTATCTTTTCCTCCCTCGTTTTCGGGGGTATGGCGCTGTATTTTTCCAAGGACCTCCCCTCCCCGGACCGGCTCGTCGAGCGCGACGTCTCAATGTCGACCAAGATATTCGATAGAAATGGCACTCTCCTTTACGATATTTACGGGGATGAGAATAGAACTCTCATTACTCTCGATCAAGTCCCGGACATTGTAAAACAAGCTACGCTCTCTATTGAGGACAAAAATTTCTACCGCCACAGAGGTTTTGATCCCTTCGGAATCATCCGTGCCGCCTACCGCGTATTAATCAAGAGGGAACACCTCCAAGGGGGTTCCACTATAACCCAGCAACTTGTCAAAAATACCCTTTTAACTCAGGAAAGAACCATCATTCGAAAGATTAAGGAGTTTGTGTTGGCTGTTCAAATTGAGGCACGCTACACAAAAGACGAAATTTTACAAATGTATTTCAACGAGACCCCTTACGGTGGTCAGGCCATCGGTATCCAAGCTGCGGCCGAAAACTATTTTGGAAAAAACGTTTCCGACCTAACACTGCATGAGGCCGCCCTTCTGGCCGGACTTCCGCAAGCTCCCTCTAAATACTCCCCTTACCGTGACCCAGAACTTGCTAAATGGAGGCAAGGTGAGGTTTTGCGACGCATGCGTGAGGATGGATATATAACTGCTGAACAAGAAGAAGAGGCGAAGCAGGCCGCCTTGAATCTAAAGCCAGAAGGATCGCAAATTAGAGCACCCCATTTTGTTATGTATGTCAGGGAGCTTTTAGCCGAGCGCTACGGGGAAACGCTGGTCGAGACCGGAGGCCTTAGAGTCACGACGACAATTGACGTGAACCTCCAAGATAGATATCAAAAGATGGTTACGGACGAGGCGGCTGCGGATGCGCGTTTTAGGGTTTCAAACGCCGCGTTTTTGGCGATGAACCCCAAAACTGGGGAAATCTTAAGCATGGTTGGGTCAAAAGATTACTTTGCAACCGATATCGATGGACAGTTCAACGTCACGACTTCCCCCTCCAGGCAACCCGGTTCAGCCATAAAACCTTTAATGTATGCTACCTCCTTCAAACAAGGTTTTTACCCCGCATACACTTTAATAGACATCCCAACCACCTTTGACGTTGGACAGGGGCAACCTGCTTATAAACCACAAGATTTTGCCAACCAATACCACGGAATTCTTTCGGTTCGACAAGCCCTGGGTAACTCCAAAAACATACCTGCTGTTAAGATGTTGTCCATGGTCGGGGTCTCCAACTTGCTCGATACAGCTCACGAGATGGGGATATCCACACTCAACGACCCTAGTCGCTACGGGGTTGCACTTACCCTAGGAGGCGGAGAGGTTAAAATGCTTGATCTTCTAACCGCCTTCAATGTTTTTGCCACAGGCGGGGTTCGGCGCGATCCAGTCGCGATTCTTAGGGTGACCGACCACAACGGGAACGTTCTTGAGGAGTTTCGACCCAACAGTGGAGTACGGGTTCTCTCGGAACAGGTTGCCTACCTTATGAGCGATATACTTTCTGACTTTAACGCGCGTTTGCTCACCTTTGGTGGAGGTAACCAGCTAGGGCTGAATATTCGCAACCATACCGTTGCGGTTAAAACCGGAACGACCAACGATAACCGCGATAACTGGGCTTTTGGCTTTACGCCGGCGCACGAGGGTGCACCGTTTGCCGTCTCCATGGCCGCCTGGATTGGGAACAACGATAACTCACCTATGAACCCTAACTTCTTTGCCGGGGCAGCGCGTATCTGGAACGCGGCGATGTTAGATTACCTTTCCGATAAACCCAATGTGGGTTTTGTAAGACCCGACGGAATAATTGACACCTGTGTGGATAACCTTTCTGGCAAAGCCGTAGGGCCCCACACCGGAGGCAACCAGCGATGCGATAAATTTATCTCAGGAACCGTCCCAACCGAGAAAGACGATTGGCGTCAAAACCTTGATATCTGCACCGTCGACGGGAAACTGGCCTCCGACGCCTGCAAAGCCGCCGGAAAATCAACCAAGAAGTTCTACATAAAGATACAGGCCGAGCGTCCTGAGTGGCAGGACGACGTGAACGCTTGGGTCGCCAAAACTTTTTCCGGGCAATCCCAATATTTCCCGCCAACCCAAGTTTCAACGGCTTGTTTTGATGATTCAGGGAATGTCGTTAGCTGTTCGGGTGGAAGTACGGGACCGTTACTGAGCGAAAGCGGTGTCTCATTTTATGATTGGAGTGGTAACAGTATTTCAAAGAACGCACTTCCGGCTAAGTTTGAAGTTCGCGCGACTCCTGTTGCACAACCAGGAACAACCATCGCTTTCGTGAGATTTTCTCTCAGTGGTCCCGACTGTCCAACCTGGCCAAACGAATGTAACCGTGATGAAGACGGTATCAAGGAGTGGAAAGTAACAACTAGTACCTGTGGAAGCAGTTGCTATTCTTCTAAAGATAATGGTCCAAGTGGCACCGCTCTTCCTCTCTTTCAGATGGATATCAAGGATGAGGTGGTACCAGAAGATCACACACTTAAAATTGAGGTGCAAGATACGGCAGGAGGGCTAAAGGTACTGGAGATTTCAGTTAAAATTGCTTCTCCCTAGGAGCGTAGAGAACCGCCACTTTTCTTGATTAGTTTTTGAATTTTCACCCGAGAGGGTTCGACATCCTCAACCGATATGGTTCTCTCGTCAGATTGAAATGTAACCCTCAACGTTATAGAGCGTTTGCCCTTTCTAACGTAACGGTCTAGAAGTTCGACATTTTTTACCAAGGTGGAGACTTTAGAAATTTTTTCCATTAAATCGCCAAGTGCATACTTCTCGGCCATTGTGAAAGAGAAGTCCTCGTATATTTCAGGATATTGAGAGATAGGAGCGAACGGTTTCCAATCGCGCGCCAGGGACGCAAGAGTTTCCAAGTTTAGCTCAAAAATTCCAACTTCAAAGCCGTAAGACGTAGCAAGATGGGGATGTATCTCCCCCACGACACCCAAGCGTTCTCCGTCTACCTCAATCTCGGCGGATCTTTTGGGGTGCAGGAGCGCGTTTTTGCCGGGGGTTAACCGCATAGGAAGGTTTGTCTTGGTCAGTAGAGCTTCGAGATAACCTTTTGCTTCCCTAAAAAGTTCTTTCTTGCCCCAAATCAGGGCCCCCAAGCTCAAGAACTCGTCATCTTTCGGGGGATAAACCTTCTCGAGTTCAAAAATCATACCTTCGCCGTACCGAGGAGCGTTTTGCTGTGCAACCTCCAAGAGCGAGAGGATGAGAGAGGACCTTAAATACTCGGTTTCTGCGGATATGGGATTTTTTATTTTAAGAAGCTTTTTGCTATCCAGGTGGATAAGCGACTTTGTCGAAACGAATGCTTGACTCTTAACCTCATCAAACCCCAAACCTGTCAAAAGACGGGTTACGTTATTACGCTCTGTTTCCAAACGATTTTCGGGAGCATCCTCGAGGGTAGTCTCCAATGGGTGGGCGGGAAGGCGCTCATAACCATGGAATCTGATTACCTCCTCAGCCAAATCCTCCGGTATCGAGATATCCCCTCGCCAGTGAGGAGCCCAACAGAGAAGCCCGTCTTCAGATGACATTACCTTAAACCCCAGAAGCTTTAGGTATTTGCGGGTGTCGGCAATGGGTATTGGTGTACCGGAAACGGCGTTGAGCTTTTCCTGAGTGAGAGTTACACCCTCAAGATCGGTTTTACTCTCCCCAAGCAAACTAAAACCTACCACAGTTCCTTCCCCGTAAAGTTGAAAGAGTTGGGTAATTTTGTTGAGGGCCATAAGTAAATTTTCAGGAGATAAGTAGTGCTCAAAACGCTTGCTCGCTTCGGAGCGAAGCCCCAACCGCCTCGCGGTTTTGCGGATCGATTGAGGGCCAAAAATCGCTGCCTCCAGAAGAATCTCGGTGGTTTTCTCGTTTACCTCGGTATTCTCACCTCCCATTACCCCCGCAATGCCGATCGGTCCCTTGCGGTCGGCAATGACGATATCGGTCGAGTTGAGCTTACGGTTCAACCCATCCAGAGTCTTAATTTTCTCACCTCGACGCGCTTTCCTGACAATAATCTCCCCTTTTGAATCCCGTTTTCTCACCTTCTCGGCATCAAAGGCATGAAACGGTTGGCCCCACTCAAGCATTGCGTAGTTGGTGAGGTCGGCCCAAAGATTCACGGAACGCATTCCTGCGGCTTCGAGACGCTCCTTAATAACCTTAGGGGTCTTTTGGTAGGCAAGGTTGGAAATTCGAGTTAGTGTGTAGATTTTTGCAAGTTTTGCATCGCTTTTTATAGGTAGCTGCATAACTTCCTTCCCCGGCTCAAACTGTTCGATTTCTCCTTTAAAGTCAAGGTTGTACAAAGCGGAGAGCTCGCGAGCTACCCCAACCACACTCAGCAGATCCCCACGGTTATAGGTTACGTCAAGATTCAGAACCTTTTCCCTTCCGTAACTCTCGACACCCTCGACTCCGATGGTTGATAAAGATAGATCGGACGCCACCTTTTCGGCTGGGGTTTTTAATGCTACAAACTCTTTAAGCCAAGTGTAAGGGATCAACATTTTACGAAAACTGTCTTAAAAACCTTAGATCACCGCCGTTGAAATACCGAATGTCATCTATTCCGAGTTTCACCATAAGCATCCTCTCAGGTCCAAATCCCCACGCCAAACCAGAATATTTCTCGGGATCTATTCCGCCGTTCCTGAGCACTTGTGGATGAACCAAACCGGCACCTGCAATCTCAAACCATCCCTCACCACCGCAAATCCTACATCCCTTCCCCTCACAAAATGGGCAAAGAGCATCAACCCCCACTCCGGGTTCAACAAAGGGGTAGTATTTGGGGCGAAAGCGGGTTCTGGTACGCTCGCCAAAAACCTTTTTGAGAAATAGGTCAGAAAGAAATTTCAAATGAGTCATCGAGACATCCCGATCCACATAGAGAAGGTCAAACTGGTTAAAGGTATGATCGTGGTGAGGGTCGACATTTTCATAACGAAAGCACCGACCGAAAGCCATAACGCGTATGGGAGGTTCTCGCCTCTCCATCTCCCTTACCTGAACTGTTGAGGTATGGGTACGAAGCAAGCGTCCGTCCTCGAGGTAAAGAGTATCCCAAAGATCGCGAGCGGGATGGTTGGGAGGGATATTGAGAAGACCAAAGTTATAGTCGTCCGTTTCGATATGAGGGGTATTTATCTCTTCAAAACCCAGCTTAAAAAAAGTGTCACGCACGAACTCTCTCAATTTGGTAAGAGGGTGTAGGGAGCCGGCATAAACCGTTTTGGCGGGTTCCGTTACGTCAAATTCTTCATCTTTGATACCTGCGAGAAGCTGGTCCTTAATTCGCCTATCGGCAGCTGAGAGAGCTTGCTCAATCTCCTCCTTTATTTCGTTAATGCGTGCACCGGTTCTTTTTCTATCCTCCTCTTTGGGCAATTCTGGAATCTCGGCTAGGAGTTTATTTATCTCCCCCTTCCTTCCTAGGTAATTTACCCGGATCTCCTCGAGACGCTTTTGCGTCTTGGCTTTAGCCGTTTCCGAAAGCGCCTTATCGCGAAGTTTTTCAAACCTCATTTTCGTTTTACTTTCCGCGAAGCGGAAATTGCACCCTCGCGTGGCGAGGAAAGCACTTTTTCAACAATATCGTCAAAAACTGCGGGTTCCTCGACGGCAAGTTGGGCTAAAATTTTACGGCTTAAATCCAGCCCTGATTTTTTCAAAAGCGACACAAAACGACTATAAGTTAAATCGTGCTTTCCCAAAGCCGCGTTTATCCTCTTAATCCACAAACTTCGTAAATCACGGCGTCTCAATTTTCTCCCGGCAAACGCGTACTGTCCGGCGTGCAAAACCGCTTCTTTCGCCCGCCTATATTGCTTGTGACGTGCGCCTCGATACCCACGCGCTTCTTTCAGAATCTTTTTATGCCTTTTCTGTGTTTTTGCGCCTTTTGCTCGAACCATATTCGAATCCTTTTCTATTTACCAATACCTAAGAGCTTCTTTATTCGTTTTGATTCCGGTTTACTAACCCGCTTTAAACGGCGCCCCCTGGTTTTGAGAGACGCCTGCTCCTTGGAGCGGCGGTGCTTCACACCCCCACGAGCGTGAAGGAGTTTTTTCCGCCCTGTAACTTTAAATCTATCTTTAACTGTTTTTGAGACTTTCATCTTTTCTTTAGCCATCATTTCCTCCTAATGGGGACAAGAGTTACCTCGTAGCCCGCGGTGGAGCGCTCCGGCTCCTTTTCCGGACGCCCCGCTTCCTTAAGGTAGTCAATAAGATACTTTAACTTTTCAAGCCCAACCTCTGGATGAGCGCGTTCTCGTCCGCGAAAAATAACGGTTAATTTTACCTTATCCCCATCCCTCAAGAATCCTGATGCCCGCTGTGCCCTCGTTTTAAGGTCGTGCTCGCCTATGTTGGGACGAAACCTGAGCTCCTTAAGTTCTGTCTTTTTCTCTTTTTTGCCCTCTTTTTTACCGCGTTCAAAAAGCCATTTTTTGTAGTCGAGTATCCGCACTACTGGAGGTTTAGCGGAAGGGGCAACCTCAACCAAATCCAACCCTTTCTCTTGGGCAAGTTTTAGCGCTTTGGAGGTGTCCAAAATCCCAAGCTGCTCTCCCTTATCATCCACCACACGAACCTTAGGCGTCCGGATACTTTGGTTAATTCGATAGGTGGGTTTTTTTACCATATCTCGAGACTCCGGCTTTTGATTATAGAGGCTATTTTCTCCTGCGCAACCTTTACCCCCTTAACCCCTAAATCACTACCGTCGCGAAGGCGAACCGCTACCCCCTCCTTTTTCTTCTCCTTTTCCCCAACGATAAACATATAGGGTACCTTTTGCGTTTGCGCCTCGCGTATCTTAGCTTGCATGGTGGCGTCTCTGTTGTCGACTTCGACGCGAACGCCTTGGTTTTTTAGCTCCTTCCCCACCTTCCGGCCGTAGGCGGCGAATTTCTTAGAAATGGGTATGACGACAACCTGAACAGGAGAAAGCCATACCGGGAAAGCTCCGGCGTAGTGCTCTATGAGAAATCCTACCATTCTCTCGTGGGAACCAAGAGGCGCCCGATGGATTATGTAGGGCATTTTTTCTTTTCCATCGCTGTCGGTGTACTTAAGGTCAAACTGCTTGGGCATATAAAGATCTAGTTGATCGGTCCCTATAGCGTAGGCGTTTCCCACAACCGAACGGATATAAACGTCCGCCTTTGGACCGTAATGCGCCGCCCCACCCATCTCTTCCTCGTAGGTGACTTTGGCTTTTTTTAGAGCGTCTTTGGAAAGCTTTTCGGCAAGGCGCCACATCTCATCATCCCCGTGGTATTTAGCGTGGTTTTTCGGATCGCGTAGACCCAAAACAACCCACCAGTCATCTATTCCCAAGATCTTGTAGTAGTATCTGTGAAGATCAAAAACTTTGATAAATTCCTCGACCGCCAATTCCGGTTGAACATAGACGTGGGCGTCGTTTTGGCAAAAGCCCCTAACGCGCATCAGCCCATGAAGAACACCGGAACGTTCGAACCGATAGACCGTCCCGTATTCGGCCCACCGTAGTGGTAGTTCCCGATAGCTTCGCTTTTTGCTCTTGTAAATCATATGGGTATGGGGACAATTCATGGGCTTTAGGTAGTATTTTTCGCCTTCTATATCCAGCGGCGAATAGAGGTCATCGGCATAGTAAGGCAGGTGTCCGGATATTTTGTAGAGCTCCTCCTTGGTTATATGCGGGGTTACGACGTGCTGGTAGCCCCACTCCCGCTCCGTCTCTTTGGCCCACTTCTCTAACTCGTCACGGATAATTGTTCCCTTAGGAGTCCAGAGAGGCAATCCTGCCCCAACCTCCTCCGAGAAGGTAAAAAGGTCTAACTGGCGCCCCAAAACCCTATGGTCCCGCTTTTTGGCTTCTTCTTGACGTTTTAGATAGTCGTCTAGCTCCTTTTTAGTTGGGAACACCGTACCGTAGATTCTGGTGAGCATGGGGTTTTTTTCGTTTCCTCTCCAGTAGGCCCCGGCCGTCGATAAAAGTCTAAAGTGCTTGATTTCGAGACTTGGGTTCTTGGTGTGTCCCCCGCGGCACAAATCCACAAAATCTCCCGAGGTATAAACGGTTATCTTTTGACCCTCTTTGGAAAACTCGTCTATAAGTTCCTTTTTGTAGGGGTTGTCTTTGAAAATTTTCCTGGCTTCGGTTGGGGTAACCTCGCGTCCTTTAAAACTCTTCCAGGAAGAGATGAGCTCACGCATCTTTTCCTCAATTTTTGGCAGGTCCTCCTCCGATATGCTCCTTTTGCCGAAATCAATATCGTAATAGAATCCGTTTTCTATGGCCGGTCCAATTGCTAGTTTTGCACTGGGGTAAAATTCTTTAACCGCTGCTGCTAAAAGATGGGCTGTAGAATGCCTTAAACTATCCAGCGAAACTGCTTTTTTTCGTTTTGCCATGCTTTTCCTCATAAATCTTATACTTTTCGAGCTTTGTTGCTCAACAAAAAACCCCCTTTGAATCAGGAGGTGCTTGGAATTTTAGGCCACACCAACCACCTCCGACTCATTCGGTGGTAAAGAAAGTGGTGGTTGTGAACCCAAACAAACGCATTCCGGGGTTATTATACATAAGGGATGAATTTAAATTCAATGGTGGGTGGTAGAGGATTTGAACCTCTGACCCCTTACACGTCAAGTAAGTGCTCTACCCCTGAGCTAACCACCCAAAATCGATACAAGTAGGTACTCTAAGCAATGGTAAATGGAAAGTGACCAAATGGCAAATTATTTAATTATCTTATCAATCAGACCGTAGCGTTTGGCCTCCTCCGGGGTCATGTTGACATCTCGGTCTATATCGTGCAGAACCTTGTTTTTGGTTTGCTTAGCGTGTTTGGCCAATGTCTCGGCATAAAGATCCTTTAACCGTAGTATCTCCTTTGCAGTGATCTCGATATCCGACGCTTGCCCCCCGGCCTCACCTATCGGTTGATGCATGTGAATAAGGGAGTGAGCCAAGGCTGCTCTCTTCCCCTTCTCTCCGGCGGCAAGAATTAATGTCGCAGCGGAAGCGGCCACACCCACCGCTATGGTTGAGATAGGATTTGAGAGTTGCTTCATGGTGTCGTAGATTGCAAAAGCTGCGTACGCCGATCCGCCAGGCGAATTGATATACATTTTTATCTCTTTTTTAGGATCTTGCTGTTGAAGGAGAAGGAGCTGTGCGACGATGATATTAGACATCGCGTCGCTAATGGGACCTGCCAAAAAGACTATTCTTTCCTCCAAAAGTCGGGAGAAGACATCCGAAATTCTCTCACCCCGAGGAGTTTTTTCGATTATGTAAGGCACAGGATACGTCGCCATTCTTGGTCTATTTTAAGTTAACAAGATAAGCATGGCAAGTTATTTCTTGTCCTCCACAATTCTCAAAAGATACTCGATAGTCTTTCTCTTCAGAAGTACATCCTCAATATAAGCCCTGCCGTGCTCCTGTCTCATCGCTGCTTTAGTTTTTTCATCTGGTGCTGCTGTGATGGCATCTTCTATATCACTCTCGGAAACGTCGATCTTCTCCGCCGCCGCAATTTCCCTAAGTATGAAGTCGTCCTTTAGATTTTTCTCGGCGATCTCGTGGTATTCTTTCTGGATACTCTCCGCGTTTTTACCTTGGGAAGACAAATACTGGTCGACCGTCATTCCAAGCGATTGAACCTGGTCTATCAGAGACGACATCATGCGTCTAACCTCGTAATCCACGACCACGTGCGGGATATCCACTTCCGCAACATCACGCAGTTTTTCCAGAACTTGGGCCGCTGTTACCTCTTTGTCGTCACCAACCGAGTCGCCTTTTGAGTCGTAAATCACCTTGCCCTTTAGCCCTTTTACGGCTTTTTTGTAATTTCCGAGTTTAACTTCCGGGAGTTCGGCAGTTTTTGCCTCGTACACCAACTCTTTATCCTTACCAAACTCCTTGACCTGAATTTGCGGCGGAACTACGGGTTTGAGTTCGTTATCTGCAACTGCTTTTGCATAGGAAGCCGGTATAAGCTCACGGAAGAGTTCTTCGGCCAAGCTATCCTCGTCGAGATGGGGCGCGGCGACTTTTTCCGGCGCCTTGCCTTTCCTAAAACCGGGAGCCTCGATCTGTTTAAGAGCTTCTTTTCTTATTTCTCCAAATGCCGATTTTACGCGTTGTGCTGGAATAGTTATCGTTAAGGTTATTTCCGATCCCTTTTTATCTATCTTGACCTCTGCCATTAAAAGTTATACCTCTTCCTCATCCATCTCCTCGTTTTCCATTTCGTCCTCCATCTCCTCTTCAACCTCATCGGCAGGGACCATGGAACCGGCCGCCCCACAATCGGGACAGGGATCCTCCTGGGCTCCTTCGTAACCGCATTCTGTACAGACGTACTGCTTCTCTTGCTCCTCCACTTATGACCACCCCCTCTCTAGGGCAAAACGCCTAAGTAACATAGACTCACCTTTTTTAGCGAAAGGAGACGGCAATGTCAAGTAGTCTCACGCACGCTAGTGTTCAGCAC
Source organism: uncultured Candidatus Saccharibacteria bacterium (assembly GCA_964348395.1). Classification (GTDB taxonomy): domain Bacteria; phylum Patescibacteriota; class WWE3; order 9FT-COMBO-53-11; family 9FT-COMBO-53-11; genus CAYGCK01. The sequence continues at coordinate 93,134 of CAYGCK010000002.1, read as the reverse complement.
GCGGCGGCGACTACTTGCTTGGCTTTTCGCAGAGCGAAAACCAAGACAAGAGATAGGTTGGTGCTGGGGGCGAGAGTCGAACTCGCACGAGGTTTTACCCTCAGAGGGTCTTAAGCCCTCCGTGTCTGCCATTTCACCACCCCAGCTGGTAGTTATTTATTGGACGGTCGCCTTAGGCGACCTAGAAATAAGTGCTACGCACTTATTTTACCAGTGCGGCGGTTTGAGGGCTATCGATTTTACCCATCCAGTAACGAACGCTTTTGGGCCAATGGGAGGACGTAGCGTAGATAGCACCTATCTGCTCAATGGAGAGATCAAGCTGCCCAGAGAGGAGGTACCTCTCCCAAAGGGTTCGCCCCACATGCTCAATAGCGTGATCCCAGGAACTGAAACGAATACGACCGCCTCCCCATCCAAAAGGGTTATAGGTTCCACGTACGTACTTAAGACCAAAGGTTGACTCGGTTCCGGCGATAGCGGGTAGGAACCGCCAGTCAAACCCGTACTTGTCAGCAACACGGATAAAGGTACCGGCATTTGCGGCAAGAGGAGAGTTATAACGGTTCAAAAAGACCTTAAGCTGGGTCGGTCGTGTATCAACTTTTGCCTCGACAGGCTTAGGAAGAAGTGGCGCATGAGCGACACTAACCTGTGCAAAAGGAGCTACAAGGATAAAAGCAGCATAAAGGGACAATATACCGCGCCGCTTAGCCCAGGTCTTAAATCGGCCCAATGAGAGAAGTTCCCGCTTTCGCGGGCTCCACTTACCGAAAATTCGGACTATTTTTGCAAATTTCTTAAAAACCATAAAAGCCTAAGTAAGCGGACAATTCTCTGGAGAGATCTAGAATCGCCTCTTCTACTCAGGCACCCTATAGTATACTAAGGAAGTGGTCTGGAGTCAAGTATTATAGGATTGATATCACGAGGGGTTTCTTTGCTTGTTTTGGGGTTTTGTCTTATCATTAATTAGGTATAATTGCCCTCGTAGCTTAAGTGAACCTGACTTTGTCAGGTAACGCTAAAATAGCGTTATATAAAGCACCCGCTTGTTGTGCTAGGAGCACACAAATAGCGTTCCTTTGGGCTGCGCTAGGGGCCGTTAGCTCAGTGGTTAGAGCACCCGCCTCTTAAGCGGGGTGTCACAGGTTCGAATCCTGTACGGCCCACCAGGAGTGGACCTAGCAAGTCGCATTCGCGGAAAAGGAGAGCGTCCTGCACCAAATACAAGGTGGCTGTAGCTCAATGGTAGAGCGCTTCCCTGTGGAGGAAGAAGTTGTGGGTTCGACTCCCACCAGCCACCCCAGGTAAAGGTGCGGGAATGTCGTGAATCCGCCTGAGGCGGATAGCGACCCGGAGGGACGTTGCATCAAATCCCACTGGTCACCCCAAAAGCCCTCGTGGTGAAATGGATATCACAACTGCCTTCGGAGCAGTTGTTGGGGGTTCGAGTCCCTCCGAGGGCACCAGAGGGTTGGAGAATCCCGCCACAGGCGGGATAATCCCGAGAACACGGGTCTAGAGCGCTCCACGCCCCGGTAGCTTAATGGATAAGGCAGGCCTTCGACGCGATATCTGTCGGGCCTCTGTAGCTCAATGGACAGAGCGACTCCCTTCTAAGGAGTAGGTTGCAGGTTCGAATCCTGCCAGAGGCACCAGATATCGCCACTCTCGCCGAAGAGGCGAGACAAGGGTGGTGAATCCGCAAGGATAGCCTGTGAAAACGGGCTAATCGAATCCCTCCCGGAGCACCACAATAGAGCTATAATTAATAAAGACTCGCGGCGGTAGCTCAGTTGGTAGAGCGTCTCCCTTCCAAGGAGAAGGTCGCCGGTTCGATCCCGGTCCGCCGCTCCAGAGATGGAAAAAGATTTGACCCTTAAAAAAGAGCTCCACAAGAAGGATCGACGCATCCAGGAGTTGGAAAAACTGGTCACCACCGACCCCCTAACCGGTATCTTGAATCGACGGGGCTTCACCGAACTCGCCGAAAAGTTCCTCGCCGAGGTTTCCTTTCACCAAAAGAGCCCCGATCAGCGAAGCCACTTTATCATCGATTCCCTTTCCGTGATGTTTTTTGATATCGACAATTTCAAGAAAATCAACGATACCCACGGCCACGAAGTAGGAGACAAGATACTACAATTCGTAAGCTCTCTAATAGCAGAGAAGCTACGTGCATCGGACTTTATCGGCCGCTGGGGTGGAGAGGAGATTGTCGTCGCCTTAGTGGGAGCCCAGGAAAAGGACGCCTACCAGAAAGCCGAGGAGATAAGACGCGCGGTGAAAAGCCGCGTCAAAATCCCCAACGCTCCCGACTTGACGATAACGGTCAGCGTGGGCGTTGCGGAGCTTAAAGGTGATGAGGGTCTTGAAAAATTGGTAAAGAAGGCAGATAACGCTATGTATAAGGCAAAAACAACCGGTAAGGACAGAGTGGTTAAAGCTAGCGCTTTTTAGTCAACGGCACCTGTAAACTTGACCAAATCTCCTTGAACTATGCCATTTTGAGTTACGAACCCGGCGTTTACCTCAATGGCGTAAAGTACTTCCTGGGACGGAGCAAACTTCTGCGGGAAGGAGCTAGGGGAAATATCTTCCTCAATATCGACGACCACATGATCTGCATTTATCCATATAATGTCCACCGGAAAAAGCATATCCTTCATCCAGAAGGGATAAATACCAAGGCTTTCAAAAACAAAAAGCGCTCCCTTATCCGGAAGTAGATTCTCCCGTGCGGAAAGGCCTTGCGTCCTCTCTTCATCCGTAGAAAATACCTCAGCTTCAATAACGGTTTCCCCGATCCTCACCAGAAGCGCTTGTGGAGGAGTTCGAAGTTCAGAATCGCCTTTCCCTACTAAAAGAAATCGACCCCCCAAGATCAAAACTGCGACTAAAAAAAGAAAACTGAGAATAAATTTTACTTTCATAAAAAGTCATGGTCGGGGATGGCAGATTCGAACTGCCGACCTCTCGCTCCCAAAGCGAGCGCGCTGCCGCTGCGCCAATCCCCGATAAGCGAGGTGGTGGGCGGGGAGGGAGTCGAACCCTCACGCCTTGCGGCACACGGTCCTAAGCCGTGCCTGTCTGCCAATTCCAGCACCCGCCCCTATTCTACCTCTTTAACGCCAATGTTGAGTTTCGGGAAGAGCCTAGACAGAAGACCAGAAACCTTCTCCCCTAGCTTGGGAAGTTCCGTTTTAAGCTTTTCGACAAATGTCTGCGTCTCGGAACTCCCAGCAACTTCCCGCGTCTTTTCTGTCCCTCGCCGCAGCACCCCCAACGTCTCCAGAGGAGCCAGTACAAGAGCGAGGAGAAAAAGGATGATTATAATTCTCCTCATCTACAGAAATTTTACCATTACTAGGGGATAAAATGGTTGCCAGACTAGGATTCGAGCAATCGCCTTTGGCGATTATTCGCTAGAAGCGAATTCAAGATTAACGGACCCAAAAGACGGACGCAATAGTGGTTTTCGGAGGGTCATGGCTGGGGGACAGGGATTCGAACCCCAATTTTCAGATCCAAATTCTGACGTCCTACCATTAGACGATCCCCCAAGGAGTACCGTATTCTTAATGATACCAAACAACAGAACAACCCTCCCGTTAAGGATAGGCTGTTCTGTCAAAACGCAAACCCGGTTTAACGCGATACTTGAATGGTCGCGCCACCTTCGGCGTCGCAGGAGCGAACGGTTACTATGCTGTTGGCGTCAACCGTAACGCTGTAGCTGGTTCTGGCCGCCGAACCTTGAGGATCCACAGGGACCGAAGCCAAGTATTGCGCCAGAGGCGTGGTCAAATCTACACAAGCCGCTACCGTTCCGCAAGCGTTTCCGTTATCGGTTACCGTACACGCCGCCGCAGTTCCCAATTGCGTCTCCGCCATGCCAAGCGATAGGCCGGTTGGGAGTGCTCCACCGTTATCTACGATAGACTCGTGAATCGCAGTCAGGAGGCTATTGACGTCGCTAATTCGAGTTGAGTTCCGCGCGTCCTGGAACCTCTGAACTGGGTTCAACGCTACAAAGACGACCGCAGCCAAAATGGCAATAATGGCGATAACGACCAAAAGCTCAATAAGGGTAAAACCTTTCTTCAATCTAGTTCACCCCCTCTCCCAAAAGACATGTACATCGCTACCTCAAGTGTAATAAAAACGGGACTCGGCAATCAATATTACTTAACTGCCCGACTTTCTAGGGTGCAATAAGGTTTAAGGGTTCCTTCTGGTTACTAAGGACGGAGAGCCCCAAAAACCCTAGGATTTCGGTAGCTTTAACCGATCCTGACTTGGCGTCTATCTTGACTGGGGGAGCCGGAAATATCTTCTCGGCCGGAGTAGGCTCGATGTTGAGATTCTTGGCAAACTCCTTTACCCCCGCCTCCTCTATTCCCTCTCCGCCAAATATAATTCTGCCGGGCGTCCTCCCAAGTCTCTCCTTAAGAAACGAGGTGATCTCGATTAGCCCGCCAGTCAATTTCTCTTTAGCCCTTGCTTCACTGAAGGTCTCCAGTACCCCAACCTTGTCCATCACGACAACATCCGTCACGGTGCTCTCAAAATTCAAGTAAAAAACCGTCTCCCCTTCCTTAAGATACGGCTCAAACAGGGAAAAGAGAGCGTAGGCCTCCGAAACTGCGAGCGTTGGTTTAAGGTCAAGGGAGTTGAAAAGCTCTAAATATTTTCCAAAAAACTCTTTGTTGACGGCAATATACTGCACCTCACCTTCACCAACCTCTTTAAAGACACGGATCTGAGTATCAGAGGGTTCAGGAATAAAAGCGCTAACTTTTTCTTCAATGATTTCGGATACCCTTTTATTGCGCGGCTGGCCTACCCGCAAACGCAGGGTGTAAACCCGCTCGTCGTGAAGGATAAATGCACACTCTTCTTTTTCTTTTACGTCGAAATTCTTCCCCAGCAATGAGGAAATTTCCTTACTAAGACTACCTTGATCGACAATTGCGCGCTTCACAATCAAGCCTTCTTTTATTTCTTTTTGCAAGTAATTGGTGATAGACTCGCCTCCAAGAACTTTTGCGGAAACCCTCGCAACCTTTACTTTGTCGTCCGAGATGTCAAATAGAAGCATTTTGAGATTCCTACTCGATTTCCTTCCAGGAAAGTATCTGCACCTCTCCCTCTCGCAATATATTAACGCGAACTCTCTTCGTGTATCCACCCAACGTCACGGTTGAGGTGATGACCCAATTGTTACCGACCTTAGAGACGCTTGTCGTACAACTACCCTCGGGAAAACTTTTGGTACCGCCCGCGTAATCCGCGTCATAGTAGGCGAAGAGAAGCGCATCCTGCGCACACCCCTCAACCAGCGAGAGAGCTTGCGTGCCCTTCTCGCGGGCCAAGCTTTGCTGAGCTTGGAAAATTGAAAGCAGGGTTAGCGAAACGCCAACGACAAGGATCACCGCGGAGAGTATCAGAACCGTAGTAAAAGCGATGTACCCCCTACTTGCAAATTGGTAATTGACAATTGGCACTTTCCAAATTTTCATCTCAGGTTTGCCGCTCCTTCAAACGTTGCTTCCTTCTCCCACTGGGAGCGCCCGCTCGGATTCTTGTACCTTAAAGTTAGAGTAAATTCGACGTTCTCCGAATCCGAGTCGCTCAGATCTGCAAGAGTTAAATCGGTAACCTCAACCGCTGCAGACGTTAGCGCTGTCCACTCCCCACTACCCGTTTTTATCTCCAAAACTCCCTCGCTAACCCTGAACTCAACCGGGTTGTAGGGATTAGGTGCCGCAAAAGAAACCTTCAGCGCGGGGTTGGTAGCGAGATTTACACCAAAACTCGACGCTCCTGCATTTATCGAATCTGAGTTTCTTATTTCAAATTGAATCCGGTGGGCACCGTAGCGAAGATTCTCTTGGACCTCCTGCTCCACGCTGCTTTTAACGTTACCCAGAATAATATCCCAAAGCGCCGTTGTAGCCGCAGTCAAGAAAAGCATCAAAAGCCCCGTATAAAGAACGAGCTCAATAAGGGTAAATCCCTTTTTTCTACTGTTTCCTATCACCTGTGAACTAATCACTGCATTACTGCGACGCCGCGACCTTAATCTCCTGCCCGTCAGCCGCCGAAGTGAAATACGCATAACACTCCTCAAGCGCCACTCCATAGGCAAAACCACCCAAATCCAGCGAAAACACTTTGGTCGGAGTACTTGGGTTTGAGACGTCTATAATCATGAGCTCTTCACCGGATTTTTCCGTTGCCAAAAGGGAAAATCCGGTACCCGCTTCGACCCCGTTGGTCTTTGCAGAGACGTCAAGAGCACCGATAAGAGCGATATTTTCGGGGTCGGACGCCTCCAAGAGATAATACTCCTCGATTGGTCCCGCGTTATTCCGAGTGGTCATATGAACTACCCCACCGCCGTAAAATACCGACTGCCCGTTTGCCCCTGCCAAAGGGACGTCATAGCTCCCCAACTCAAGCGGAGACGCCGGGTCGGAGATATCTACGACGATTACCTCCTTATTTACGTGGGAATTCGCCAAATACGCCCTATCCTGGAATACGTAGACTCCGTAGGCGTGATTACCGATTTCCAAGCTCCCCTTGAGGCTTGGCGAGGTCGGGACGGAGATATCATAGACGTAAAACTCGCCACCCAAGCTGGAAGATTGGGTGACCAAATAGACATAATCCCCCGCGAGTGATATGTCGTTGGCCTGGGTAACATCAGGTATATCAACCAGAGCGGCTGTGGTTGGAGTCGCGGGATTGCTTATATTGACCACAATAAGCTCAGCTCCGGATCGGGAGGTAGCAAGATAGGCAAAATTTCCCTTAACTTCAACTGCAGTGGTGTGGTCGCCGACTTCGTACTCGCCGAGTATAGAGGGGGCGGTGGGGTTGGCTAGGGAAAGGATGAAAAATTCCCCCGCCGAGCCGTTTCTTTTGGTTGTTACGTAGGCGCGGTTTTCAAAAACGTCGATATCCTGCCCGTCACCGGAGCCCGGGAGATCCAATCCTCCAACCTGAACCGCCGAGTCCCACGTACATATTGCCTCGGTCCAATAGGCAAAGTACGTTTTTGAGGAGACTTCGTTTGAGCGCCCAGGGACGAAGTTCCAGGTAACTAAAGCCTCAACCCGCTTGGTAAAAAGATCCAAAACCCCGCCTGAAGAGACTATGTTACCGGAGGGATCTCGATAGACATTTGAGACGATAACCCGACGGGTAAAACTATCTATTGTATCGGCTGTTCCAGAGAACTCCCAAAAGCCTTCCTCCTTTGTTATTCCGTGCGAACCGTTTACCAGATTGAAATAATCACGTTTTGCAATGGCATTCGCCGCTTCCAATCCTTCGGAGGCTAAAAAGCTAGCATACGACTCCTCTTCCCCCAAGCGATTAACGGAAAACGCCTCAACAACCGCCCCAATCACTCCCCCAACAATAATGGTAAAAAGCCCCATGGCTAAAAGAACCTCAACGACGGTGAAACCTTTCGTTACCCTCATGGTCTGTTGATTGCACCCTCCGCCCCGACCGTCACAAAACCCACGCGCCCCAAAGTTTCTATTTGGACGCTCAAAGTTCCGGATGGAGTACCTCGCAACCGATCAAAATAAACATCCGTCCAACCGGTTAAAGTCGCCGTCGCCGGAAGCGGAGTTTCAACGTCAAACGTTGGGTCACGGGTACCAAAACTCGTTCCCTTAAAAAGGACAAGCTTTGAACTCTCGTAGTGTACGCCCCAGGACGAGTCTTCTTTTCCACTAATACTGTAGATCTGGGCGGTTCTCAAGGTTCTGGTAACCCGTTCAACCGTATTTGTGAAGTAGCTTTGGGAGAGAAGCTGTGCTGTGCTTGGGGCAACCGCCACACTCATAACCACCACAATTCCCAAAACCAAAATAATCTCAAAAAGGGTAAAGGCGGGGCGCCTTGTTCTTATCATCTTATACTTCCCGTAATCTGGTAGATTGGCGATATTATGGAAAGCGCAACAAAAGCTACAACCGCTCCGATAAAAACCAGAAGTATCGGCTCCAAAATGGTCGCCAGATTTCGGGTTACGGTATCCACCTCGGCCTCGAAGTACTCCCCCAAATAGGCCAAATTCTCCTCCAGATTTCCGCTCTTTTCCCCTACGCCTATCATGCGGATCGTAAACAAGGGAAACTCCTTGAACTCACCGGCTACTATGGCCGACTCTATCGACTTCCCGCGCCGTACCTCATCGGCGATTTTTACCAGATCCTTCTTGTAAACCAGATTTCGTTCCACCTCGGATGCGGTTTGCAAAGCTGCGGTTATCGTCAAACCGCTTCGAAGCATGATTCCTAAGTTTCTCGATAAAGTGGCGAGCGAGATGTTGCGAAGAAGGGAGCCAATAACCGGGAGTTTAAGAATAACCGCGTGCCAATAGGGTTTTATTGGTTTGCTTTGCACGACGCCAACAAGAGCAATAAGAAAAACTACGAAGGCAGGTATAATGATTAACCCCCAATCCTGCAATAGCTTAGCCAACCAAATCAAAATCACTGTAGTTATAGGCAAATCAACCTTAAGACTCTCAAAAAGACCGATGATTTGAGGAAGAATGAAAAAGGCCAAAACTAATCCGATTCCCGACGTGGCGACTAAGACTATTGCTGGGTAAAGCATAGCCGACTGAACCTTCTTGCGAAGCTCCTGCTCCTTCTCCATCTGCTCCACAAGGTAAAACAGACTGTCCTCCAGCGTCCCTGACTCCTCTCCCACTCTTATCAAGCTTAGATAAAAAGGGTCGAATACTTTTGGGTATTTGCTAAGCGCCTTCTCTAAACTGCGACCGCGCGAGACGTCGTCGGCGACCTGATTAAGATTATCCTTGAAGGTACCCCCTTTAGCTTGAGCGGCTAGCGTCTCGACTACGTCGGCGATTGGTATACCGCTTTTAAGCATTATCGCTAGATTTTTTGTGAAAAATAACTTTTCCGAAAAAGAAACCCGATTTAAAATCATCATTTTGTCTGCCCCTATTCCTTAACCACTCGCAAAAGCTCTTCGACGGTCGTTATACCCGCGGCGAGTTTACTAAACCCGTCTTCAAGCATGGTCGTCATACCCTTCCCCACAGCCATCTCCTGTATCACTTCGGCGGGCTTTCGCTCGATAATCGCCTGGCGGATATCGTCATCCACTCCCAAAACCTCGTGAATTCCAATACGATCTACGTAGCCCGTCTGCTGACAGACCGAACAACCGACCGCCTCCCACACGCTGACCTTTTGCCCTTTTCCCAAGTGTTTTTCGATATACTCCGGCGGAAAGTTTTTCCTAAGCTCCACCACCGACAACTCTTTTTTCCGTTTACATTGGGGGCAAAGGACCCGGAGAAGACGCTGAGCGATAACTACGTTAACCGAGGAAGCAACCAAGAACGGCTCAACCCCCATATCCAAAAGCCGAATAAGCGTGGTTGCCGCGTCGTTGGCGTGCATGGTGGAAAGGACCAGGTGCCCGGTCATGGCGGCGTTTACCGCAATACCAGCTGTCTCCGAGTCTCTTATCTCCCCAACTAAGATAATATCGGGGTCCTGCCGGACAATTGAGCGCAAACCCTTCGCAAAGGTTAAACCCGTTTTAGGGTTGACCTGTATCTGGTTTACCCCCTCCATATCGTACTCAACCGGGTCCTCGATGGTTGTTATGTTGACGTCGCGTCGATTCAAAAGCTTCAAAACCGCGTACATGGTGGTCGTCTTACCCGACCCCGTGGGTCCGGAAGCTATAATCATCCCATAAGGCTTGGTATAAGCGTCCTTTAGCGCCACAAGATCGGTCTTTGAAAACCCCATATCCTCAAGCGAGTATTGACGCACCCTAGCGGATAGAAGCCTCATAACTACCTTTTCTCCATGTGTCGTGGGGATTATGGAAACCCTAACGTCCACCTTTTCCTGACGCTCTCTTGGAAGGTCCGTCCCAAGGCGAAAAGACAACTTTCCGTCTTGGGCTGCGTGGTGCTCGTCGGTTCTCAAGCCCGCCAAAACCTTAATTCTGGTTACGACCTCCTCGTGTATATCCTTTGGCAAGACCGCAACGTCTTGGAGAAGCCCTTGAACCCTGTAGCGAACCAGAGAGCCGTCTTCCCGAGGCTCAATGTGCACATCGGAGGCCCTATTCTGCGTTCCGTAGGACAAGAGCATATCGACTATCTTTATAATGGGAATCTCGACCTTGCGTCCTAATTTTTTCGCCTCCTCATCGGCTTCTTCAAATAACTTTTTAAGCGCCGTCTTTATATCCTTCTGGTAGAATCTTAGAGCTTCGTCGATCTGTTTTGGTGTGGCGTAGTGAACTAGAACCTCGTCGCCGGTTTTCTTGTGGATAAATTCTATGAGTTCGCGATCCTTGGGGTCGGAGGTGGCGACCTTTAACCCACCCTTGTCCCGCGAAAAGGGAACGACCATCTCGCCTCTGGCGACCATCTCTGGGATGGTTTGCAAAACATCCTCCTTGATGGTCAGCTTCCCCAAAGGCGCCACCGGTACGTTGTAGATCTCTCCCATAAGCTTTGTTATTTGCTCATCGGTGACGAGTTGCTTCTCCAAAGCCAAGTAGTATGCGGCTGTCCCTTTGGCTTGAGCCTCCGACTTCAAATTTTCGGCGTCGGCCGGCGTTACGAGTTTCTTTTCCAGAAGATACTTCACAAACTCCTCGTTGGAGATCATTAATTGATGATAGCGAATTCTAACTACGGGAACCAAGGAGCACGATGGTGGGCGATGCAGGGCTCGAACCCGCAACCTCTTCGATGAAAAGCCTTTCAGGATTTAGTCGTTATGGTGGTCGGAACAGGTTTCGAACCTGTGACCTCCCGGATGTAAGCCGGGTGCTCTACCAACTGAGCTATCCGACCATAGCGACTCAAGCGAAACGCTCTGCCAGTGTAGCGTCCTCGCTTTCAGCCCAAACGTGTGGTAGTACTCCTTACCGTATGTACTACCTGGCTAATCGCCCATCGTGATTCAAACGAACACTGGTGCAGAGGGGGGGACTCGAACCCCCACGCCTTAAAGGCACAGCCACCTCAAGACTGCGTGTCTGCCAATTCCACCACCTCTGCTCTTCGACTCGCATTCGCTCGCTCAGAGCAAGCTTAGTTTACACTGAGCGTTAGCGAAGTGGTGCAGGGAGAGGGAGTCGAACCCTCACGCCTTAAAGGCATACGGTTCTGAACCGTACGCGTCTACCATTCCGCCATCCCTGCACAGTTCAAACTGGAGCGGCGGACCGGATTTGAACCGGCGACCTCTTCCTTGGCAAGGAAGCGTTCTGCCACTGAACTACCGCCGCGTGGTGCCGAGGGTCGGAATCGAACCGACATCCGACGCTCTTCAGGCGCCTGCCGTGACCACCTTGGCTACCTCGGCACGTAGTGCCGAGGCTAGCGAATCCTACTGGATTGCATCCGTCGGCGACCTACCTTACTATTCTAACCCAACAAAGAAACCCGAGCAATTTCGGAATTTATTATTGCTATTATCTTATGTAGTGCTTATCATCAACTTCAAAACATACCCCCAAGCTCTCGGACCGGATGCCGTCGCCTTGGCCAAAGAGCTCGAGAAAACTGCCGAGCAGTATTTAAGAGTAGAGGTAGGATTCGCACCTCCCGCCTTCGAACTGCCAAGGGTTGTCGAAAGCGTCAAAAACCCCGTCTGGGCCCAACACCTCGACCCTGCGGGGGAAGGCCAGTTTACCGGCTATTTAGCACCATCCAGCGCCAGAAAATCGGGGGCATTCGGTACATTTTTAAACCACAGCGAACACAAAACCCAGAAAGAGGAGATTAAAAAGACCACCACCTTGTGCCGGGAGCTGGGGCTTAAGGTTTTAGTTTTTGCCAACTCCCCTACCAGGGTAGAGGAGTTTACGGGATTGAATCCAGACTTTATCGCTTACGAACCGCCAGAACTTATCGGGGGAGAAGTTTCCGTCACAAACGCTAAACCGGAGGTTATAAAAGACGCTGTTTCGGCATCCGAGGATATACCCCTTTTTGTCGGAGCGGGAATTCACGAGAAACGCGATATAGAGGTTGCACTTTCCTTAGGAGCCGCGGGTGCCGTGGTTTCCTCCGCGGTTGTAAAGGCGAAAGACCCCGCAAAAGTGTTTGCCGATCTACTCTCCGGCTTCAAAGTCTAATCTCCAATCCGCGAAATTCCAAAAACGATCTTCGGGGGAAAAGACGTGGCTTAAGTCAATTCCGGTAAATTTCTTGCTGACCCAGTAATCAAGGGCGGGGTGATAAATAAATATCGCTGGGCTATCTTCTATAAACAAGCGCTGAAAATTAGTGTAGTGTACTTTTCTTTCGGCAGGATTCAGAACTTTCCGGCCTTCCTCAAGCGCTTTATCGCCACGCGGGTCTGCATATCCCGAAACGTTTCGTCCTGGAAACTCCTTTTGCGTCGAATGCCAAAGGTTGTAGCGGTCTGGGTCACGACTCACTTCCTGCCCCAAAATTAAAACCTCGAAATCCCGTCTTGCCAAAATATCATCTACCAGAGACGCCGAAACCTCTTTAATTGAAACCTCAACCCCAAGTTCGCGAGACCAGGCGTCTGCAATCTTGTAGGCTGTCTCAGGTAGTGTGTTCGTCGTCGGTACCGTTATGGTTAGATTACCCCCAAACTGTTTTAACGCACCCTCGGTGTAGGATGGGAAAGGAAGGTCGCCCTCCGCCCACGTACCAGAAAAGGGACCTTTAACTTGCGCTCCTTTAACAAGAGGGGTCTTTCTCGCCGCAGCACTTCTAAAGCTTTTATCTCCGAGAAGTGGGTTCCTTTCCTCTAAATTGAAAAACAGCGCAAAGTACCGAGAAAAGTCCGAAGTTTTGTAAAGATTAAAAGACTCTCCAGAAAAGTCGTCCTCTAAAGAAAACCCTTGGACCTCTCCCCGCAGCGCCGCCGCAATCAAATCGTTTTCAGTTGTAAAAAACCTAAACACCAGCTCTTTTATAACTGCGTCGCCTTTGGTTCTAAGACCGATCTCCTTAACCTTGCCACTCTCCTTTGTAACCCTGGTTATGAAGAAGTCGGAACTTCCCAAAAGGTTTGTTGGTATACTCCTGAAGTTAGCGGGACCCACCGGTTCGGTCAGAACGTCTAAAAATGAGGAGAGGGGATTTTTCAAAATGAATCTGATTTGCCGCTCCCCCTCCTGCTCAACCGTAACATTCGAAAACGCAGGGTTCTGGGTGAAAGTGAACGCCACATCAGAAGCTGTTATAGGGGTATCGTCCCTCCAATTCGCCTCCTTGAGTGTTAGGCTATAAATTTTTCCGTCTTTTGAGATAGAGTAGCTATCGACTAGATCGGGGATAATTTTTCCCGTGCTGTCGTAGATAAAAAGAGATCGGAACAAAAGTCGTTCCAGGATTTCGTCGACGCCACCGCTTGGACCGTAGCCGGGAATCAAATCCTCGGGTTGTCCGACCACTCCCTCGACGTATATCGGATTTGGAGTAAACCGCATAAAAAACCAACCTAAAACCAAACCCAGAAAAAGTGCTAAAAACGCGTAGCGAAACATCTTTAGATTATTGGATAGCCGCTACAAGAAGCGTCCCTGAGAATAAAACAGCTCCCAAAATAGTTAGATAGAAAAGTATCTTCTCAAAGCCTCGCCTCGTCCTAAAGGTCTCCCCTCCCCCACCGAAAGGGGATGACAGCCCTACCCCGCGACCTTGAAGAAGGATCAGAAGAATCAAGAAAAACGATACAGCCAATTGAAAAATCTTAAGCAGTTTATCCACGTTTGGGCTGCTCCACAAGAGCATAGACAACCGAAGCTATAAAGGCTCCCAGAATAATGGTCGCGTACCTCGGAACGGTCAGAGCGGGGATGTCAATTCCCCCAAGGGCCACTCCAGGAAAGTCAAAAGGAGAAAATGTAAATGAGGGAACGAAGTAGGAAATAGCCCAAAAAAGTCCCACGCCCACCGCCGCGGAAGCCAACCCAAAAGTCAGAAAATTCAGAGGAAGGGTAAGAAGGTTGAGCAGCGGTTTCACCAACATCTGAAAAAGAGCGTAAACCAAGGAGGCCGCCAGAAGAACCCGCAGGTCCCCTTGATAGGATATCCCAGGAACGATAAAAGCGGTGGCAGCTATTGCCGCCAAAGCCCCGACAATGCTTCGCAAAACTCCAAACACGCTCATTATATTAGCACGCGCTTCCCATGTGTTACCATCTTTTTTGAGATGGCAAAGCCCAAAGCGCTTATTCCTCTACTTCTTCTATTTCCTATTTTTTTTGCGACGCCCAAAGCCCAGGCGGCTAGTGAGTTCAAAACCTCCTACAGCACGACCTACACAGTCGCAGAAACCGGTGACGCCAGCGTTACTCAGAACGTTACCATAGAGAACCTGACCAGTCGTTACTTCGTTTCCCAGTATAAATTCACCATAGGAAGCGACGAGCTGGCGAACGTAAAGGCTTGGGATACAACTGGTGCGCTCGCCCCAGAAGTGGAAAAAAAGGATGGCGAAACAGTCATAACCATAAAATTTAAGGCTCGAGAGTTTGGGGTGGGTAAAAAACTAAACTTTGGGATATCCTATAAATTTCCAAATTTAGCACAAAAAAATGGGCTTCTTTGGGAACTGAACCTTCCCAAACTCTCCGGACTTGAGGAGATTTCAACCTATGCCCTAACGGTGGCGGTACCCAAATCATCAGGCCCACTGCTTTATAGCTTCCCAAACCCAATTTCCACGGGGGACAAGGGGGACAAGCAAACTATAAATTTTGATAAAGCGGGGCTTTCGCAAGGAGCCCCGCGGCTTGCGTTTGGGCAGTTTCAACTTTACGCACTTTCCCTAACCTATCACTTAAAAAACCCTTCGGTAACCTTGGGGTACACAGAAATCACGCTACCCCCGGATATTATGGGATACCAAAAAATAATTCAAAAAAGCCTTTTTCCCCACCCAGATTCCATAAGGGTTGACGGGGATGGGAATTACCTTGCCCGCTATAACTTAGGTCCTTTTGAAAAGCGTGACGTCGTCTGGGAAGGATTCACAGCGTTGTACTATCCCTCGCGCAACTTCAGCAAGGCAGGACAATCTGAGATACCAACCGATCTTACCCAAAAATATACTCAGAGCCAAGAGTATTGGGAAACGCAGGCTGTCGAGATAAAAGCACAGGCCGCGAAGCTTACCGATCCTTCCCGAGGCGTTGCCGAAAACGCCAGGGCGCTTTATAACTTCGTGTCACAAAACCTATCCTACGATTACGCTAGGCTCGAAGGGGGAGAGCTCACCCGCTTGGGGGCTCTCGCGGCGCTTGAGCAGAAAAATAAAGCCGTTTGCATGGAGTATACCGATCTTTTCATAGCACTCTCGCGCGCTGCGAGCATCCCTACCCGCGAGGTCAACGGTTTTGCCTATACAACCGACGAGGCAGACCGACCCCTTTCTTTGAGAATAGAGGGTGGTGACGTCCTTCACGCCTGGCCTCAGGTGTATATCCCCCAAACAGGGTGGGTGATGGTTGACCCTACCTGGGGTTCAACCTCGGGAAGCAATTATTTTTCCGCTTTTGATCTGTCACACATTGTGTTTGTCGTAAAAGGCGAATCGTCGGAATATCCCCTACCCGCGGGAAGCTATAAGACCAACCCGGATCAAAAGGACGTCGAAGTCTCTTTCGGGTCTGAAACAGAGATAGCCGAGGAGGAGCCGGCTCTGGAAATTCAAATCGATTTTCCAGTCTACGCTATTTCCCCGTTTGCCACCGCCGCCACAATAAAAATTAGAAATACAGGGAAAGTCAGCGCCTTTAACGCAAGGTTGGGAATAACGAACGTCCTTCTCACACTTGATAGAGAAGAATTTGAATTGGGTACAATCCCACCGGGGGCGGAGGTTGTAAAGGAGGCCACCCTCACGCCAGAAAACGCTCTAACTCGCGGCGAAGAAAAAATCTCCGTGACGCTGGCGGCCGAAGATTTTTCTGGTAATGAGTTGAGTTTTGAGCAGGAGGCGACAAAAAACATTCGCCCTATCTACCTCCCCCTAACTCTCCCGGAATTTATAGTCGCCGGTGTGGCTTTGGCTTCTATAGTTTTTGGGCGGAAGGTTCTTCTAACCCGGTTGTTGAAAAAGTAAAATTACCTATTCCTCCTCAATATAAAAATTCGCACCAAAGCAAAAAGCAAAAGAGCCAGCAAACCCAGCCCAACCGCCAGCTCATAATCTTTGACAAATTCCGCCACAGACTCCCAACGCTCACCGAGGAAAAACCCACCGTAAGATAAAGCTCCTGTCCATACGAGAGAACCTAAGAGTGAGTAAAGCACAAACTTAAAAACACTCATTCTCACAAAACCCGCCGGTACGGAAATAAGAGTTCTAACCAGCGGAACGAGTCGACCAAAAAATACAGCTGGCGCCTCGTATCGTTCAAACCACCGCTCGGCGCGTTCGATATCCTCGTAGCCAAGACGGAGATATTTACCGAAACGCTCGATATAAATTTTTAAGTTGGCACGACCCAATACAGATCCCAATCCGTACCAAAACAAAGCTCCCGCCAGAGCTCCTAAACTACCGGAGGCGACAACGAGGAAGAGATTCAACCCACCGCCCGCCGAAACAAACCCAAAGAACGGAAATACCACCTCAGAAGGTATGGGAGGAAAGAAATTTTCCAGGAAAGCGGCGAGCGCAACCCCGGGATAGCCGAGCGATAAACCGACGTCTCTTGCGAAGATAGTAAGGGAATCGATAAATTCAATCACCGGAAGTCAATCTTTCGCGATCCGCCTCCTGAAGCGTTTCCACGAATTGGCTTTTAAGTTTCTGGGGAACTACGACTCCCTTTGCACCCCCCTTGGCAAGTTCTAAAAGCACCCAAGGTCTTGCTTGCTCGCTAAGGTAAAGCATATCAACCTCTGCTCTTTGACATTTCTTTCCCGCTTCGCCAATAGCCCAGGTTATAGACTCATCGGGCTCGACATCCTCATCAACGCCCAAAAACCCCCTAGACAGACCGCCCTCATCGAACAAAACACCGTCGACTCCAATCTCTACGAAGCGCTCAAGAAGAACGATGTTTGAGGGGTAATGCGCTCTGAAAAAGAACTCAAGGTTTGGCCCCCGCTGAACCCGCTCTCCCGAAAGGTAACGCTTTATCTCCCGAAGTCCATCGACGGTTCTTATCGGCGGCAGAACCACATGAAGGTTTTTAAGGTTTAGCTTGTGTCTCCCTTGCCTAAAGTGCTCAAGCTGCTCGGTATGCGCGGAGTCAAGAAGTAGAAGTACTCGGTGCCCGGGAAAATCCCGCGCCAAGCGAGTAGCGAGCGCGCCGTCTCTTGCAACAAATCCTGAAACCCCCTTCGACTTATTTAGATCGCCCGACTCCGCGTCGAGCCAAAGTTCAAGCGTCGACGCACGAGCCTGCGGAATATACATCCGCCCCACCTTCTCAAAAGCTACTTCCCCTTGGTAAATATTCCACCCTACGCGGTACGCACCACCGAGTATTTGCTCGATCTTCCTCGCCCACGAAGCCAAGGCCTCAAACCCTCCAACCCCGGTTGCTTCCTCCGCACTTCCAAAGACATTTCTCCTAACAAGCTTGCCGGTTCCTTTTTCAAAAACAATCTTCTCCACACCATCTTTGTGGACAACCTCAACCAGGCAAAGATCCAGACTACCAAGGTGCGGATCAGAGGTGTAAAGCGTGCCAAACAAACTCGAGTCCGTTATCTGCTGAACAATAATCGGCAGTGATTCCTTAAAAACATTTCCGTCGCGACCGAGAACCGAGAGTATGTGATCAACCCAAATTTGCCTGATGGAGGAAACAAGAGACTCGGGGCCATCCGCCCTGACCTCACGGGATGGAGAACGAACCGAAACGTGAACGTTACGCGGCCCAGAAAGACTACGGTAGAAACTTTTTATCTCCTCCCCGAGACGCCTGGGGATAGCAGAGGCGAGGAGAGTTTGACGAACCTCCTCTTCACCTCGCAAACCGCCGCGGTCCAGAACGTCCTTTACGGCAGCCGCGGAGACGTATTCACCGTAAGCCTGGGTTGGCAGAAGAAACGCCGGAGAAACGGGAACTGCAGCTTTGGTGAGGTTCCCCAAAAGGACCGCTTCTTCACCAAAGGCTATAGAGTCCGAAAAACCAATTTCGTCAAGAAATATAAGCGTTCTCATTTCTTCTTCCTTTTCTTTTTGCGCTTCGATTTTTTTCTCTTTGTCCCCTCTTCACCCCGCAGTTTTATAAGTCTCGCAAGCTCTAGGACACTCCGCCCGGATACCCCCATTGAAGGTTTGCGCTTTTTTTCGCGTCGTTTGACGCGCTCCTCCTCTTTCGGAGAGTATTCCTGAAACTCGTTACCTGCCATATCAGTCGCTTTTAAGCGGTGGGAGGTTTTTGTAGTTCTCGTTGGGTATGGATTCCCACCCCCCATCCTTTTCAACTATGTAGTAAGCAAATCCTCGCAGTTTCTTAATCAAGGAGTAATCGTTTTCAAAGTGTTTGGGATCATGGTCGTCCATAGTAATTACATAGTCGTCGCCTAAATTAAGCATGGTATGGCCAAAGCCCAATGGGACGGTAAAGCTTTCACCTTCCTCCAAGACCTTGAATTGAACCTCCGAAACCTTCTCTCCTTCCATTTTTTGAATAAGAAAAGCCGCCTTGCCATACAGGACCTTGTAGGTTTCCTCGTAAGGAGGTACGTGAAAGTGTCCATATGTTTTTGGAAATTCTCGACCGAGTCTGTAAGGGGCGAAGATGGTTAGATTGCGACCGGGCTCCCGTATAACCCAGTAGGCTTCGTCGGAGTCTTTCAACTCTATTGCCTTAGGTTCCAAACAGACCTCTTTCATTTCTTCAATTTTTCGGACGGTTATGTGTGCCATACTTAAGTTACTATTTATCACCTTCAGAGGTGCTTTTGCACCTCGCCAAGAAGAATCTCCTTGGCTTTTTCCATGTGCTGTCTTTCCTTTGCCCACGAAAAAACCTCAACTTTAGGAAAAGTTCCGGAAGCCCGCATAAGTCCCCAGGTGTTTGGCATATCCCGGAACTTAACTCGCGCCCCGTCCATCTCGTTAACAAAATAACGCTTCCTAAGCTCGTTTTTTACTTTCTCTTGAACCATCATTTTTCTCTCGTCAGGAACGGGAATCTCCACTTCCCCGGAAGCGTGGTAAAAAGGAACGTCTGACATAATCTGCGAAAGAGGTCTATCGGTTTTTTCCAGAATTTTAACGAGCCTGAGCGCGGCGTAGAGGGCATCGTCAAAACCGTAGTAGTGGTCATAGAAGTAAAAGTGACACTTGTACTCCCCCGCAAAAACACCCCCGTAAAACCTCAGCTCGTTTAAAACGAGCGAGTGTCCCGTTGGCACCATCACAGGTATTCCGCCGTGGGCAACTATGTCCTCCTCGACCGCGGGCGAACACTGGGTGTTATAAAGAATCTCGGTTCGGGGGTGGCGAGACAGAATGTCTCTAGCAAAAAGAAGAAGAATGCCGTCCCCCCAAAGAACAAAGCCTTCTTCGTCACAGATGTTGACGCGATCGGCGTCAGGATCAAAAACCATCCCCAAATCCGCCTTCTCTTTTTTTACGCGGTTTATCGCCTCAAGCATGTTGGGCCCCAACGTTGGATCGGGACCGTGGTTTGGAAAGGTACCGTCCAGCCTCGAGTGCATCTCTATTACCTCACACCCGATGTCGCGCAGAAGTTTGGGGGCATAAAGCCCCGCAGTTCCGTTACCCGAGTCAACTACCACCTTAAGCGTGCGCTTTTTGGGTTCTTTTGAGATCTGCGCTAGCTCCTCAATACTTTTCTGAAGCGCCGCCTCATACATGGCGGCAAATTCAAATTTCTCCGAGGATCCCTTTCCCTCCTTAAAGTTTTTTCGCTCGGCGATTTTCCTAACCTCCTGGATCTCATCCCCAAAAATGGTTCGATCCTCTATGGACAGCTTGATACCGTTCCACTCCGATGAAAGGTGGGAGGCGGTGACCATCATAGCCCCACCGCACGGAACAAGAACGGGAGCAGCATAGCTCATTGGGGTGGTTACGAGCCCGAGATCGTAAACTTTGATACCGGTTTTCATGAGTCCTTCCAAAACCGTGGCGTGGATTTTAGGGGAGGTTATCCTATTATCCATACCCAAGGCCACACTGTCTTTTCCTTTCTCCTGGAGCCAAGTTCCGTAGGCTTGGCCAATAGCTCGAGAGTCATCGTCGTCAAAATCTTTCTCGTAAATCCCTCTTATGTCGTTGGTTCGGAAGATGTAAGGGTTGAGTTTGAGTTCCTCTTTTCGAAATACGTACGTCTGAGATTCAGCCATGTTTGCTTTGTGAATAAGTATACGATTCGGTCGTATGAATTACTGTCGAAACTATGATAACACTTCCGTTGGGTAAGTCGCGCCTGCGAGGAGCAAGAGATTATCTTATCTCAAAACGCGCAAATTCTCCGGTTGGTTTCTCCTCATTCGTTTCGATATGATCGACTTTGGAAAACATGGGACCCTTACGGCAATCCTCAATACACACCTTCACTTTTTCCGGGGGACCCTCCAGAACGACCTCTACAAACCCGTTTGCATTTCGAACCCATCCCCCAAGACCAACTGCCGAGGCTTTGCGGTGAACATAAAAGCGAAAGCCCACCCCCTGAACCCGGCCGTAGATTTTGAGACGGGCTCGTGAAATGCTCTGTTTCTCCCCCATTTAACTAATTAAACCATTTTTAACAAATGGCGCTAAGCTTCCCGGGGCGGGCGGGCTTCGGCGACTTTGAGATTTCGCCCTTCAACCTCGCGCCCGTCAAGAGACTCCACAGCCTTTTTCGCCTCATCCTCTGTTGACATCTCAACAAATCCAAATCCTTTGGAGCGTCCAGATTGCTTATCGGTTATAACGACAGCACTTTCGACGGTTCCTGCCTCGGAAAAAAGCTCTTTCAGCTGATCGTCAGTCGTACTATAGGGAAGGTTTCCAACGTAAAGTTTTTTATTCAAACATTCTCACCGCCTCTCAAGGCCTGGCGGTTTACAAATCAACCAGTCGAAAAGAGTTTAGCAAAAAGCGAAGAGAAAAAACATAAAATCCAGTGCTTTCCTGATATACTGTGAAATTGTCTGATAAAATTGAGTAGCGTCGGAGGTCCGTAGCTCAGTGGTAGAGCACCGGCCTTTTAAGCCGGGTGTCGAGGGTTCGATTCCCTCCGGACCTACCATGGCCCCATCGTCTAACGGATAGGACACCGCCCCTTCAAGGCGGAAACAGGGGTTCGATTCCCCTTGGGGCCACCAATTAGGTAATACTGGGAAAATGTTCAATCTGAACTTCTCCCTCCTCGCCCAATAGTTACCTAGGTTCTAGCGCTCGGCGGTAACTATTGACCCGATAAAACTTTTCCTGTGGATTTCGCAAGGACCGTACTCCAACAGCGCTTCCCGGTGCCGAGCGGTCCCGTAACCCTTGTGGAGGTCAAAACCATACTGCGGATATTTTTCGGCCAGGTCAACCATCATCTCATCCCTCGCCACCTTGGCCAGGATGGAAGCCGCAGCAATAGAGGAAGAAGTGTTGTCGCCAAATTTGATAGAAAGCTGATTCTCTTTTGGCCAAAAAGGAAGTTTGTAGTAGTCCACCAACACAAACTCAGGTACGCCGGAGAGATCTTCGAGCGCCTTCTTCATCGCCTCCCGACCGGCTTTGGCCATCCCGAACTTATCGATAAAGCCAACCCCAACCGAGGAAACCGACCAAAAGTAAGCTTTATCCTTTACGAAACCCGCAAGTTCAATGCGCTTCTTGGGGGAAAGTCTTTTTGAATCGCGAGGTTTTATCTTAAGACGCACGTTTGGCGGAAAGACAACCGCTGAGGCAAAAAGAGATCCGGCCAAAGCGCCGCGTCCTGCCTCATCAACCCCGGCCACACGCTGCAACCCCCTATTCCATAATTTCTTTTCAAAGGAAAAGTTGGGAATCCTTGGACCCACTTTACTAAACCTTAAGTGTTGGTTTTTCTCGAACGAAATATAATTTAGCGCGGCGTGTTTTACCTTTCTTGACCACCTCAATCTTTTCAACCTTGGGGGAATTAACAGGAAAAATACGCTCCACACCCACCCCCGCAGTCCCCATCTTTCTGACGGTAATTGTCTTGGAGGGTCCCTCGCCGCGTTTTGCAATCAAGATACCCTCAAAGGGTTGGACCCTTTCCTTTCCCTCCTCCCTCACCTTGAAACTAACTCGCACAACGTCCCCCGGCCTGTATCCCTCCCCGGGTTCTTGGACTTTGGGCTTTTTAACTTCTTTTTTCTTTTTGGCTTTGGGCTTTTTTTCCATCCTCTAAACCTTTACGGGGACGCGCTTTTTGATCTGAAAGGTTGTTTTACCACCCGTAAAGTCAAATCCAACCGTGTCCCCTTTCCTGTAGTCACCCGAAACTATTCCGTTTGAAATTGGGTTTTCTATCTCTTTTTGGATCAAGCGCTTTAGAGGACGGGCTCCTAGCTCTGGATCAAAACCGCGCTCGGCAAGAAAGTTTCGCGCTCTTTTTGTTACGTCCAAGCTTATTCCTTGGGATTCCAGAAGTTTTTTGCTCCTTTCGATGAGAATGTCTGCGATCTTCCTAACATGCTTCTCACTTAGAGGGTGAAAGACAATTATCTCGTCTATTCTGTTTAAGAATTCTGGTCTAAAGCTCTTTTGGAGATCCCCTAGAAGCCCTTCTTTAAGCTCCTCGTAATCCTTCTTTTTAGCGCCCTCGCCGAACCCAACCGCCTTAGCAGATATCGCGCTAGTTCCAACATTTGAAGTCATGATTAAAACCGTATTTTTGAAATCGACCGTCCGTCCGTGAGCGTCGGTCAAACGCCCATCCTCCAGAATTTGGAGGAGAATGTTAAAGACCTCGGGATGCGCTTTTTCGATTTCATCAAAAAGTACAACCGAGAAGGGTTTCCGGCGAACAGCCTCCGTAAGTTGTCCGGCGTCCTCGTACCCCACATACCCAGGAGGAGAACCGATCATCCGAGAGACGGTATGGCGCTCCGCGTATTCTGACATATCCAACCTGACCATCGAATCCTCATCTCCGTAAAGCGCTTCGGCAAGAGCCTTAGCAAGTTCCGTTTTTCCAACCCCGGTTGGACCAAGAAAGATAAACGAACCAACCGGTCGGTTTGGATCCTTAAGCCCTGCGCGTGCGCGTCTGATGGCAGATGAGACGGCCTTCACGGCCTCATCCTGCCCAACGATCCGTTCGTGGAGTTTCTTCTCAAGATCCATGAGGCGTTTCCTCTCGTCGGTTGATATATCCTCAACGTGAATCCCGGTAATCTTAGACACAGTTTTAGCAACGTCTTGGGCGGTAACCTCGGGAATATTCTCAAGCGCAAGCTCCTGCTCATCTACTTGTCCACCTTTTAGTGCGGTTAACTCTTCGATACGCTCCATTTCGGCCAAGGTCTTGCGTGATTTACCCTTTAACCGCGTAAGCTCTTCGGAGATTTTATCCGCCTTATTATTAGATGTGTAACCGACGGATTCCAAACGCTTTTTGGCGGAGGTTTCATCCAAAAGGTCGATGGCCTTATCGGGAAGAAAACGGTCGGTAATGTAGCGGTCGGAAAGTTCAACCGCAGCACCTAGCGCACCATCGGTTAAACGCACCCTATGATGGTCCTCGTAATTTGGCCTAAGACCGCGCAAAATATCGAGGGTCTCCCCCTGCGTCGGTTCCGTGACCATGACCGGCTGGAAACGCCGTTCCAAGGCACCATCTTTTTCGATATACCGTCGATACTCGTCAAGTGTGGTTGCGCCAATACACTGGAGCTCACCTCGGGCAAGCGGGGGTTTAAGCATATTGGAGGCGTCGATTGCACCTTGCGCCGCACCCGCCCCAACTACCGTATGAAGCTCGTCTATAAAAAGAACTATCTCACCACGGGCAGCGGTAACCTCCTCAATTGCTTTCTTCATACGCTCCTCAAATTCCCCGCGGTGGGATGCGCCGGCAAGCATAAGAGCAAGATCGAGGGCTACTATTCTCTTCCCAAGCAAAGGTTCTGGGACGTTGCCTTCAATAATTCTTTGCGCTAACCCCTCCACAATTGCGGTCTTGCCGACTCCTGGGTCCCCTATCAAAACGGGGTTGTTCTTGGTTCTTCTGGAGAGAACATGGATTACACGATTAATCTCCTCCCCCCTCCCAATCACCGGATCGAGCTTACCCTTCTCTGCCAAGGCGGAGATGTTTCGTCCGTAACGATCTAGCGTCGAGGTCCGCCGACCTCCAGAGCGAACCTCTTCGGCACATACCTCACAAAGATAAATTATGGTGGGCCGACCATCAACGAGATGGTGGGTCTGAAAAACCGCTTGTCTTTTTCCACAATTTTGGCAAATCATTCCTTTAGAATTTTAGTTGAACACCTTAGCAAAGTCAAAGCTCCTCTGCTAATGCTCCCAAATATCAGAAACAACCACGTCTACCTTTACCGGAACTACTTTTAAGAATTTCTTCCCTGCTCGCATCATCTCCTCAGATAAAATCTTAGCAGTTTTCTTTGCCTGTCCTTCTTTTGCCTCAACTACAATCTCGTCGTGCACGGTATGTATAGGTGTGGAATCCAAACCTTCCTTTTTTATTCTATCGCGTACGTAAACCAAGGCCACCTTGGTCATATCGGCCGACGTCCCTTGAATCGGCGTGTTCTTGCCTTGCCGTTCAATATAAGCAACCTGTCTTTCATATCCGGGATCCCCTGGGTTAATCCGCTGATAGTATCTCTTGCGACCGCCTATGGTTTTGCTATACCCCAGACGAACCGCCTCTTTTGCTACCCTGTCAAGCCAGCTCCTAACTCTACTGTATTTTTTAAAGTAGCGATCTAGGAGTTTCCTCGCTTCATCATCCGAAACCCCAAGCTGTACGGCTAACGAGTGCGCGCCTCGTCCGTACATCAAACCGAAGTTTATCGATTTGGCCTGAAATCTCTTTCCCTTATCGACTTTTTCAATCGGAACTCCAAACATTTGCGAGGCGGTTAGGGTATGAAGGTCCTGATCCTTCTTAAAAGCCTCAACGAAAACCGAATCGCGCGACAACTCGGCTAGAATGCGAAGCTCAATTTGGGAGTAGTCCGCGACGACGAGTTTATAGCCCTTAGGCGCGATGAAACAACCGCGAAAAAGCGAGTCGGCAGGAATCTGCTGAAGGTTTGGGTTAGAGCAGGCAAACCTCCCAGTATCCGCCCCAATTTGCATGTAATCGGGGTGTACCCGCCCGGTTTTTTTATCGATTTTGGAGAGCAAATTCTCCCCAAACGCGGTTATGATTTTCTCGTATTTGCGGTATTCAAGAAGTAGCTTCGCCAAAGGATGGTCGTACTGGGAAAGTATCCCTTCCCCCGTTGAAGGAAGGTCGAGCCCCACCTTCCGAAAAGCGTTGAGGATTTGGGCGGGCGAGTTTAGGTTGACGACGTCCGCGTGGTTTCCAAAGAGATCCTTCTGACTATGCGCAAAGTGCGGTCTCAAGTCATTTTGTATCTTTTGATCAATCTCCACGGCTTTTTTCTTGTAATCTTCGATCACCTCTCGCCATTTTTTAACGTCAACCATAAAGCCTCTAAGCTCCATCTCAGCAACCGTAGGGACCAGATCGAACTCGACCTTAGCAATATCCTCGAGTCCTTCTTTCTTAAGTGATTTCTTCTGTACCTCATAAATTGGAAAGAGAACCAAAACGTCAGCCGCCGCGTACTCCAGTTGTTTCTTGGAAAACTCTCGTGTGTGTTTCATAAAGGTTTCGCGAACCTGTTTTTCAAGCTGCACCCCCAGATACTTTTGCGCAATAGCTTCAAGTGAGTTTTCCCTGGAGATCCCAGTAGTAAGAACTCGTTCCGCCAAAAACGTATCGAATATGTTTGCAAGCTCCATACCGGTTTGAGCCATAAGCATACCGTAATCGAACTTTGCGTTTTGAGCTATTTTCAATATTTTTTTACTAGATAGGATATCGGCCAAAGGTGTCAGATCGACCCTTCGCGCGTCAAAAATATAAGCTTTCCCTGGAGTAGCTACCTGGAAAAGCAGGAGATTTGCTTTATGAGGGTCTAGACTCGTTCCCTCCAAATCCACAGCCAAGGTGGGGATTTTTTTCAGCTCGGTAACAACCTCTCCCATCCTGTCCCGGCTTTCTATTAGCTCGTAGCTAGTTTTCTCCTCAAGGAGTTTAAGTTCTGGCATCGCAAAGTTTCTTGAGTATCAACTCTCCCACCTTAGGATCCATTTTACCGTCGGTTTCCCTCATAAGCTGTCCCAAAAGAAACTTTAAAGCGGCGGTTTTCCCTTGTCTGTAGTCGGAAACCGCACGCGGGTTGTCGGCGACTACGCGTTTGGCGGTGGGTAAAAGTTTATCCCCGGATAAAACTTCTTTTTTCCTCTCCTTCTCATAAGCCGCTATGAGTTTTTTGACGCCGAGTCGAAGAGGATCACCAAACCGCCTGTTTACTATGATGTTTGCCGCCTCATCCGCCGGAATTTTGGCACTCACCTCCTCAAAAATCCTCGCCAACTTAGGATTTCCAACTAAGACCTCGGTGTATTGAGCCGAGAGGCCTTGAGAGCGATACTTCTCGCGAATCTTTTCTGGCGATTCCACAAGTATGGCATCTGCAGTAATTGTCTTTGTCCGCGTAACTTTTTGAACTAAGATTTTCTCCAACGGCGGGATGTCCGGTTCGGGGAAATACCGGTAGTCAAACGCCTCCTCTTTAGTGCGCTGCGCTACCGTCACTCCGCGCTTGGGGTCAAACCCGCGGGTTTCCTGGTGAGGTTGTTTCCCGCTTTTTAGAAGCTTACCTTGTCGTTCTATTTCAACCTCGAGAGCTTTCTTAAGGAAAGCAAAGGAATTGATATTTTTGAGCTCGACCTTGTAGCCCGGTAGTTTTTTCGACCCCGATTTCTTTAGCGAAACGTTGGCCTCAAGCCGCATAGAACCTTTTTCCATATCGGCGTCAGAGATGTCGGCGTTTACGACCAGAAGTCGAAGTTCCTTTAGAAACTCGGACACCCGGGCCGGATCTTCGAATTCGGGTTCGGTCACTATTTCAACCAGCGGAACGCCGGAACGGTTGAAGTCAATAAACGTTTGCCCGCCCTCGTGAAGAAGCTTGCCGGTGTCTTCCTCTAAATGGACGCGGCTCACCGCAAATCCTAGAAGTTTACCCTCAACCCCGATAGGGTGTTCGTACTGGCTGATCTGAAACCCCTTGGGCAAATCAGGATAAAAGTAGTTTTTGCGCTCGAATTGAGAGAACTTGGTTATCCGACACCCCAAAGCTTTGGCCAGAGCAATTGTCTTCTCAATAGCCGCCCTGTTGGGAACGGGTATCGCCCCCGGCAAACCCAGACAAACGGGACACACGACCGAGTTGGGCTTTTTTCCAAAAGTATCGGCAGGACACCCGCAAAACATCTTCGAGCGGGTCTTAGCCTGCACGTGGACCTCCAGTCCGATGACGGGTCGGTAATCAGTTTCCAGTTTCCGGTTTCCAGTTTCCGGTTTTCTCATATTCTGACCCCCAGCTCCATAAAGCCTTTCTTAAATTTAGCCAGAACATCCTTTGCCAGAGCGGTCGTTAAATCAAATTGCGCCTCATGAACCAGAGCGTTTCGCGCCTTATGGGCGTCCCAAAGTCCTTGGTAAATATCCCGAGAAAAAGCGGGTGCGGCGTTTTTTAACCTCTCCCCCATGGTCTCGCCCGAGGAAATTTGTGCAAGCGCGTAATCTAAAAGTTTATCTGCCAAGATAACCGCTTCCTTAAAAGCGCTAGGACGGGCGGTCGAAACCAACTCCTCGACCCTGGTCCATTCCCCCTTTATATAATCCCTATCGTAGGGCTTGAGCACCCCCACGGTCGTCCTTACTACCTTCTTTTCTTTTCTCCCGAAAAGAAAGTCTAAGACCATGTTCCGCCCTCCACAATCTCGCCGAGAGAAAACAACGTGTTTTCTGAAAACTTCGGTCCCAGAAGCTGCGCACCAACCGGTAGCCCCCCGACGTCCCCCACCGGTACAGACAAGCCCGGCAAACCAGCCAAGTTCGCCGGAATGGTGAAGATATCAGACATATACATCGAGAGGGGATCCTTCTTTTCCCCAATTTTAAAGGCGGTTGTTGGGGCGGTAGGTGTCAAAAGGGCGTCCACCTTCTTAAAAACCTGCTCAAAATCGCGCGCCACTAACGTTCTGGCGCGGGCCGCGCGAAGGTAGTACTTATCGGCGTAACCCGAGGAAAGGGCAAAGGTACCCAGAATAATTCTCCTTTTGGGCTCCTCCCCAAATCCAGTCCCTCGGGATTTTGAAACCAAAGAAATAACATCTTTCTGCCGAACCTGCAACCCAAACCGAATGCCGTCAAACCGCGATAAATTCGTCGACACTTCAGAAGGTGTGATGATATAGTAAACCGCTATTCCATACTCGGTATGCGGAAGAGAAACTTCCTCAACCTTAACGCCCTGGCCTTCAAGAAATTTCGCTACTTGCCCAATACGGTCGGTAATCCCCTTTTCAACGCCGCTCGTAAAATACTCCTTAGGCAGCCCGACCCGGAGGTTTTTAATCTCGACCCCCTCGGTCGGGTTTGGGTTTTCCCAGGAAGTAGCGTCATAAAGATCCCTACCTCTTATAACCGAAAAAAGATAGCGTACATCCTCCACGGTGCGAGCCAAAGGCCCCACCTGGTCAAGAGAAGAGGTCAAAGCAATAACGCCATAACGCGACACCGCCCCGTAGGTGGGTCGCAGCCCCACTACCCCACAAAACGCCGCCGGCTGCTTGATAGATCCACCAGTATCAGTACCCAACGCGGCGGGCACCATACGGGAAGCTACGGCCGCTGCAGACCCTCCAGAGGAGCCGCCAGGAACACGCTTGGGGTCGTAAGGATTTCTTGTCGGCCCAAAGGCAGAGTTTTCGGTGGAGGAGCCCATAGCGAACTCGTCCATGTTGGTTTTACCCAAAATAATCGCACCCTCACCCAGCAGCTTAGAGACCACGGTTGCGTCGTACTGAGGGATAAAATTTTCTATAATCTTTGAACCCGCCGTCGTGCGGAGTCCGCGGGTTACGATATTATCCTTTACGGCGAGTGGTACGCCCAAGAGCTTTCCCCGACCCCCACGTTTCGTTTCCCTTGTGCGCTTCTTTGCCTCCTCAAGAAAAATACTTATGAAAGCGTGGAGTTTGCTTTCCTTCCTTTCGATCTCACGAGCAAACTCCTCCAAAACTTCACTAGCACTAAATCGTCCCTCTCTTACCCCGGATGAAAGCTCTTTAAGAGTGAGATTCAAGATATCGCTCATAGGATTTTTGGAATACGGAAAAACGAACCCTTCTTTGCCGCCGCGTTAGAAAGAGCCGCACGGGACGTCAGGGTCCGCCTCTTGTCAACCTCGTCGTCGCGAAACACGTCACCTGCTCCGGTGGTCTGGAAGGTCGGGGGAACTTTGGATAAATCGAGTTTGGAGAGCTGCTCTATGTGAGCTAAAACATCCTCGAGCTGCTTTGAGAACCTCTTCTTTTCGGAAGGTGTTAGGTGCAAACGCGCAAGATGGGCAACGTAATTGACATCGAGTTTGGGAGACTTCGGCATCTTCTTAAACTATCATAACTCATAGGGTCCGTCACACCGCACGAAGCCGTCTTATTCTCTCCCCAACCGGAGGATGGGTGGCAAAAAGCCCTGACCAAAAACCCCTACCTAATGGGTTTTTGATATAAAGATGGGCCGTCGCCTCCGAAACGTGCTTGAGAGGCGTCTTATCGGCCGATATCTTCTCGAGCGCCCGAGCCAATCCTTCAGGATAGCGGGTCAAAAGAGCACCAGAGGAGTCGGCCAAAAACTCCCGCTGACGGGAGATCGCCAGCTTGATTAGCTGGGCGAAAATCGGCGAAAGAAGCGCCAAGAGAAACCCCACAAGAATAAGAACCCCCCCTGCCCCTCGACGGCTTCGCGAGCTCCCAAACCTGGTGCTTCGCAAAAATACATCCGCCAACATCACTACCGCCCCGGCCATAACGGCCGCCAGCGTCATTATCCGAATGTCATAATTTTGAATGTGGGAAAGCTCGTGGGCTAAAACACCCTCGAGTTCCTCATTCTCTAAATTCTCGAGTAACCCTCTAGTCACCGCTACAGCGGAATTTTTGGGACCTCTACCGGTGGCGAAAGCGTTCATCGCTTGCTCCTCAATGATGTAGATCTTAGGTCTGGGCAATCCCGCACCGATACACAAATTTTCGACCATTCGATAAAGATAAGGATTATCCTTTTTATCAATTGGTCTGGCGCCGGAAATCGCCAGAACTATGCTGGAGGAGAAATAATAAGAAAAGAGAGAATAGAAAATAGTGAAGACAAAAGCCGCCAGAGCCCCAAAGTAAGGGTCTTCAAAATAAATCCCAAAAATATAGCCTAACGCGACAATTATCAGAAATGTAAAAAAGAACAAGAAGAACGTCCTGCGGCGATTGGCGGCGATTTGCGAGTAAAGCGTCATTCCTATACCCTAAACCCTAGTCGCTATACCCTAAAACTTCACCTCCGGCTTTTCCCGCTCACCGGCCTCGGCTTCGAAGAACTCAGCCGGTTTGAATCCCAGCGCGGATGAGAGAAGCACGTTCGGAAAACTCTTAATCAGAATGTTAAAGTCGCGAACGTTACCGTTGTAGAACTGTCGGGCGTAGGCGATCTTGTTTTCCGTATCGGAAAGCTCATCCTGAAGCTCCTTGAAATTCTCTGAGGCCTTAAGTTCGGGATAATTCTCAGCCACCGCGAAAAGTGTTTTGAGGGCACCGGTTAGCATGTTATCCGCATCCTCCGACTCTTTAACGGTCTTGGCCGAAAGTATGGCGGAACGGGCTTTGGTAACATTCTCAAAAACCCCCTTCTCGTGTTTGGCGTATCCCTTGACCGTCTCGACCAAATTTGGTATGAGATCCGCACGTCGCTTTAGCTGGACGTCGATATGGCTCCAGGCTTCTTCAACCCGAGTACGGGAACGAACAAGGGTGTTATAGAGCCAAAAAAGAAAAATCCCTAGCGCGCCAACGATTCCCAAAACAATATAAATCCAATTCAAAAAATATCACCTCCTTATCCTAAAAAGTTTAGCAAATTCCGAAGCGCCGCGGGTTGTCAAAATATCCTTTTTCTCACACCATCCCCGCCTTGCGACAGACACTCCGAATCTCAAATTCTCCAGGTGTTCCACCCTATGCGCGTCCGTACTTATAACAATTGGAATACCCATATCCTTTGCCGTTTTTACTATCCTGTCAGGCAAATCTAATCGAAGCGGATAAGCGTTTATCTCCATAATCTTACCCTCCTCCTTGGTAATTTTGAAAACCCTATCCCAGTCGGCCTCGTAAGCTTCGCGCATGGTCAAGAGTCTTCCAGTTGGGTGGCCGATCATATTGACGTACGGGTTCCTGAGCGCCGAGACCAGCCGCTGCGTAATCTCGCTCCGGGGTTGATCGAAGGAGGTATGAATCGAGGCAACTATAAACTCATGTAGCTTTAGAAGCTCGTTGGGGAGCGCCATTTTTCCCGTGGCGTCTATATTGGTTTCCGCTCCGAAAAAAATTTCGATCCTTCTTTTGAATTTCTTTCGCAACCTTTCAACCTCTTTTTTTCGTTTTAATATCTCACGCCTTGCACCTTCCCTTCCGCGGGTGTGGACCGACGGAGAGTGGTCGGCGATACCGATAAACTCGTACCCTAGACCCACGGCCCTTTTGACGAGCTCCTCGGCAGGAATCTCACCATCCGGGGAGTTGTCGGTGTGGACGTGTACCTCACCTTTAATATCCTTAAGCTCAACAAGCTCCGGCAACCTGTCGGGTTTACCCTGAGCTTGTCGTTGAGCCGCCTCTATTTCACCCTGATCCTCGCGAAGCTCAGGCGCAATCCAAGGCATACCAAGTAAGCGGTAAAACTCTTCTTCGCTATCAACCGGCAGCGGCTCACCTACTTTTTTACCTTTGGCGAACTTGGCGATGCCGTATTCGGAAAGCGTGTATCCTTTGGCGTTGGCAATTTTTCTAAGGTGGATATTGTGCTGTTTGGAGCCGGTGAAATACTGCAAGAGCGCTCCGTAGCTTTCTGGGTCGTGAGCTCTTACATCGACTTGTTGGCCGGTCTTGAGAAGTACCGAAGCCTTAGCACCTCCAGCGGCCAGAACCCTCCCCACCTCGGGAAGTTTGACGAAACGTTCGATTGTCTCCTCAGGCTTTGTCGTGGCAACGCCGATATCGACGTCGCCGACGGTTGCGACCATCCTTCTCAAGGATCCCAAAGGGTCCGCACGGGAAACTCTGGGGAATTTTAGAATCTTCTCAAGAAGACGTTCCGCCAAAGAAAACGCTATGGGCAGTGGGGTTCTCATCTGCTCTCTGCTTTTTCGCTCTATAGCCTTAACTATCTGCTCCTGACTCTTTTCTCCAAACCCCTCAAGGTCTGCTATCTTACCCTCCTGCGCCGCTTTGTATAAGCCCTCCACGCTTTTTACCCCGAGTTCCTCGGACAAACGGAAAGCGCGCTTCGGACCCACCCCCTCAAGACCGAAAATCTCAAACATACCGGCCGGGAGATCCTCTTTAACTTCCTCAAAATGCTTCACCCGCCCGGTGCGAAAGTATTCGTCGAGGTGAGAGGAAATGCTCTCCCCTATCCCTGGTAACTCGTCGAGCTTGCCCTCCTCCCAAAGATCTTTAACCTCGCTCGTCGCGTGCTCCACAGAATCTGCCGCGGTATTATAGGCTCTAATCTTAAAGCGGTTCTCCCCCTTAACCTCGTAGGCCGCTGCGACCTCACTAAGCGCTTTTGCGATCGAGATATTTGAGAATTTGATACCTTCCACCAATGAAATAGTAACAGGAAATAATTTGGAGCGGGTAACGGGAATTGAACCCGTGTCTCCACCTTGGGAAGGTGGCATTGAGCCACTCAACTATACCCGCCTGGCGGTCCCGACCGGATTTGAACCGGCGATCTCCTGATTGACAATCAGGCGTGTTAGACCAGACTACACCACGGGACCAGATGATTCATCTCCACCACGATCCGTCGAAGACGGATTAAGACCATCAAAAATTTGTAAACGATCGTCTCTCACCGCGGGGCCCACTCAATTTTAACAGAGGAACGGATCCGTGAAAACCTGGTAACATCTTCATAAAGATGGCTTACTTAGGAATCGATATAGGAGCAAGCAAGGCCTACTTTGTAGCTTTGGAAGGCAGCGACTCAGTTGCCGAAGGGCGCTACGACCTTACTCCCCAAAATACCGGAAAAATTCTTGAGGTATGCGGTCAAATAAAAACGGACCTTCAAAAGAAGGGGGTGGCGGTTGAGAAGGTAGGTGTCGGCGTACCGGGGCTGCCAAAAGACGGGACTCTAAACTACGCTCCCAACTTCCCGGAGCTCGTGGGTTATCCGCTAGCCCAGGAAGTGGAAAAGATTTTTAACGCCTCGGTCGTTCTCCACAACGACGCTAACGCCTTCACCTATGCAGAGGTGGCGCTCGGCGCGGCTTTAGGGTTCGAGAACGTCGTGGGCCTCACGCTGGGCAGCGGTCTCGGGGGAGGGTTGGTGATAAACGGCAAACTCTACGTTGGGCGAGGAGGGGCGGAAATTGGACACACGGTATTAAACCTCCGAGGGGATGAGGAAGCAGAGGATCTCGCCTCTGCGAAGTTTTTCAGAAAATTAGGGAAAGACCCGGTCGAAACCCGCCAAGGCGCACAAAAGGGCGATAAGGAAGCGCAAAAGCTCTGGGCGGAATTTGGGACCAACCTCGGGCACATCATCGCCAACGTCGTTAATATCCTCGACCCCCAAGCGGTAATTGTCGGGGGTGGTATAGGGGACGCGTATGAGCTTTTCATAAAGGAGGCAAAAAAATCTGCCGCAGAACACATAGCCAACCCCGAAAGTAAGAACATCCCAATCTTAAAATCCTCGTTGGGACAAGCCGCGGGTGCAACCGGCGCAGCGCTTATTGCCAAACTTCAAACTTCCTAAGGCCGCAGCTGATAAAATAAACAGTGAAAAACTCCGCCTAGGGCGGAGGCCGACAAGACGGTCAGCACTCCCTTCGGACGCGATTTGTGCCGAGGTAGCTCAACGGCAGAGCACTCCCTTCGTAAGGGAGGGGTTGCGGGTTCAAATCCCGCCCTCGGCTCCAGAACATGAGGAAATCGAGACGTTATTTTGTCAAAAGAAAGCGGAGCCTCAAGAAAGGTTGGCGCGCTTTAAGTCGAGAGGACAAAAGTGAATTGACAGGTCTTCTTCAAATACTTGTCGTCACCGCCGTCATCATCTCGGCCATCTATTTTTTAGGGGTAAGCGGGCTGACCCACATATCGGATTTTTGGGCGATATTCACCGGGGAAAAAACGTCGACAAAGGGTGATACCGTTGCCCCACCGCCTCCGACCTTCGCGCCCGCATCCCCCTATACAAAGGAGCAAAAGGTGGAGGTGAGTGGATACGCCGAGCCCGGATCTGAGGTAACCCTGCTCTTAAACGACAGTGAGGTTGGCAAGATAATAGCCGAGGCTGGGGGGACGTTTAGTTTCGCAGACGTCACTCTTTCGGAAGGAAAAAACACTCTGGTAGCCACCGCGACGGATAAAGCGGGAAACCAAAGCCAAAAATCAGCAGAGTTAATTATAACTTTAGATACCGAGCCCCCCACACTTGAGGTCTCCAAACCGCAAAACAACCAAACCTTTAATGGTGAGGATAAAACTATCCAAATAGCCGGTAAAACAGAGGCCGGGGCGACCGTGAGGATAAATTCGTACCAAGCCACCGTTCTGGCTGACGGAACGTTCGAAGGGACGATAAATGCTTCAAAACCGGGCGAAATAAAAATCACAATCGTCGCTACCGACAAGGCCGGAAATGAAGAGAAGGTTGAGTTAACCGTAACCTACGAGAGTTAGGCACCTAACCCCCACCGGATTTGCTTCTGAATCTCGATATAGCATAAACGAGGCCGGCGAGTATCAGCAATTCGGATAGTATTGTGGCGGCAACCGAGGCTAGATAGGAGAAGTAAGGAATGAAAACTACGTTGACCAAAACGTTGACCACGGCGGCGACGGCGTATATCACGGGCAACACGCGCTCCTTACCCACAGTAATAAGCGTCCACTGCAACGGCGCGGTCACGAAAAACAAAGGAAACGAAACGGCCAATAATCTTAAAACCAGAAACGAGGGGGCAAACTCCTCCCCGCCTAGGATATAGATTACCCAAGGAGCAAAAACAAAGATCACGGCACCCAAAGCAATAGAAGCCAAGACCAGTATAGAAAGGCTTTTTTTAAGCCGCCCAAACAGGGCAGCGATTCCTAGTTTGCGATCTCGGAGCATCACCGGATAAAGAGCGTTGACAAAAAATATCGGTATGGGAAGAATATTTTCAAAAACACTGTATGCCAAGCGATATATACCCACGGCTTCAGCCGAATCAAGCGCGCGAAGAAGAAAGACGTCGGCTCGGGCGTTAATTTGGGCAAACACCAGCATCAAACCTATGGGTAAAGAAGCTTTAAAGATGCTTTTAACCCACGCCTTGTCCCAAGAGAATATGGGTTTCTCAGAAAGTTTTTGGGCAAAAATAAGAGAGGCCCCCGCCAAAACAACAGACGCCAACGTCCAAACGCCCACAAAATAAAGAAAGTTAGCTCGCGATAAAAATCCAACAAATACAGCAGAAACCGCAAAAGCGTAAGAGACCACGGCGGCTAGGGCCGAGAGGTTATAACGCAAGGAATGCTGAAAAAGAGCGTTGAAACTGGTAAAGGCACCCTGTGTAAAAACGGTCGTCAGGGCGATTGCCATTCCCGTTCGAATCAGAGGTTCTGAGGTGTAGATGAAGGCAAAGGCCAAACCCGTCAAAAAAGCGATCATCGAAAGAATAGCGCGCAGGGCAAAAAAACTCCCGAATCTCTTGCTGTGTCTGCCGGCCGAGGAGATTTCCCTCAGAAAAATGGCGTTTAGACCGAAATCAACAAAAAGATAAAGAAAGGCGGGAACCGAGGTCACAAGTACATATTCGCCGTAGTTTTCGCCTCCCAAAGAGCGAGTCAAAAGTGAGACAATGATGACGCTTGATATAACGCTTACGCCTTTGCCAATTAGCTGGTAAACGGTGTTGGTGCCAATCTTTCTCCACATTAGACGTTATGATGAGCTACGAAAATTGTAACTCTAATGCTAGATCGCCGAAGGCGATCGTCCATTTGTGAGCGTTAGCGAGCAAATGCTAGGTTTCCGCCCTGGGCGGAATCCGTCCACTCACTAACACTATAACTAAAACGGAAGGGGGAAATGAAAACGGGACTCCAACAGCAATGGTGGGTGCTACTGGATTTGAGCCGTCGCCTTAGGCGATTATCCGCTCGAGGCGGATTCAGCAGCCTTTCGGATGAAAATCCCTCACGGGATTTAACCGTGGTGGAGAGTACAGGATTCGAACCTGCGACTCCCTCGATGAAAAGCCTTACAGGCTTTAATCGTGCTGGTGGGCTCGATCCGATTTGAACGGATGACCTCTCGGATGTGAACCGAGCGCTCTGGCCACTGAGCTACGAGCCCATCAGCAGGATTCGAAGAGGTGTTCTCCTTTTCGCCCCCGCAAAAAGGCAGCGATGTTTTTAAACATCGCGTCCCATTGTCTCTCGCCCAAGGCGAGAGCGATAGCGATCCTCCTTTTTCGCTATCGGGCTAACTCTCATCCTTAACTACCGCCGCTTAACTATTTTATAATACCCCCGTGGTTCTTAAATTCATCAAGACCGTAATTACATTTTTACTCGAAATTGCGGAGACCGCCGCTCTGGCGCTTCTTATTTTCCTAGCCCTCTACCTTTTTCTGGTCCGCCCACACCAAATAAGAGGAGACTCAATGCTCCCCAATTTCCACGACGGCGAATATCTTCTTACCGAAATGGTCACCTATAACCTCCTCAAGCACCCCCCAGAGCGAGGGGAGGTCATCGTCTTTCGCTCGCCGGAGCAGCCGAACCTGGATTTTATAAAAAGAATAGTCGCTTTGCCTGGAGAAAAGGTTAAAATCCAAAACGGCGATGTTTTCATCATAAACAGCGAGCATCCTGAAGGATTTCTTCTGAACGAACCCTATCTTGAGGGAGGAACCGGAACCTACAGCCGCAGAACGATAAGAGAAGGAGAGGTCTTCTCAACCGAGGACGGCTACGTAGTCATGGGCGATAACAGAGAACGTTCCTCGGACTCTCGGGAATGGGGCGCCGTAAATCGTGAGGATATAATCGGTCGGGTTTGGCTGCGGTACTGGCCACCCGAGGCCCTCGCCCTCATTAAACCGCCGACCTACTAAACGCTTTAGACGACGCTAACGTACTTTTTACCCTGCCTCTCAAAAAACTCCACCCGCCCGTCCTTAAGTGCGTATAAGGTGAAATCACGTCCCATACCCACTCCTTGCCCGGGCGCCACCGTCATACCGCGCTGGCGAGCAATAATATTACCAGCCACAACTCCCTGCCCACCTGCAACTTTTAGCCCGAGTCGCTTGCCCGCGACGCGCGACGCTTGTCTTGCCTTTGCACCTCCCGCTTTTTTCTTAGCCATGTCAAATTTTTATAGTTTCGATCACAATTTTCGTCAAACTCGCCCGAAACCCCTTTTTCCTCCTGTAACGCGACTTAGCCTTGTAGGTCTGGACGGTGAGTTTGGGCCCTTTGGTGTGCTCTGAGACCTTGTAGATAACCTTACCTTTGGCGATTCTGGGCTTGAGGACCAGTGCTTCCTCTTCTTTTTTCTCGCCCTTCTTGAACGGTAAGCGGTTCACCTCAAGCTCGGCACCCTCACGAACCAGGTGTTGCCCGCCACCCAACCCTAAAACGGCTAATTTTTCCTCTTTTGTCTTGGTACTTTTGGATTTTGAACTCCGTGTTTTCTTTTTTTCCATGATCAAGGGAAAGCGAGTAATTCTATCACGGCGCGCGGCGTTTGGAATTCTTCCTCTCCACACTCAAAGACAGCTTCCCCCCGGGTTTAAGCTTGGAAGCAAGCGTTTGTCGGCGAATCAGGTCCGAAAAAGCGGCGACGGCCAATTTGTTTTCGACGGTTTGTGGATAGGTGACTACAATTTTATCGTCAAGTCGAAGTCCCTTTTCCTTTCGAATATCCTGCACCGCTCGAATAAGCTCCCGCGCAAAGCGCTCGGCCCTCAGCTCGTCCGTCAAGCGAGTACTAAAGCGCACTTTAAGTTCACTACCTTTCTTAAACTCGACACCCTTAACGTTCAGCTCCTCGGCCAAAAGATCGGTTAGTTCCTTTCCAGAAAATCCAGAAAATCCTGTAACGGTTAGTTTGGAAAGCGGCTGACGAAGCGGGATACCTTTTGTCTTTCGAAACGAGTGTCCCAAGGTTACGATCTCGCGAAGCTTTAGCATCTGTCGCTCAAGACGAGGGTCTAAAAACGTTTTTTTGGGTTCTGGCCAATCGGCAAGATGTACAGAGCGCGAGGTCGTATAAACTGCCCGCGAGGTCCCGAGAGGGCGCATAAGGTTCTGGTACATCCCTTCTGTCACAAAAGGAATAAAGGGAGCCAGAAGTCGCACAGAGGTTGTCAGGACAAGATGAGCAACTTGATAGAAAACTTCCTTGTCGTCTTCCCTCTGAGCAGTCGGACCAACGCGGGGTCTCGAACGGCGAAGCCACCATTGAGAGACATCGTCAACCACAAAACGCTCAATCGCCTCGGCCGCGGTTTTTGGGTCATACTTATCTAAGGCTTGGGTGGCGAGCTCTATTGTCGAGTTAAGACGGGATAAAACCCAACGATCCAAAACCTGCAACTTGTTGCCTGCAACTTGAAGCTTTTTGCTAGGTTTCCACCCGTCTACCAACGCATTTTCAATAAAGAATCTATAAACGTTCCAGAAAATCAGGAAAAATCTCCGTCTTACGACCTCGGCGGGACCGTAACCAAAGTTAACGTTGGTTGCAGGATCGTGCGAGAGATAAAGCCACCGCATAATGTCAACCCCCATGCGTTCCGCGCCCTCGTTGAACTCAATCGCGTTGCCCCAAGATTTATGCATCTCACGCCCGCGCTCGTCCCGCACCAGTGCGTGCCCCAAAACGTTTTTGAAAGGAGCAGTATCCTCCAATACGGTTGACATAGCAAGGAGTGAATAAAACCAATTTCTAAACTGTCCGGGGAAGGACTCCGTGATAAAGTCAAAGGGAAACCATTTACGCCAGTATTTCTTGTCGGTGGTATAACTTACGTTCTCGGTCTTCGGGTCGACCAAGGTGGAGAAAGAAACTATCCCCGCGTCGAGCCAGGGGTTCCCCACGTCCTTAATGCGAGAGACCGCCTCCCCACAGTTTGGGCAGCGAATTTTCACCTCGTCAATCCAGGGACGATGAGGAGAGTGGTCTTTGAACTCCTCCCAACCGGCGGCCGCTTTCTCCTTAAGCTCTTTTTTACTACCCACAACCTCAAGATGGCCGCACCTCTGACACTTATAAAAAGGAAGCGCTAAACCCCAATAACGCTTTTTCGATATGAGCCAGTCGCTCATATTGCGAAGCCAATCCAACTCTCGCTCTTTTCCAAAACCAGGAATCCAATTTATGGATCTAACGACCTGAGCCATGGGACCTCTTAGCTCATCCATCGCAATATACCACTCGTCGACAAGCCTAAATATCAATTCCGTTCCACAGCGCCAGCAAACCGGATACCGGTGAGAATAGCTCTCGACCTTCAGGATGCGTCCCTTCTTTTTGAGATCCTCGATAACCTGAGGACCGACCTCAAAAGCACTCTTGCCAGAGTAGCTTCCAAAACCTTCCAGGAACATCCCGCCTTCATCAAGATATTCAACAACCGAAAGGTTTTTCTCGCGTGCAAGCTGATAATCCTCCCTTCCGCTTGCCGGAGCGATATGGACTATACCCGTCCCCTCTTCCAAAGTGACAAAGTCGGCTCCAACCACCCGATGCTTAACGCCGCCCTGGGCAAAAAACTCCGGGAAGAGCGATCCATAACTCAACCCCACCAAATTTTTCCCCAAAACCTCGCGAACCACCTTCCCCTCGACTCCGCTCTCCTTTAATCGTTCCCGAGCTA
Source organism: uncultured Candidatus Saccharibacteria bacterium (assembly GCA_964348395.1). GTDB lineage: Bacteria > Patescibacteriota > WWE3 > 9FT-COMBO-53-11 > 9FT-COMBO-53-11 > CAYGCK01. The sequence continues at coordinate 52,885 of CAYGCK010000002.1, read as the reverse complement.
GAATATAGATCCCGTCCTTAGCCTTAAGAAAAACGTACTTTATATCCTCGCCAACCGCTAAAGCGGTATTTGCCGGTAACGTCCAGGGGGTGGTTGTCCAAGCGAGAAGAAAAGTGTCGCGTTTTCCCGTCACGGGAAACTTAACAAAAAGTCCTGGGTGGGCCAGCTCTTTATAACCTTCCGTAACTATCTCGTGCTCCGAAAGAGCCGTCCCGCAGCGGGTGCACCAAGGCACCACATCCCGTCCCTCATAAATCCAACCCTTTTGGTGACACGTCTTAAGAAAATGCCAGATTGCGTAGTTGTTTTCATCGGATAAAGTATAGTAAGAACCTCCCGCTCCGCTCGAGAACCTTGTTTTTTTCGGCACCTCGCGAAAAAAAGAATCGTCATCCCAGTCCATAAAATAACCCAAGCGCTTTGATTGTTCGGTTTGGATTTTGGCGTATTTGAAGACGCGTTTTTTACACCGCTCGACAAACCGGTCTATGCCATAGCGCTCTATATCGCGTTTGGAGCTAAACCCAAGCTCGCGCTCGACCTCCACCTCAACCCAAAGCCCTTGGGCGTCAAAACCGTTCTGGAAGCGTTGTTTGAAGCCACGCATATTTTTATAGCGCTGGAAAAGGTCTTTATAGCTTCGCCCCCAGGCGTGATGAACACCCATAGGGTTGTTGGCTGTTATTGGACCATCTAGAAAGCGGAATCTCTTTTCGGATTTATCGTTTTTCTCAAGATACTTCTTAGCCAGCGAAGAGGAATACCACCACTTCAAAATCTCCCTCTCGAGCTTGGGGAAGTCGACAACCGCATCAACTTTTTTGAAACTGGTCGGCATCTTATCTTTATGAAGAGTTTATCAGAGTGATATTCCCTGAGCAAAGTTGACGGAACAAAAGACTCATAGTAGTATAAGGGCATCTTGACAATAACTATAGGAAGGAGGGACGATGGACGTCTTCAGGCTATATCTTAAAGATGTCGGCAGGTATAACTTATTAACGAGACACGAGGAAAGAGACTTAGCCAATCTCTACCGGGAAGGTCGGGAAGCTCAAACGATGCTTGAGAGGACCGATGGCAAACTCCCCTTACAAGAGAAGGAGAAGCTTGAGTCCGCAATGCTTCGCGGTAAAGAAGCGCGCGAGAGACTCATCTGCTGCAACCTCCGACTCGCTATCTCCGAGGCCTTCAAAACCGCCCGATCTTGGACGTGGGGATTCCGAGGAATCGGCGTCGTGGACCTCATTCAAGCGGGAAACGTTGGCTTGCTGCGCGCGGTTGAGAAGTTTGATCCGAATCGAGGCAGCTTCGCCAACTACGCCATCCACTGGGTACGGCGTGAGATTGGTCAGCTAGGCGACGGATACGCCAAAACGATAAGGGTTCCGGTCGAGAAGCGTCAACTCGCAAGACGGGTTCTCAAAGCCCAGTCGAAGCTGGAGAAACTCGGCAGACCGGTTACACTGGAGACAATTGCCGAGGAAGCGAGGGTCACGACGGAAGAGGTCGAGCTTGTAAGAGCGTTCCCCACGACCGTTTCGCTCGACGAGTATTTGGATTCCGAGGAGCGCAATAGCGATTTCTACAGCGTCATCCCCGATCCCACAACCGTGGAGAGCCAAGCGATGGCCCGGATACTCCTTATCCAATGTCTCGTGGCTATGACTCAAGTCTTGACCGACAGGGAGAGAAATATACTTGAGCTTAGGGTCCTTACCCCCGCGACGCTTGAGGAGATAGGCAGGAAAGAGGGGGTAACCAAAGAGAGAGTTCGGCAGATTGAAGCTGAGGCCCGCAAGAAGCTCTCAGCCCAAATCAACACACATAAAGCCCATGGCTAAAGCCGCGGGCTTTTTCTTTGCTTAAAGCTCCACCCCTTTTTTGGCTCGCGCGCCTTTCTGAAAGGGATGCTTCACCTCCTTAACCTCCGAAACTAGATCAGCGATTTCGACAAACTCACTAGGGGCACCGCGACCGGTTAAAATAACGCTCAAGTTCCTCGGTTTATTTTCCAAAAACTCCAAAACTTCGCTCGTCCCGAGAAGTCCTAAGGAAATCGCCACATTCACTTCATCCAAAATTAGAAGATCGTAAATCTCCTCGTCTATTTTCTTACGAGCGAGTTCAAGAGCGTCTCGCGCAGCCTCCTCGTGCTCGCTCCTCGGTCGCCTGTCCCCCATGATACCTACAAAACCTAAACCCATAGGGTGGACCTCAACCCCTAAATTCTTAAGAGGTGTAACCTCGCCAGATACCCATTTCTTAATAAATTGAATCATCAGGACACGCCAATCTCGACCTCGGGCGCGAACCGCTTGCCCCACGGCGGCCGTGGTCTTACCTTTTCCACCTCCGGTAAAAACTAAAATCGAACCCTTCTCTGGCATACCCCGTAAGTTTACAATAACCCCAAACCCGCACAAGCGCGTGATAGCATAAAAACATAAAACCAAACGAAAGGAGACGAGAATATGGGAAAGTTGTGGGGATTCGTGGTCGGCGGGCTTTACCGAATTTATCCTCCGACGCGGGAGAAGCTCGAGGATATAGCCAAAGATATCCTTTGGGAGGCGTCAAACGCCCCCCGTCGCAGGATTTTCGTGATGATGGTGGGGCGTTCGCTTTCGGGCAAGACTTGGTTCGTTGAGCACCACGGCGAGCTTTCGCGCTTCTTTCAGGTCTCGACTCGGCGCATCCACGACCTCCTAAACTCCCGATTCCCGCTTCTTGACGATGATAAGACGGTCGACGGGCAAGGGTATTGGCCGCGCCAGGCGCTAACGCGTTACCTTAGAGAGGAAATTTTCAAAGAGGTCTGCAAATGGGGTATCGCTATGGTCTCCGACTCGGGTAACCAAATTCGAGTGGAACGGGAAAGACGGCTTCGCGTACCTCGCAAATACGGTTACAAGACCGCGATCGTTTGGGTTCTGTGCGATAGAGAGGTTCTAATCCAAAGATGTCTGGGTTTGGACGCACAGCTTGAGAAGCGAGGCGAAAAACCCACGTGGCTTGCGCTTTACAAGAGGCAGCTTAAGCGGTTTCAACCGCCGGCGCAGTTTGAAGCCGATGAGCTCATGATCTTCCAAAGCGAATTGGATAATCCGGAGGAGTTCGAGTTCTAAAGGTCAAGCGAAGAAGCTTGGCCTTTTTTCTTTGGGGTGGATTAACATTCTGAATATCCGCAGGAGGACGAGTTCGCTTCGCTGAAACTCTAGCTCTTGTGGCTAACACTCAGAATAACCACAAGAGTAACACTTGCGGCAGCCTTCCTCGTAAACCAAGGTAGCTTGGCCGCAGGTCGGGCAAAGATCTCCAATTTTCTCTAATCTTCCAACCGGAAGCTGAGGCTGACCCTCCTTAATCTTTTGCTCCTCCTTCTTCCAACCTAAGTATTGACTCAAAACCTTCGAAACTCCATCGGCGAGACTACGAACCCGTTCTGCACCAAAACCCACGACGCGAGATCCACCAATCCCGACGAGCTGGTCGATTATCGCGGTAAGACGGTCCTTAGGACTCATGGTCGGGTCCACCCTCAGAACAAGAGAGGAAAGACGTCCTATCGCCTCGGCGTCGGCGGCTATGTCGCTGCCCGCTTTCCCTACGTTTATAAAAACCTCAAGAGGGTTTCCGTCTCCATTTTCATTGACGGTCACAAAAGCCGACCCGACAGGGGTACCGATGCGGTATGTCGAGCCGATGGTTTTAACCGGGCGGGGCTTTATGGATAGATCGTCTACCTCCCTCTTCTTCCTCGTCTCCTCGGTTTCCAGAACCACCTCCCGTCTTGTCCCGGTAACGTAGACCGTCAAGCCCTTGCAACCCAAACGCCAGGCCTCCATATATGCTTCTTTGACATCCTCGACCGTGGCGTCCGGTGGGAAATTGCAAGTTTTGGAAATTGAGTTGTCGACAAACCGCTGCAACGCCGCCTGCATCCCGATATGCTGGCGCGGAGTTATATCCTGGGAGACCACAAAAATCCGCTGAACCTCCTTGGGCACCCCCTTAACGCCCTGGACTGTACCGGTCTCCCTAACCGTCGCATAGACGTTCTCCCGCTCACCCTCACTCAAGCCCACCTCTTCAAGCGCCTTCTCAAAAGCGGGACTCGTGTAAATCAATTCACGACGTTCCGAGTCCTCCCCCGCCGCCTGGAATAGACGGCGGATGTAGGAGAGCGCAAAAACCGGTTCGCACCCATACCCCTCAATACCCGCGACGGTTGAGATGGTACCAGTTGGAGCGATGGTTTGTTGAGCGCCGTTTCTTATACCGTGCTTTTTGATTCCGGACGCAATTTTCCTCCAATCAAGCTTAGGACGGCCAAAATCGCGCTTGTGAGGATGAAGAGGCGTCGGCGGTTTCCACTTAAGACGCTTGGGGTCGTAAAGGGAGCCTTTGATTGCCGGGAAAGCTCCCCGCTCGCGCGCTCTCTCAATGGAGGCCGCCATGGTATGGTAACGAACAAACTCCATAATCTGAGACGCCAGTTCCACCCCGTCCTCTTCGGCGTAGGAAACCCCAACCCTGTACATCATATCGGCCAGCCCCATAATTCCCAAACCGATGCGACGGACGTTAAGCGCCGCCTCCTCAAGTTCGGGAACCTCGGGAACATAGGCGTTCGCATCCACGACGTTATCCAGGAAGCAGGTAGACAAGCGGACTGTCTCGCCGAGCTTTTTCCAATCCACCTCTCCCCTTACCGTAGTGTGCTGGGCCAGGTTTACCGAACCAAGACAACAGTTCTCATAAGGACCGAGCCACTGCTCACCGCAGGGGTTCGTTGCCTTGAGCTCATAAAGCTGGGGAACGGGATTCTCACGATTGGCGGCGTCGATAAAGAGAATCCCGGGTTCACCGTTTCTGTGGGCGGCGGTAACAATCTCGTCAAAGAGCGCCTTGGCGTCTACTTTATCCCACGCCTTACCGTCTCTAGGGTTGATCAGTTTGAACTTTCCCTCTTTTTCGACGGCACGCATAAACTCATCGGTCGCTCCGATCGAGATATTGAAATTTGAAATCTCCCCCTCTTTTTCTTTGCAGTGGATAAAAGTCCGAACATCAGGGTGGCTGACTTTTAAAACCGCCATATTGGCGCCTCGACGCACCCCACCTTGTGCGATCACCCCAAAGGCCGCGTCGTAGGCACTCAAAAAACCGACTGGCCCGCTAGAGCGCCCGCCGGAACGACTCACAAAGTCCCCCCGCGGTCTAAGATCGGAGAAAGCAAATCCGTTTCCACCGCCGGTTTGTTGAATCAAAGCCGCGACCCGAAGCGTAGAGAATATTCCCCGAGAATCACGTCCAAGATCGTCCTTAATAGGTAAAACAAAACACGCCGCGAGCTGCCCCAAAGGAGTCCCCGCCCCCGTCCAGGTCGGAGAGTTGGGCACAAAACGAAATTCGGCTAGAGTTTTATAGAACTCTTTTTCCGCAACTTTGGGGTCCTTTCCGTATTTTTTATCGGGATCAGCTATCGCACGAGCTACTCGCCGAAATGTTTGCTGGGGGGTTTCGGCTGGCATCCCGTCCTTACCCCTTCGAACATAACGGCGGACAAAAACCTCGGCCGCGTTGGCAGACATGTTAAACTTCCCCTCGGCAATCTCAATAGCACTTTTAAGATCCAGATTTTTTCGTTTTGGCATATCAAGAGCAACAAAAAACGGGCAGTGGGGATAGCGCTATGTCATAAGCGTATCTTTAACCTCTTACCATAAATAAAAAGCGCTATACAAGATCCGTTCTCTCCAGAAATATCGGAACAAACTTGACAAGCTTGGCTAACGTTTACCTCGGCGCAAGAAAGCCGGAGCCTCGAACTCGTCGGATTCCTCCGACTCCTCCTTTCTTTCTTCTTTCTTCGGGCTCCCACCCTCAGACGATCCGAGAGTAAACCCCGTTGCTATCACCGTGATTTTGATCTCATCCTTCATCTCCTCGTCAATCGAAGCCCCGAAAATGATATCCGCATTGGGGTCGGCCGACTCCGAAATAAGTCGGGCGGCCTCATCGACTTCATGCATAGCAAGGTCGCCCCCTCCGACAATATTCAGAAGAATTCCCATCGCACCGTCAACCGAAACTTCAAGTAGAGGCGAAGTAACAGCCGCTCGCGCTGCTGTGGCCGCCTTGTCCTCTCCACTCCCCTCCCCTATCCCCATAAGAGCACTTCCTGCGTTGGTCATAATGGAGCGCACATCAGCAAAATCAACGTTCACCAAACCCGGGATAACAATAAGATCCGAAATACCCTGAACCGCCCGTCCCAAAATCGAATCGGCCAGGCGAAATGCGTCTAAAATAGACATGTTACGCTCGACAATTTCCAAAAGTTTTTGGTTGGGAATAACAATCAGCGCGTCTACCTTTTCCCTCAATTCTTCGATACCCTTAACCGCGTTTTCCATACGACGCGAGCCCTCAAATCCAAAAGGTTTGGTAACGACACCGACGGTCAAAGCACCAAGCGATTTCGCTAGTTCCGCAACAATAGGGCCCCCTCCCGTCCCGGTTCCTCCGCCCATACCGGCCGTTATAAAAACCATATCCGCGCCATCCATTCTATCCTTTAACATCTCGGTGGACTCCTCTGCGGCCTTGCGACCAACCTCCGGGTTTCCCCCCGAACCCAAGCCTCGGGTGATCTTCTCCCCAATTTGGATCTTAGCTGGGGCATCGGAGGAGGCGAGCGCCTGAGAGTCCGTATTAATCGCTACAAACTCAACACCCTGAATCTTCTGGTTTCTAATCATAGAGTTTATGGCGTTACCGCCGGCACCCCCCATACCAACGACCTTTATGTTCGCAGCTTTTTCTATTTGTGGTTTAACGCGCATGAGAATACTTTTGGACAGTATACGACGCTTGGATTTTATACACTAGGGCAGGAAACTCTTTCCCCATTCTATCACCCTCCCAAATGCCTGGGAAACCCGCCGCAGGTCCACCGACGGTAATCCGACGCGCCCCTCCTTAGGACCTGCGTATGAACCGTAAAGAACAAGACCTATGGAAGTTGAGTGGGCGGGGGTTGATACCTCTTCGATCAATCCGGAAACCCCTTTGGGACGCCCTATCCTCAAGGGGAGGCGAAGGTGTTTTTTAACCGTGTCTTTGAGTTTTAAGGTTTCAACCGCCCCACCGGTTATGATCAAACCTGCGGGAAGGTTACCTTGCTGTCCGGAGTTTTTAACCTCAAGCCCTATCATATTTACGACCTCGGAAAGTCGAGCTTCAATTATGTTTTCAACAAATGAAAGAGGTATGGATTTAGTCTCTAGTCCCAACTCTGAAATATCAACTTCGTCTTTCTTCTCCTCCTGCTTAGCCAAAGATTCGCTCGAAAGCTTCTGTTTTATCCTCTCCGCATCCTCAAGCGATACCCTAAGTCCAACCGCCAGATCATTGGTGATACTTTGTCCTCCATAGGGTACAACCGCGGCGTAAACCGGACTTCCGTTGGTAAAAATTAAAATTTGGGTGGTCTCCCCACCTATATCAACCAGTGCACAACCAAGCTCTTTCTCCGTCTCCGAAAGAACCGCTTCGGAGGAGGCCAAACCGCAAAAAACCAAGTCCTCGACGTCAACCCCCACGTGCTGAATACACTTCACCAAGTTTCTCATCACGGTCGTTGATCCGGAGATAATATTTGTCTCTACCTCCATGCGAACTCCGCTCATTCCGACCGGATCTTTTATCCCATCTTGGGAATCAACGGTGAAACCCCGCGGCAAAACATGGATGATCTCGCGAGAGGAAGGAAGCGATACGGCACGCGCCGCCTCCGTCACCCGCTCTACATCTGTTTCCGCTATCTCTGCCCCCTCACCGCCAACCGCGACGACGCCGTGGGAGTTGAGGGAGGAGATGTGCTTCCCGTCGACCGCAACAAAAGCCGAGGAAACCGAATACCCGGCCATACGTTCCGCTTGCTCCAAACTCTCGGCTATAGCCTCGACCGCCTCGTCGATATCGACAACGACGCCTTTTTTTATTCCTCTTGAAGGAACAGTTGAGACCCCTACTACAGAGATTTTATTCTCGGGTGATAAGGAGGAGATAACGGTTGAGATTTTGGTAGAGCCGACGTCTATCCCTGTAACAATGTTTTCTTTGGGCATGGCGCGTGATTTACTTCTCAAGCGAATAATATCATAAGCAGCAGGAGTACGGGCTAAAGTCTAACCACAGGACGTGCGAAGCGAAGGTCTACCGATTTTGGGGTCGTTCCGCCTAGTTTGTAGCGCTGGAGAAGGTTCGTCAGAAGCTCAAGTTGTGAGGAAATTTTTCCCTCAGCGCTAAGCCAAACCACCGTCCCTTCAAGACGAAGTTCGATCGTTGTAGAGTTGAGATAAATAGCACGAACCACAAAACCTTTCTGCGCAGCAAGCTCGAGCGTCTCCAGATAAGAGCGGACTCCTTTATCACTTACAGAAAGACCAACCGCGCCGTCAAAATCGCCCCCTAACTTGATAACCGGAAGATTCTCTCCGGCACCTTCTTCAAAAAGAAAACCCTCCTGATCCACCAAGAATTTATCCCCATCCTTATCCTCAACGACGGCCAGCGGAACCCGAACGTTTACCGCAATGTAGAGTCCATCGGGAAGTTTCTTCTCCAAAATAACCTCTTTGATGGTTGGGAAATCTCCCTTAATGGAGTTCTCGACTTTTGAGGTGTTTAAGAAAAAGATACTTCGGCCCATGACTTCTTCCATAACCCGCTGTCTCACAAGGGTTTCATCGGCAATCTCCTCAAGCTCAAACTCAAGCGCCTTAACCTGAAAGATATCCGAGCGAAGAGCGAGAAAGACACTAAGAAGAGCCAGAACAACAATCAAAACGGTCGAGACGGGGCGAAACGGCACAACAATTTGGCGACCTGTGGGGGCAGAAATGAAAAACCTCGGAGAACGTCTAAGCGTTTTCAGCCTTCTTCTTGATGGGAAAAGCCGCATCAGCTTAAGTCTACCAGCTCCCTAATCCCGCGAGCTATAAGACTTGCAGCGTCGGGTTTAACAAGACCTTTAGCGCTACGAGCACTCTTTCTGAAACGACCTAGATCGGAAACTATCGTAGAAACCGCCTCCAAAAAATTGGTCGTGGAGAGCTCGCTCTCGGGGAGTATTAAAACTGCGCCCCGCGCGGACAAAAGCTTGGCGTTTAAATACTGTTCATTGTGAGAAGCCCAAGGAATTGGGATAAGAACGGCTGGTTTTGCTAAAGCGGCTAGCTCGGTTACGGTATTGGCACCGGCGCGACCGACGATGAGGTCACAAGCGGCAAAAACAGCGCCGATCTCGTCCAAGCCAAAAAACTCCTGAACAATATAGTGCGACCGTAATTTTTTGGGGAGCTGGGTTTTAAGAAGTTGTAGTTTTTGATAATCCTGAAAAACCTCAGACGCGCCGGTTTGATGAATGATGTTGAAGCGCTCCAGAAAAGTGGACAAAGCTCCCCTTATCGTCTCGTTTATAACGTGTGCTCCTCGCTTCCCTCCGGTTACGTATACCGTTGGGAGGTCGTTTTTAAACTCAAATCTTCTGACTTTTTTCTCAAACACCGCCCGGCGAACAGGATTACCGGTCAAGACGGTCTTACCTTTAGGAAAGTGTTTTAATGACTCTTCCCAAGAGACGAAGATTTTTTTGGCGAAAAGCGAAATGAAGCGGTTGGCCCACCCCAAAACTACGGTCTGCTCGTGAGTAACCGACGGTATCCCTAAGGTATAGGCCGCCAAAACAACGGGCGCCGCAATATAGCCGCCGAAGGATATGACGACTCGCGGCCTAATCCTAAAAAGCAGATACAAAGCGTGGAAAAACCCAAACGGTATCTTCACCCACTCCAGAATTGAGCTCTTATAGAGCTTGCCGGTTTTTAAGTCATAAAAGGGAATGCCAAGCTTTCTTACGGTTCTAAATTCCAAAGACGGACCGTCCTGTCCCCCCTCATTTTTTTGCCCCACCCAATGAAACTCGAATCGACCCTCCTTCTCCAGCTCCTGCAAAACGGCGATAGCCGGGTCTTGATGACCTCCCGTTATGACCGCACGAATTGGTAGTTTTTTCTCTTGAGTCACTTTCTACTTCTTACTGTTTGCCGACTTATGTTCAAAAGTATTCCAAAAGATGAAAGCAAAACCACCAACGACGAACCGCCGTAAGATATTAGGGGTAGAGGAACACCTGTGAGGGGTAGGATATTGGTCACCGCTCCTAAATTGACTAACGCTTGAAGCCCAACCCAGGAGGAGATACTGGCCGCAAGAACCCGTCCAAACCCGTCAGGAGCGTGTTTGGCGATAAGAAATCCCCGATAAAGAATAAAACCTAAAAGAGCGACCACGAAAAAAGTACCTAAAAACCCAAACTCTTCTCCAACGACCGCAAAAATCGCGTCTGTCGAAACGTCCGGTATATAACCGTACTTCTGTCGGGACTCCCCGATTCCCAAACCCAAAAGACCTCCAGACCCCAGAGCGATCAGAATTTGGTTAACGTGGTAGGCCACGCCTAGAGGATCCGAGGACGGATCAAGAAACGCCCTTATTCTCCCCAGCCGACTGGGATTCAAAAGGATAAATCCCACACCCGCCGCCAAAACCGCGGGTAGAGTCAGCAGTATCTTCCAAAGCGCTCCTTCCGCAAAGAAAAAGGCGGCAAATCCCAAAGCGACTATAATCGCAGCCGTTCCAAGATCGGGCTCAAGAAGGATAAGGGCAGCTATTAACGCAGTGGGCACGGCAAAAAAAAGAAACTTTGGGCCGCCTTCCTTTTCTTTAGATCTACCCCTGCCTTGATTGGTAAAAAGAGCCGCCAGATACAAAATAAGAGCGAGTTTGGAAAGCTCAGAGGGTTGGATAGAAAACCCTTCAATAAGAGGGAGTCGAAGCGGCAAGACCAGCCAACTGCGGGAACCCCTTATAACGTAGGAGATCGAGGTCGGAAGAAGAACCAGAACAAGAAGAACGACGGTCACCAAAAAAAGAGGAAAGGCGACTTTTTTGAGCTTGTGATAATCCAAGAAGTAGAAAAATAAAGCCCCCGCCACACCCAGTCCCACCCATATAAGTTGAAGTATAAGGTAGTGGTACTGCCCCCCTAAAAGTCCAACCGCGGAAACGGCCGAGGAATCATAAACCATCAAAACCCCAAACGCCAAGAGTGCCAAAGCCCCAATTATAAAAGGGACGTCTGGTCGATGGTGCGAGGAGAGTTTAACCTTCGTTCTCTTTGCAATCATAATTAAAGGAGGGCTACAAAAAGCCCCAAAAAGGCGAGGAAAGCTCCTGCCAACCAGAAGCGCATCGTGACTTTGGCCTCCGCCCACCCCTTCATCTCAAAGTGATGGTGGATGGGAGCCATCAAAAAAACTCTTCCTTTCTTCAACTTCACCGCCGCAACCTGGATTAGAACAGACAATCCCTCAAGAACGAACACCCCTCCAACTATAAAAAGAAGGATAGAGCGATCAAGAAGAAGGCCCAAGGTAATAAAAGCCCCCGCCCAACCCAAAGCGCCGACGTTGCCGGCAAAAATACGCGCAGGAAAAATATTGAAGTACATAAAAGGGAAGAGCGTCCCAACCAGTATAGCCGCCGCGATCGCCAAATCACCTCGACCGTTAATCAAAGCTATCGCTAGAAAAGCGGTCAACCCCAAGGCCAAAAGCCCTCCCACCAAACCGTCCAAACCGTCAGTAACCGAGATGGCGTTGACAAAGAACAGAAAGAGCAAGAGAACCAAAGGAATATAAAAAAATCCTAGATCCACGACCCCCAAGAGAGGGAGCCAAACCTCCGTCCCTCTCGCTATAGAATGCCAAAGGGCAAAGGCCGCGCCGGCGGCGGTTTGAAAGAGCACTTTCTGATAAGGGGCGACTCCGCCCACGTTCTGCGAACCGAGCGCTCTAAAAACTTCTTTAAAAGCGCGCCACGGGAAAAGGACTAGCTTGTAGACGTCCCACGTTAAATCGGAGAGGGTAACGATGGGAACGATTTTCTCCCTAATAGTCTTTTGCAACCTTGAGCGACGATAGATCTTAAAAAGATCCTCTAACACTCCCAAAACGGACAAAGCCCCCACAACCGCCGCCAGAGCCGCGACCTCGGGGCTTAGGTTAAAGATAAGGTTCAAGAGAAGAAAGACCAAGACGGGCAGGAACCCGCCGGCGGTCGGCGTACCTTGCTTTGCAAAGTGGGTTCTCGGAACGTCAGGGTTAATAGGCTCCCTGAGCTGAAATTTGTACAAAAAATTAATAAAAACCGGATAGAGCGCGCCCGTCGCGACCGTCGATAGAAGAAGATATCCTAAGGCCTTCACTGTAAATTCCTGCATAATTTCCGTTTCAATACTAGCAACCGGAGGCTCGGCAATACAATCTTATAGGAAGGGCGGCGCGCGGCAGTGTCTCATCAAAAAGAAAAACGGGACAAGAAGAACGCCGTCACAGCTGTTGGGGTTATAATCAAATTATGCTAAAGAAGCTCTTGCGCCGTACTTTGCGCTTCGCACTCCTCCTTCTCTCCAGGTGGGTGATTAGAAAACACGAACCTACGGTTATCGCTATTTTGGGAAATGGACAGACGGCGACAGCCAGAGAAGCAACCTATCATGTCCTAAAGCACCACTTCCCAACCCGTCGAAATTTGGAGACGCCAGACGCAGAGTTCGTCCTACCGCTTACGGTTCTAGGAACTCGCTCGTACCCCAAAACGTATGCCGAGTGGTTGCTCATTCTCTTGAAAAGCGCCACCCAACTTCTAATTTTGCCCAAGCACAAAAATTTTCTGGTCCTTGAGATAGGCTACACGAGAGCGGAAACTTTCGATTATTTTTGGAAGATTACCCAACCGCAGGTCGCGGTTGTCTGTGGGGATGCCCCGTATCTCTCAAAAGAGTATAAAGCCCCAAAAACTGTGAGGGTTAAGGAGGCGAAGGGCCTTAGGGGTTATTTCGACGCAGCAGTAAGAGTAGGAAAGCTTTTTGGGATTCCTCCCAAAGCCGCAAAAGACGCACTCGCCAATTTCACGCTCCCCAAGGCGCGTATAAGAATCCTACCCGCAAAGGAGGGAGGGATCATAATCGACGCGACCCACGAGTATCTCCCACCAAAAAAAGAAGCGCTCGACGAGGTTCTAGAAAATTTTGCCGGAAAAAAAATCGTCGTTTCAGAAAAGAGTATCGCTAAAGCCCCAAGGCGCGTCAAGGCGGGTGAAGTCGTCGTTCTCATAGGACCATCTAAAAAACTGTGGCCTGTACTTCTTGAACTCTCCGATAGGTTATGGACATAAAAGAGGAGGAAAGGCTTGTCGAAGCCGCCAAAAAGATCAAAAGCGGCCCCAACCGCCCCTTTGGTGTGCTGTGGGAGCACTACGCACCGAAAGTCAGAGGTTACTTTACCTCAAGGCTGGCAGATACGGATCTCGCCGAAGATTTAACCTCCGAAACATTCGAAAAAGCTTTAGGCGGTTTAGGCAGCTTTCAATGGCAGGGGATTCCTTTCTCCGCGTGGCTTTTCACAATAGCAAGAAACACATTCTTCGACCACCTGCGAAAGGAAGGGGGTAAACGCAAGGTTAGCGTAGAGGAGAGACCTCCTCTCAAAGGTGACCTCCCGGCTCAGCTTGAGGAACTTCAAGAGGAGGAGGAAAAGGAGTGGCTCGGACGAGCACTTTTTAAGATAGAGGAGCGGGAACGCGAGATAATCTACCTCAAGTTCTACGAGGGGTTGACCAACCGAGCGATAGCCAAGGTGATGGGGCTTTCGGAGACTAATGTGGGAACGATTCTCTATCGAACTATTCAAAAACTACGACGCGAGATGGAACAGGATTGAATTACCTATCAGGAAGGATTCCAAAAAGGGGCGCAACCTTCTCAAACGCCTCGAGCCACAAAGGAACTACGGTCGTCGCCGAAAACGTAGAGGTCGTCGGTTCCTCAAGGCGGATGAGCATCACAAACTCTTTATCTTTAAAGGGAAAACCGACAAACGTCGTATTGCTTTTGTTGGGGTCGTAGCGACCGCCGACCGGAATCTGTGCGGTCCCGGTTTTGCCGGCTATCACGTAGCGTGCGTTCCTAAGCGCGACCGACTCGCCACCGGAGGTGGCGGAGCGCAGAAGCTCGGTCACAACGTCGGCGGTTTGGGGCGAGATTACTCGCCTTATAGGAGTAGGAGAAAAATCGATCTCGCGACCAGCTCTATCGATAATCTTCTCAACCACATAAGGCTTCATCAGAACCCCTCCGTTGGCAATCGCCGCGTAAGCCGCGGTCATCTGAAGAGGAGTCACCGCAACGCCCTGGCCAAAACCGGCGGTCGCCAGATCCACCCGACGCCAATTCTTCAGATCCTTAACCAGGCCGGCCTCCTCCCCCTCCAAATCCACTCCCAAACTCGAACCAAAGCCAAAGTTAAGGAAATAACTCCTTAAGGTTTCGGCTCCTACCTCAAGTGCCACCTGCGCCGCTCCTACGTTGTTGGACTTCTGCAAAAGTTCGCTCAAAGTTTGCTTGCCCCAGTGCTTTCCGTCCCAGGTATTTATGGTCGACTCCCCAATCTTGAGCGGTCCGCTGTCGACGAAAGTCCAATCGGTGCCAATTTTACCGGAGTCCAAAGCCGAGGAGAGGGTAACCGGCTTCATAATAGAGCCTGGCTCATAGGTCGTCGCAATCGAGAGATTTCTAAACTCCCGCCCGTAATCCGAGTCTCCTCCTTCCTCGAGCGGGCTAAAGTTCCCCGGATCAAAGCTTGGATAGTTACCCATAGCCAGGATCTTGCCGGTCTTTGGCTCAATAGCGACAAAAGAGCCGCTTTTGGCTCCGTATCGCTCCACTCCCTCCTTAATCTTCTCCTCCAAAATGGTTTGTACCCCGCGATTGACCGTCAAATAAAGATCCGCCCCGTTTTGGGCTTCGACCGCGGAGGAGGTACCAATAAGTATCGATTGGCGCGTCGGGGAGTACTCACTCGCGGACCACCCCGCCTTGCCACGAAGGTCCCCGTCATAATACCCCTCCAACCCGTTATAACCGCGATCGCTTCCCTCCTCGTCCGAGGCGACAAAACCCAAGACACCCGCGCCAAGCGTCCCTTCAGGGTAAAATCTTCGGGGATCTGGTTCAAAGGTTAAACCGGCAAACTCTTTCTCCCTTACTTTTTCGGCGACTGAAAGCGAAACTTTTCTTGCCAACGAAACCCACTGTCTGTCCTCCTTGGTTAAAAGCTCGACGAGGCGAGCGGTCAAAGTTTCCCTAGGGTCGCTCGAATCCCCCACTTTCGAGACAAGCTCAGAGGGCATAGGATTATAGGTAAAAAAACGATGATCCTCAAGAAGAATAGGCACCAACTCCTGCGCTAAAGATTCAGGGTCCTCAACCGCGTTTAAATCGGCAAATAACCTATACGCCTCCTCGTTGGTAGCCAAGATTCCTCCGGAGGAGAAGATACGCCCCCGCTCAGCCGGGATTTCATAGGAACGTACCCGCTGACCCTCGGCTAAAATCAGGTACTGCTCATGATCAATAACTTGAATTTTAAAAAGGCGCAGCGAAATAAAGACCAAAACCAACGCGAAGAATACAAAAACAACCTTAAGGCGCATCAGCGGTTAAGCGCCACCGGCGCTGGTGGGAGATACTGCAAACTGCCGGGCTTCATCCCGAGACTCTCTGCTTTTTCCTTTATAGCAGAAAGCGATGAGGCCTGAGCAATTTTGTTTTCCAAATCTAGAAGTTGTGACTCAAGGCGCTTGCGCTCGAGCACGAGCTCATCCATTCGCCTCCCCTTGGAAACCAAAGAGTTAGCCACGACGACTTGGGCAGCCACGCTCAAGAAGAAAAGTACGGCAAAGATTTTTCTTGTCATTTCAAATTCTTTCTAAAACCCTTAACTTTGCCGAGCGCGAACGGGGATTCTCTTTTAACTCCTGGGGGGTGGGCCTCACGGGCTTTTTTGTCACGACCCGACCCAGCTCCCGCGCTTGAGCTTCACTAAAAAATCCTTTGACTTCCCTATCCTCAAGCGAATGGAAGGCTACGACTGCGAGCCTTCCGCCGGTCTTGAGGACCCCAAACGCTCGGGGCAGTGCGGACCGCAGTGCGTTTATTTCATCGTTCACAGCGATCCGGAGCGCTTGAAAGACCTTTGTCGCCGGATGTATTCTTTTTTTACCTTTCCCGCCCTTGACTTCCTCGACCACCAGAACCAGGTCTTCGGTGGTCTCAAAAGGTTTTAAGGTACGGGCGCGAACAATAGCTCGAGCAAGCTCCCTAGCTCGCTCCTCCTCACCAAGATTTTGAAGAAGTTTTTCCAGTTCATGTTTTGTTAATCCGTTCAAAAGATCAGCTGCAGTAACTTTCAGACTTGGGTCCGCCCTCATGTCTAAGGGTTCGTCCTTTTGGAAAGAGAACCCTCGGCCAGAACGCTCCAGTTGCCATGAGGACACACCTAAGTCGAAAAGTATCCCGTCCGCTCCGTCAAATTTGCGCGTCTTGGCGATTTGATCGATATCGGCAAAGTTTCCGCGAACAACCTTTACCTTGCCCTCCAGCCTCTGCCTGGCTTCCTCAAGAATCTCCGGGTCTTTCTCTATTCCCAGAACCAGACCCCCGCGATTCGCAACCTCCAAGGCGTGTCCGCCTTCCCCCAAGGTCGCGTCAATGTAGCGACCGCCTTCCTTAACTTGTAATAACTTAAGTACCTCGGTAGGAAGTACCGGTTTGTGAATTGCCATACTTATAATTTGAGGTTTCCTGCAGCGCGCTCGCCCAAATTCGCTAAACGCTCACTCCAGCGCTCGCTCGACCAAATCTCAACCCAGCGTCCCAAACCCACAAAGACAACCACATCTTTGGGGGCTATACCGCTAAAGCTAACCAAAGGTTGAGGGAGAACAAAGCGCCCTTGCGAGTCCAGCTCCACTTCGTGTGCCCCTCCCATCAAGAACCGAGCCGTATCCCGAACTTGGGAATCGGTCAACGGACCGCTCAAAACCTCCTCAACCAGTGAGGACCAGTTCTTCTTTGACACCACAAGAACCGCACCCTCATAACCACGCATCACCACCGCCTCCTCGCCCAAGTCTTCGCGAAGTTTCTTAGGCAACGATAGGCGATTCTTAGCTCCAACACGGATCCGATACTCACCAATCAGCATGATCTTTCGTTATTAAAGGGCAGGTCCCTGGGCAGGAACCGCGTGGCTAACGTACCCACTTTGTGGTACTTGCTGCCACTTATCACCACTTTAGACAAAAATAGATCTCTAAGTCAAGAGTGCAAACACAGGTCGCCAAACACTCTCCCCTAGCGGGGGAGTCGTGGCACTAGAGGTGTGATAATTTCCCTAGAAAATAAGAGGGTAAGTCCTGTATCTCTAGTCTATCTTGCTTGGTGGTGTCGCGGTCGCGGACGGTTATGGTCCCCTCCTCCATGGTTTGGTAGTCCACCGTCACACACCAGGGGGTCCCGATCTCGTCTTGGGAATAGGACGTGATCTTACCGATCGCTAGTTTCGCTTAGGAAAGATTATCTCGAAAGTAATCGGCCAATTCCTCCAACTTCACGCGCTTCTGTTTCGTTGTATCTCTATCTCTAACTGTCACAGTGTTATCTTCCAAAGTCTGATAATCGGTAGTTACACACCAAGGTGTTCCTGTCTCATCTTGAGCGAAATAGCGCTTTCCGATATTGCCGCGCTCGTCCCAAGTTATCGGAAACGACCCTTTCAACGAATCGTAAATCTCCCGGGCCTTCTTTACCAGTTCCGGCTTATTAGCCACCAGCGGAAAAACTGCTACCTTGTAGGGCGCTAGACGGGGGTGGAGTTTGAGAACTACTCTGTCCCTGTCCTCGTGGTAACCGTCAAGGAGGAAGAAGAAAGCCGACCTGTCGACTCCCCCTGAGGTTTCGATAACCCAGGGGATGTATTCTTCATCGCCGTCTGGATCTTTATAGGTTAGATTATGACGCGAGAGATCCCAATCTCCCCTATCGTGAATCCCCTCAAACTCACTCCAACCAAACGGCGCTTTGTACTCTATATCCTCAGCCGCTCGGGCGTAGTGCGCCCGTTCGTCATCGCCATGCTCTCTAAACCGAAGCTTGGCCTTATCCATACCCAAACCAACGTACCAATCAAACCTTTCCTTCTTCCAGTACTTAAAAATGCGCTCGGCCTCCTTTTTATCGGGATTTATGAAAAATTCAAGCTCCATTTGCTCAAACTCGCGACTTCGGTAGGTAAAGTTACCGGGGGTTATTTCGTTTCTGAAAGCCTTCCCAATTTGAGCGACCCCAAAAGGGATTTTTACACGTGCAGAGGAAACGATGTTTTGAAAGTTCACAAAGACACCCTGGGTGACCTCACCTCTAAGATAAGCTTTCTGTTTGGGCTCGGTCGTTCCAAGATAAACCTCGGTCAAGAGATTAAAGCGTTTAGGCTCGGTCCAGTCCCCTTTCCCCCCGTGTTCCTTCCTTTCATGCCCGTTTATCTCCTCTTTCTGATCGGCTCTAAATCTTTTATGACACTTTTTGCACTCAACCAGAGGGTCGGTGAAGGCTTCGGTATGTCCAGAAGCCTTCCACACTTTGGGATTCATAATAATCGCCGCGTCTACCCCAATCACATCATCGCGCGCGTAAACTGTATCCTGCCACCAGGCGCGCTTTATGTTGTTTTTGAGCTCAACCCCCAAAGGACCATAATCCCAAAATCCCTTTAAACCGCCGTAAATGTCGGATCCAGGATAGACAAAACCGCGGCGCTTACAAAGTGCCACGACCTTTTCGAACGTATCAGAAGCCATCACAGGTTATAGATTAACAGCACAAGCGACAGAAAGGCAATCGGTTAAACGGCGAGTTCCTGCCTTGCTTGTTTCACAAAATCAGAGGTTGAAAGCTCCTTCTCCAGAATCCCTCGGAGGTAGTAGGACAAAATCTTCTCCGCCTCATCGAGACTATGGTCCTCGTACCTCAACCGCGAGAGTTCGTTCCAGTTTAAACTCGCGATATCACGAAGAAACGCGAGCTGCTCGTCACTTAAAAGGAGCCCGTCCTCCACACACTCCCGACAAACCGTTCCCCCCTGCTCCACTTGAAAGTACTTATCGGAGGTCAAAGGCGCAGCACAGGAGGCGCACTGGTAAAGTTCGGGGCCAAAGCCGAGTTGGGTCAGAGATTTGATCTCAAACGCTCTCACCCAAAGCTCATGGTTTTGCTTCGCGCGCGACAGAAGCGAAAGCGATTCCAGAAAAAGGCGGTACATCGGGTAGTTTGGCTGTCCATCGACCAAAAAGGAGTTTAGAACCTCGGCCAAATAAAAAGACAAGGCGGCTTTGTTCAAGTCGTCTCTTATCTGGTAGAACGAGTTTAAGACTTCCCACTCGGTGACGACGTCCATACTCCTACCTTGGGACAAAAAATATATTCCGTGGGTGAAGAGTTCGGTGGCGGAGGTTTTTCTGGAGGTTACCTTGCGGGCCCCGGGTGCAAAAGCGGTAATTCGTCCGTGGTCTCTGGTGTAAATGGTTAAAATCTTATCGGCTTCGCCGAAATCTTTCTTTCTTATTACTATTCCTTCTTCCCTAAATGCAGGCATTTAGGCAGGTTGAGTGGTCATTGTTCAACGGTTGACGAAACTTCGAAATCGGTTTTTAACTCGAACGCCTCTATATTACCACCGATTTTTACTTCTACAAGACCTATATTTGTACCGGATTGCTTCTGCATCAAGAGCCGATACGTCTCACCCCCAACCGCGCCCTGGGGCAGCTCATAGACGAAGGTTATCGCGTGCTCTTGTTGGGGCCAAAGAGTGAAGTAAGCGCCAAAAACGGTCTTCCCAAACTCCTGCCAACCCGCGGGATTTTCTATACCGGTGGCCCACTTATCGGGTGCTGTCCAGATTTGAGCCCCGCCCTCGACCGACAACAATCGAGAGCCAGACGGGACGTAAAGCCGAACAAAATCTTTGTAGACCGAGGATAGCCAGTTGTCGAGGGGTTGGGGGTTGAAGTAGCTGATTTTGACCGTTTTTTGCCAAACCCCGTCCTCCCTGCGCTCTAGAATCTGCTCCACCTCTTCTTCCAAGAAGAGATCGGTTTTTTTGCCGCCAAAGTTGCTGTCGGAGATGTGAAGGTAGTCGCCCTCAAAATCCCGCATCTCCCCCGCCCAACCCAAAGACTTAATAAGTTCCTGCTCGCGCGCCTCGAGAGCATAAATCATGATATTCTTCTGCTCCAAGCTCTCAAAAACCATATCCACAAGCCGCGGCCATATCTCCGAAGTAGCCGAGGTGATTTTCTGAATGACCGCGTCGGAGAGCTTACCCAGGATGAGTTTGCGCTCCTCCGTAGCCGTCCCCTCCTGGGGATTGCGCTCCACATAATACTCCAAGCGGCAAACCAAGTTTTCTGTGGTGAACTCTCGTCCGCCGGCCTGGCAGGACTCGGGCAAGAAAGATAGTTTTGATAAGTCCAAGTCATAGCCCGGGATGTGTATGGGTCCCGTGATCTCAAGAATGTTAGAGGCCACCTGGGTGTTAATGGATACCACCCCGGCGGGGGCGGGCAGGCGCGAAAGCTCCCAAACCCTAAGAACCTCGCGGGCCGAGGCGGGAAAATCTGGGTAGTAGTTTGCGTCCTGGAAATGCCAAGTACCGACTCGCAAGTACTTCCCCAAAGGCGCCGGGGGCGGGATGTAAGGCGTGGTTCTGGCGACGTAGGCCCCGCTTTTAAACTCGTTCTCCACAACCTTGCCTCCTTCAAGAGTTATCATAGAAAGCCCGGTAATAAACCCACCGGTTGCTCGAATCTCGGCGTCGTTTTGGAAAAGAACCAGATAGGTACGAGGGGTGGGTGAGCCCAAAAGCTGTGGCGCGAGCTCCAAAATCGTCCTCCCCTCCTCAAGCAGCGGCCCCGTCTCTGCCAAAATGCTCCGCGCCTCCTCAATCCAAAATCTAACCTTCACTCCCCTGATCTCCTCCGGGTAGCGGGTGGGATCGACCTCCTCAAGCTCCGCCTCGATAAGAAGGAGATTCCCCCAAACCTCATCCAAACTCCCACTTAAGCTCGGCAGTGTTCCCAACAGATTCGTGAGACGCTGCTCCACGGTAATCTGGTCCCCAAAACCTTCCTTCAACCCCAAAATCTCCTGGTACGGCTTGAGAGATGCCACCACCATCTCCCCGGAATCAACCGCCAGGCGTGCGGCGTTTAAGAGATGGACCCCATCAGAGTAGTATCTACCCAAAAACGGAATGAATTTAAGGTAGGAAAGATAGTTGTAGGTTCTGGAAAACCGGGACAGCGAGGAGTCCAATTCCCCCAAAGCAGCCTCGGCTTTATCCAAATCCCTCTCCTCTACCGAACCCCTGATAACCCCCACCTGCGCCGGTAAAGATCTGACTTGGGAGTAGACAGTAGCGGCCGGTATAACGACTACAAGCAAAAGAAGTACAAAAGGCATAGCCAAAAGGGACAGAAACAAAACCTTACGCCGGCGACTTCTACCTATGAAATCGGTAATTTTGGATTTTAGTGGGAACCGGAGGATTCTTCGGATTCTACTCTGCTTCTTAACCTCTCCACCCACCGCGGGCTGTTCTGTACCTTCTGTTCTCTGATCACTTGTGTGTTCCGGACGCAAAAATTCAACCATCGGATAACAATATAAGAATACAGAAAATTGGACTCTTAACTAATAGGCGCCGTCTCTTCGCAAAACGGCCACGGGGGTCTTGAAAATTATTTTCATATCGTCGAGGAAAGATTTTCTTTCGGCGTAGGAGGAGTCTAACTTCAGGCGCTCTGATAATGGGAGGTTGGAACGGCCGGAAACCTGCCACGGACCCGTTATTCCCGGCTTAACCGTGAGCAAGTTCTCTATATCTTCCTTAAATTCTGGATGTTCGGCGGCGTAACTTTTAAGCTCGTCTGGTTTGTAGGCGCGCGGACCGACGATGGACATCTCGCCTTTAAAAACGTTAAAAAATTGAGGCAGCTCATCGAGCGACGATTTCCTCAAGAACTTGCCAAATGCGGTCAAGCGGGGGTCGTCCTCCAAGGTCTTGAAATTGTTTTTCTTGTAGCGCTCCCAAAGTTTTGGCCTTTCTCGGGCTAGTTCTTTCAAAAACTTCCGCTCCTGCTCTTCCGTGCGAGTGATCATAGAGGCAAATTTATACATCTTAAAATTTTTGCCTCCCAACCCCACCCGCGTTTGCACAAAAACCGCCGGTCCCGGAGCTTCGCGCTTGTTGAGGATATATACAACGACCATGGGAATGGAAAAAACGAAGATTCCGACGACCGAACCAGCTACATCAAGAAACCGCTTTAAAGCGGCGTAGATGAAATCTTTCATAAGTGACGTATCCATGGCAGGCAACTAAGATTATACCGAATATGGAAAGGTTCTTTCCTTCAACTTAAAAATCCTTGCTTATTTCTTTCAGCAGGTTTTCTTGAAACCTCTTTTTGCTAAAGCGCTGGGCGTTGGCTCGGCAATCTTCGAGTTTGTATTTTTTGGGATCGAAGCTTTTGAGAGCTTTAGCGAGCGCCACACCGGTTTGAGGATAGAAAAACTCCCCGGTTTTCCCCTCGCTAATGGTTTCAAGCGCTCCCCCCGCACCATACGCCACCACCGGACAGCCCGCGGCTTGGGCTTCAAGTGCGGTTATTCCAAAATCCTCCTCCTGGGTCATAATGAACGCTCGGCAGTTTTGGTAAAGTCGCGCTAATTCCCCATCTCCCACGCTCCCCAAAATCTTTGCGCTCGCTCCCTTTATCCCTTCAAGCCGCTTTCGGTCGGGACCGGAACCCACAATCTTCACCCGCACCCCAACCTTTTTCGCCGCCTCAATAGCCACATCCACCCTCTTCCAAGGAGCCAGCCTTGTCACCACAAGGTAGTAACTACTCTCCGTTCTCTGCTCCCCGCTCTCTGGTTTAGGAGCAAACCGCTCCAGATCCGCGAATGGGTGCACAATGGATGCTTCCCGCCCATAATATTTTTTTATCCTTCGTGCTGTGTTTTTAGAGTTGGCTACAAAACGATCTACGCGCGCCGACGCAGCCCCGTCCCAAAGGCGAAAGTAAGAAAGTGCCGGCGATAAAAGTTTCCGGAGGTTTGAATCCTTCCCAAAATATTGGTGAGGCTCCCAAAACATACGACCCGGCGAGTGCATGTAGCAGACGTGCTTGGTTTCGGGCTTTGTAACAACGCCGTGAGCGAAGCGGGACGAGGAGGAGATTACCAAATCGTAATCAGAAAGATCAAAGGACTCAAAAGCCAGAGGATAAAAAGGAGTAAAGGCCCGCTGCAGTCTCCTTTTAGCAGGAAAACGCTGCATAAAAGAGGTGGTTACCTTCCACGCCGAAAGTCGTTTTAACCACCTCGTGGTTGCCATGGGGATAAAAATCGAAGCGTCGGGGAAAAGTTCGGCGATCGCCAGAAATACCTTGGCCGCCCCTTCGTGAGGAACCGACAAATCCTCGTGGACTAAAGCAACTTTTAAATTCTTCAAGTTTTTAGGTATAGCAACACTCATTTTACTGTCTTTGCTGAGCTAGAAAATAATCGAATGTCCTCTCAATCCCCTCTTCAAAAGGAACTTTCGGCTCCCAACCCAGTTTTTCGCGGGCCAACGAGTAATCCAAAGCGCTTCGCAAGACCTCCCCGCGGTTTAAGGGAAGGTAGGAGTGTTTAACCTTTTTACCGGAAAGCTTGAGCAGTTTATCAAAAACGGTGTTTACGCTCGTCTCAATACCGGTTGAGATGTTGAAAATCCCCGAATCCGCCGAGCCGGCGGCCAGAAGATTCGCCTCGACCACATCCGAAACGTAGACGTAATCGCGGGTCTGCTCGCCATCCCCAAATATCGTAACGTTTCCTCCAGAGAGAAGCTTCCTGGCAAAAATCGCGGTCACCCCCGCCTCTCCCACCTCCCCCTGCCTAGGCCCAAAGACGTTGGAGTAGCGAAGAGCCGTGTACTTGATCCCAAAAAGGCCCTCCCAAAGCTTGATGTACCCTTCGACTGCGAGCTTGGCTATTCCATACGGGGAAAGGGGTTTAGGGGGGTAGGTCTCGGGTGTCGGGATCTCGGTTGCGTTTCCGTAAATCGCCCCGCCGGTTGAGGAGAAAACGAATTTTTTAATCCCCGCCTCCGCCGCGGCTTTAATGAGGTTTAGGCTCCCCAAGATATTGGCCTTGGCGTCCAAGGAGGGCTCCTCGACCGAGCGGCGAACGTCTATATGGGCGGCTAAGTGGAAAATAACCTCGGGTTTCTCCTCGTCGATAAGTTTCGAGACCACACCCTCGCCGATATCCTCGGTCAGAAGCTTTGCGTTGGGGTTGACGTTTTCGGCGCGGCCGTTTGAAAGGTCGTCGACCACCAAAACCTCATCTCCTCGTTTACACAGCGCGTCTACCAAGTGGCTTCCTATAAATCCCGCTCCCCCCGTTACAAGCGCCTTCATTTCCCTACTTTCTTGTAAACTTCTACGGTCTCGCGCGCCATTTCTTCCCAGGAAAACTCCTTCGACCTCTTGAGTCCTTTTTTAACCAACTTCTGCCTAAGCGACTTGCTGCTTAAGACCTTACCCAGCTTCTCGGCTATATCTCCCGCGTCATATGGGTCAAAATATAAAGCCGCCTCGCCGGCTATCTCCGGAAGGCAGGAGGAGTTGGACTCGACAACAGGCACCCCGAGCGCCATTGCCTCAAGCGAGGGCAGACCAAACCCTTCCGATAAGGACGGCTGAACGTAAGCTTCGGCGTTTTTATAAAGGTCCACCAAGTCATCATCCGTCACGTAACCGGTAAAAGATATATACTTTAGCGCCCCAACCTCAAGGGCCTGCCTGGCCACCCTAGCTCGGAAGACGTCCTCGGCCCCCACCAAGACGAGTTGCGTTTTTTGCTTCAACTTTTCGTTTAAGATTTTTACCGCCTCAAGGAGCCGGGCGATGTTTTTGTGAGGATAAAACCCACCGACGTAAAGGATATAAGGTTTTGTAATCTCGTGCCTTCCCAAAACGTCCTCGACCTCCCTCTCCTCGCGCGTTCGCCCCTTCCCTCCCAAAACCCCGGCCTCATAAGTAGCGAAAACTTTTTTAGGAGTTATACGAAAAGTCCGAACCACATCGTCTTTGACAAACTGGGAGGGCGTCACAATCGCGCTCGCGCGCCTCAAGGCGGTCGATAAAACCGCCCAGAGCCCCAGACGCTTCAAGAGATAGAGCGGCAAGGCGCGGGTCGTCGCCTCCCGCCCTCCGAACCTAAGCATAGTCAAATCGTGAATGGTTACCACCATATTCCCGCTATAGAAAACCGGAACGTTAAAGTGTGGGACGTGCAGGACATCGAGGTTTTGGGCAAAGAATATTTTGGGCAGAGCCGTCTGTTCCGCAACACCGTACCAAGGAACGTCGGCCAAAACCTTGCTAAAGTTTTTACCTCTGGGGTTATAGAGGTCGAAATTCTGCTCGCGCAGGAAAATGACGTACTCGTTTTTCTTATCCACCTCCTCAAGGTTTTCGACCAAATTCTCCACATAGCGGCCCACACCCCGCCCGTAGGGACCCCAAAGCCGAGCGTCTATTCCAATGCGGAGTTTCCTTTTCTTCATGACCTAAGAAGTGCCTCCTTGTACACCTTAAGTGTACCTCGAACAAACCGGTCTAGGGAAAACTTCTCCTCCACCATGCGTCTCCCCGCCTTGCCAAGCTTTTCCCTAAGCGTCTTGCTCTTGTAGAGCTTACCGAGCGCGCGCTTGAGCTCCGTTGACCCCTCGTCAAAAGAAACCAAATATCCGGTCCTTCCATCCTCGACTACATCCGCCACTCCAACCACGTCCGCACCGATAACGGGGAGCTCGCACGCGTAGGCCTCAAGCACCGCAAGAGGCATCCCCTCATGAAAAGATGGCAAAATCAGAGCGTCTGCGGATTTGAGGATCTTGGGAACGTCACTTCTCTCTCCCAAAAAAACCACTGAATCCTGAACTCCTAACTCTCTTGCTCTAGCTCTTGCTCTTACTTGCTCTTCCCCACCCCCGACAAAAACGACTTTTAAGTTCGGAATGCTTTTAATAAGGTCGGGAATATGGTTTATGAGGCGTATATGGCCCTTAACCCTATCAAACCGCGCTACTACGGCGACTGCGAAATCCCGCGGCGCGAGTCCCAATTTCTTTCGAAGGCTGTCCTTGTTCACCCTAACCCTGTCAAACTTCCCCACGTCTATTCCGTTTACGACCAACCGCGACTTACTCTTGGGGAAAATCCTCAATCTGATACCTTCCTTTTCCTGGCCGGGAGAAACATTTATTACAAATCTCATAAAGGGGGTGAGGAAGCGTTCCAGCCAGAGGTAGAAAAACCGCGCAAAAGGGTTTTTGTAATCGTAGTGCAGACCGTGGAAAGTCTGAACCACAGGGATACCCAAAAGCACACCAACCTTTCGGGCGTAGATACCTGCGCCCTTGCCGTGGGAGTTTATTAGATCGACCTTTTCCTTAAGGGCGACCTTGAGAAGCCCGATAAACCCTCCAATACCAATCCGGTTAAGCGGGACCGGATAAACCTTGTACCCCAACTCCCTAAACTTTTTATTGAAAACCCCACCCTTCGGTGCAGCGACAATAAATTCAAATTTCCCCTCTCCACTCTTACTCTTTCTCTTACTGACTTGCGAGAGCAAGTCATAAGCGACCTGCGGCGCCCCTCCCAGCTTAGAGCTCGTAAGCGCTATGAGCACCTTCCTGACCTCTGATCTCTGACCTCTGATCTCTGACAACGCTGTCACGAGCCCTAAAGTTCCCCAAAACACAAGCATCGGCGCATCCGAGAAAAATTGCTCGCCGGAGAAGGCGTTATCCAAAAACCACCCCACCAAAAAGGCAAAGAGGGTGACCCCAACGGCGCGGACAAGATCGTTTTTGGAGGACCAAAATTGAATGGTCTTTACAAAAAGAACTAACCAAATAACAAGAACTACCCCGAGGGCCAAAAGTCCCCCGCGAACCCATTGGTCCAGGAATAAACTATGAGGGAACACCACTGCCCCGTCGGTAAAGTGACGCAGATTATCTATGCTGTACCCCACTCCAAAAAGGAAAAACTGCGGTTTGGAGGTCAAAAGATTTAGCGTCTCCCCCCACGTAACCACTCTATCGCTTAGCGACTTATCCACAGAAAGGTTGCTGTACGCGGTAACTTCCGGGGCTTCCACAACATTCTGAGGTGTCGGTACTCTCGAATCCGGCTCGTATACACCAAAAACACGCTCAAACGTGCCGATTATCCCCTGTCCCACAGGAGCCGAGACCTTAATGAGCGCCGCCGCCGCCTTTTGCGCGCCGGGGAAGGTCGAGGCGAATTTTTGATAGATCTCGGGGTTTAACTGTAAAAGAACGGACGATTCCAAGAACAGAAAAACTGTCAAAACCAAAACCGCCCAAAAACGCTTCTTCAAAAGAAGCCATACAATCCCCGCCAAAAGCACCAAGTCGCCGGTCACGACCGCCCCGCGGGAAAGGGTATACAAAAGCGCAGCGAAGATTGTACCGACCCCCAAAAGGTAGGCAAACCACTTCTTGGAGAAGCTCCGAGCTTGGGAAAAGAGGGCAAAAGCCACCGCCAAAACCACCGAAAGATAAAGACCAAAGGTGGCGTGAGCGGCTTTTTGGATTTGCCCTACGCTAAAGTCTCTCAAGTCCAAATATTGTCCTAAAAACCCCACGCTCCTTGATAAGGGAGAGTAAGTCCAAAAATCTATAACCCCTCCTCCCGAAACGTAACCATAGATGCGCCCGAGAGATACCACCGATACCGCAAACCCTGCCAAAACCAAAAACATCAAAATTCTTCTGATCCACACATCGCCCAAAACCCGAATGGTTTTTACCGCTAGAGGAAAGGATAAAAAGTACAAACCGTACTTGCCGAGGCGCAAGAAATCCCCCAACGCGGTTAAACCTGTAAGAGCGATGCCATAAAGGTAGGAGGCCAAAAGAACCGCTATCAGAAGGTAAAAAAGGAAAGCGACGGGATGCGGGATAAGAAACTCTTTGAGACGTACCCAAAACTTTCTCCTTCCTCCTTTCCAAATCCCCCAGATAAAAAGCGCCACGCTTAAGAGGAGGAAGATTATCAACGGCTCCACGTAAATCCCCTCCTGATAAACACCACCTCTAATCTGCAGCTTGTAAGTCAAGGGAGAGAGAATAAAAAAGATTAGGAAAAAGAAAACCGCTAGTTTTTCCAACCGTGTCTTGGTCATCGCCCTTATTTTAAAGCATCTAAAATCCGTAAACTGGAAGAAGCTTTTCTTCTACGATGCTCGACCAAGACGAGCTTTTGACGATATCGGGGTCAACGCTGAGCTTCTTGTCCCGCCAAAGCCGAATAATCTTCTCAATACCGCGAGCGACGGATTGGGGATCGTCGTCGGTCAAAACCCCAGAATTACCGTTCAAAACCTCCTTGTTAAAGGGTAGGTTTGTAGCCAAAACCGGCCGGCCGCAAGCGAGATATTCCAAGGTCTTGGTCACCTGCTGGCCCGTAAAAGCGGGGGTTTGAGGGACGTAAGAGACCCCAAAATCCCCCAGAGAGATATAACGCGGGACCTCCTCAAACGGCACGCGGCCCACAAAAATAACCAAATCCTCGATTCCCAGCCACCGCGTGAGTCGCTCCAGTTCCCCCCTACCACCTCCATCCCCCACCATCAGGAGCTTGAGACGAGCAATTTTCTTCTTGGCTTGGGCAAAACCGCGCAAAAACTTGTCCAACTTTCTCGCCGGATCCAGGGTCCCCTGGTAAACGAATATTGGGTCACCCCGCCGCAAACCTAAGCTTTCGGCAAGTTTGCTGTCGTAGCGGTAGCGAAAGAGTTTGGTATTGACCCCCATGGGGACAAAACTGACCTCGTCGGGCTCCGGAAAGTTCCCCCAAACCTGCTCGAGCAACCTCTCATCCAGCGTTATCACGTGGTCAAAGAGGTAAGAATCTACCACAATCATAAAGTTGATGAGCTTGGCGGTCCAGGATTCCTCGATATGGCCCGAGCGAACGTCCAGCACCCACTTTTTTGCCGACCAGGGGGCCAAGAGAGGCAGGAACGAGAATCCCTTCCCCCAAAAGACATGGATGATGTCATACTTTCTCCCCCACAGATTAAAAACCAACAAAAACTGGTATATCCAGCGGTAAAACTTGGCGTTGGGAGCCAAGCGGAAAACCTTGACCCCGTTTATGACCTCATAAGAAGGTTCACCTCCCGCGCTAAGACACACGACCCCCACGGTCTTGCCTTGCCTCACCAGCTCCTCGGCAAACTGGTGGGCTTCGGGGAAGTCAAACCCCGGGTAAATACCGCGGCGAACAAAAAGAATTCCTCCTTCGGGAATTTCGATCAGACTAAGAGGTCTGACCCTTCTCCAAGTTCCTGATAGCCTGCTTTTTAAAGGGCGCAGAAAATTTTCGGTCGGGACGAGAGCCCCCGTCGGCAGTAAA
Organism: uncultured Candidatus Saccharibacteria bacterium; assembly: GCA_964348395.1. Classification (GTDB taxonomy): domain Bacteria; phylum Patescibacteriota; class WWE3; order 9FT-COMBO-53-11; family 9FT-COMBO-53-11; genus CAYGCK01. The sequence goes on along the minus strand of CAYGCK010000002.1, from coordinate 23,344 downwards.
GCCATTAAAAGGTAGAAGTAATTCCTAAGCGCTATCGGGTTCAAAATTATCGAAGCCAAACCACTCTTTATAGCGCGCAAGCGTTTACCGTGAACCAGAAAGCTTCTCCCCAGCCGCGCATAAATGGCGGAAAGCGCATCTTTCCTTAGATGCCAAAAAGCGTCGTCCGGATCCCGCTGCCGACGCCTTTTCCAGACCTCTCGCAGACTAACTTCGGGAAACTTGCCTCCCCTCGTGGCTATCCCCCACTCTCTCGAGGTTATCCACTCAACTGTTTGTTGTTGTCTCCTGAATTTGGTGGCGGTAACCCCTTTTGGGTTCGAGCGCCATCTAAAAAGCGCTTGCGGAAGGTTGGCTCCTTTGTAGAGGCGGATAATTCTGGCCCACAGGTCGTAATCCTCGGCGTGCAGCGCCTCCGGGCTGTAGCCATCAAACTCCAAAAGCACTTCTCGTCGCGCCATCATCGAGCCGTGCGCAAAGACATTCCGCACTAAAAGTCCCCTCAATATATCCTCATGACTTAAGGGCTCGGCAGAGATTTTGAAGGTTCGTCCTTCGGTATCGGTAATCTCGGTTGTGGTTCCTACCATGGCGTAATCGGGGTGAGAATCCAGAAACTTAATCTGCAGTTCGAAACGGCGTGGGTGGGAGATGTCGTCAGCGTCCATTCTGGCGACATACTCGCCCCGCGAGAGCTTAATCCCTTCGTTTAACGAGGCGATAAGCCCCCGGTGGTCCTTTTTGTAGAGCCGTATTCTTGGATCCTCATAGCTTTTGATGATTTCACGAGTATCGTCGGTCGAGCCGTCGTCGATAATCACAAACTCAAAATCCTTAAAGGTTTGGTTTAAAACGCTTTCGATAGCTTCTCGCAAATACTCGCGCGCGTTATAGGTGGCCATCACAACCGAAACTTTTGGGTTCCGTCGTAATTCGTTATTCGTAATTCGTAATTTAGATTTTTGTTTTCGTTTCTCCACCAACTACCTCCTATTCCTATGCCTTACTTACTATCCACCGTTAACCATCCTTCCGGGATTAAATCCCGTGTATCCATACTCGGGTCTTGGAACCATTGTTTAGGCGCAACAACCATTTTATCTTTGTTTCGGTTTAACCAAGCCCCCCACCAGCTAAAGCTGCTGTTGGCGAGAATGTGATGTTTGCAACTACTCATTAGTTGCATATCCACAAAACTTTTCTCGCCGGTGTTCCAGTCCACATAAGTATTCTCGACCTTGGTTTTTAAGTTCTTTTCGACCCACCTGATGTCGTCCGAGAAAAAGTAAAAGGTCGGGTTCTCGACCTTCTTGGAGACAACCTTAACCGCTTTCTGGTAATAATCGGGACCGCAGACGCCGTGGAACTCGTGGGTTTTAGGATCCATAACATAATCCCCACGCCGCACATGCACACTCACCGAATTTGTTTTCTTGATCTTTTCAAGAATTTTTTGGTTGCGGCTGTTCAGCGGGGGCGTAAAAGTAAAATCCTCTAAAATCGTTTCCCGAATGTCTCTGAAATATTTTTCGCTCTGCCAATACCCGTGCAGGTGAACATCTCTTTTAAGCTTCAAAATCTTCGGGTCAAACCGAAAGCTCCTTTCCCGAATTAGCGCCTCTCCTCTATATAAAGATAAAGGAATAGTCTTCTCCAAAACTTTCCTAAACTCTGACCTCAAACCTCCAACCTCTGACCTCACTACTGTGTTCGGCGCAAGTCTAAAACACGCAAGAGCGTACGGTCTTTTAGAAAACGCTCCCACATCTATATATCTAAGGGTCAACGAGTCTTTATTTTTCAGGGAGAGGTGCCGCCCTAGTGCATACTGGAACATCTGGTTCCCTAAACCTCCAAAAATATCTACGGTAATCATTTGTTTTTAGTTTACCCTGAGCGTAGTCGAAGGGCTCCTAACCATTAGTCATTTGCCATTAACTATTAGCCAAGCTCTCATAGAGCTTCTCATACTCCTTCGCAATCTTTTCCCACGTAAAACGCTTCTTCCAAGCGGAAAATCCATCCTTAGCCATCTTTTCCCACCGCTTCTCGTCACGGTAAATATCCTCTAGAATTTTTATCGACTCGGGAATCCGCACCCTGGCAAAACCTTCTTTATTCTTGTCGGTTGGCAGAACTATTCCGGCCCCGCCCGACCATTCAACAATCTCGGCCGAGTTGCCCACGTCGGCGGTTAGGAAAGGGGTCTTGGAAGCCATCGCCTCAAAAAGAACTATCGGCGAACACTCAATATTGGAAGGGAACAGAAAAAGATCAGCGGCTTGGTAAGCGGCGACCGTCTCCTCCCGCTTGAGCTGGGTAACCACAAGACGTTTACCGTCACGCAAGCGCCTGGGCGAAAATTTAAAAAGGAGGGCTTTGGCAGGACAGTAAACGCTGCAGCCCCCACCAAAAATATTGCCGACCATTAAAAAAGTGGCGTTTTTGATTTTGGCACGGGAAAAGATTTCAATCGCCTCCTTGTGACCCTTTACCCCGGTGTGGGAGCCGACGTGGAGGATGAGAAAGTGCTCCTCTGGAGTATCCAACCGCTCCCGGACGTCAATCTTACTCTTACTCTTGCTCAAAAACTCTTTTTCGTTCGCTCCGTTGGGAATGATGGTAATTTTCTTCCTGTCCACCCCAACGTCTCTGGCAAAATTGATATCGCGATAGTCGTTGGATAGGAAAACGTCCATATCGTACTTTTTAATCCGATCCTTCATCTTCCTAAAGTAGCTTTGGTATTCGGGAAGGTAAAAGCCGGAAAACCCCGTGGGGACGAAGACCTTCTTTGCTTTAATCTCGCCAAGAATATCCAAAGCGATATCGGTCGCCCACTGCTGGGCGGCAAAGTTTACAACTACGCCAAAGTTTGACTCGACCAAGAACTTTTTATATTTTTCAATCTCGCCGGAAAGACCCCTTACCAAATTGCCAGAAATATCGAATTCGACAATCTTGACCCCGTTAATCTCCGAGGATCTGCGGTTCGGAAGTTTTGTGGTAGCTACTGTTACGTCGTGTCCCAGCTCTACCAATCGCTCCGAAAGCTGTTTGACCACCTCCTGCATTCCGCCAACAGAAGGATCGTAAAATTCAACCGTATGTAAAATTTTCACTGCTTATTCTCACCCACAAACCTTTTAGATACTGTCTTTATTATCCTATTTGCGGTAAGAACGGGCGAGTACCGTAAACAGAGCAGGAAGTACTTAACACCCCGCCGTAAACTCTTATCCCTCACACCCGCTACCATAAGTGGCCAGAATAACTCAAAGAGCCTAGCTTTATAAGCCGGACCCATCAGTCGTTTGGCCAACCCGGAATTTTTCTGAAGAACACGAAGCAGTTTTCCCAAGTCGGCAGTCGAAGCAACTTCGCTAAGGCTTGTGCTTCGCTCACGATATAAAACCAGTTGTCCTGGATGAAAACCGAATCTAGACTTTGCCGCGACCCGGAGCCAGAGATCATAATCCTCAACCCCGACAAGATTCACACTCGAATCAAATAAACCTGCATCTATAAGAACGGTCTTTCTTGCGAGGGTAGCGGAAGTGATAATGAAATTGTCCTGGTAGAGAGAAGAGAAAACCTCTCCTTCTGGAATCTTCCTTCCACCAAGATAGCTTTTGCGAAGTTTCTTCCCATCCTCATCGATAATTACGGCATCACAAGATACAAAGTCAAAATCCCTTTTCCGTAAAAAATCAACTTGCTTCTCTAACTTTTTGGATAACCAGACATCATCTGAGTCGAGGAACGCAACTAGTTCTCCCTTAGCTTTATGCACCCCCTCGTTTCGGGGAGTTGCGGGGCCACCAGAATGTTCGATTTTGATATACCTGACTGGATATTTCTTCACGACCTCTTCGGTGTTATCGGTTGAACCGTCGTCGACCACGATAACCTCAATATTTTTGTAAGTTTGCTTGAGCGCGCTTTCAATAGTTTCCGGGAGAAATTGCGCGGCGTTGTAGGCCGGAATAATTACCGAGACTAAGGGTTGTTTTCTCATCTTGCAAAAGATTTTTTGATCTGCGTACGATAGGTTTTGATCCAGGTGTCGAGCATACGTTTTTCGGTTGATGAGTCGTCTACTAAATAATCTGAAAGAAATCTCTTCGCGGCACTCTCAAAATCCTTCTCCCCCATCGAGATTTTCTTCTTACTTGCAAAAACCTCGACGTTGTAGGTTCCCTTGTAGGAGTTTTTGCTGACTTTATCTACATTAAACCCGAATTCCGAGAGCAAACTGGAAAGACGCTTCACAGACCAACCCTCGTAATGGACCGCCCACGGCGCCTCTTGTGCCCCAAAAATATGCCGCAACGCCTTCCTATTAGCTTTATCCGAGGAGAAACGGCTAAGCACAACCTTGGCAGTACGATCGAAATCCGGAACCTCTATACGCAAAATTCCCCCCACCTTTAACCAGCTCCACCAAGAAGCAAGAAGTGCTAAATACACCGATCGGTTAAAGTGCTCGAAAACGTGGTGCAGCCTTACCTCCTCTATACTTTCTTTGGGATAGCGAAGCTTTGTGATGTCGTGATACTCGTCCGCTATGCTCCTGGTTTGCACGGTGTGCTTTGTGGGTGGGTAGTCGATATTGGTGTAACTCTTCAAGTAGATTTCCCCACAACCTAAATGTAGTTTCATCTCCCTAATCCTCTCCTAAGTCGGGGGGACCAACCTAATCCTCCCCAATATTTCTCGGCTGTTTTTGTTGGGTCATCAAACCTCCTAATAATCCAGTCCTCCTTTGGAATGCCCAACCTACCCCACCTCTCCTTATAAACCTCCCAATCTTTCTTCTGAGCGGACAAGTTTGACCTTCTTACCTTCAGGTTGGCATGAGAGTAATGTTCAATAAAAGATTCAGGCGAGTCTACACAAGCGTAACCATCCTTTTGCATCCTCATACAAATATCACCATCGGCGTGGTAGAACTGATAAGAATCTTCATCCGCGTAACCGATTTCCTCTAAAGCTTTCTTTAGATATAAACCGTGGTTCACAAAAACTGTGTTACCGAAAGTCAAACCCACCCAGTAATCTTTTTGCTCAGGCCAATTGCGCCAATAGAAGGCAGCCGCTCCGATTTTCCTTTTTTTCTTAAGTTCGCGTTCAAAAACTTTGATTTCGTTTTTGATTGCTCCAGGTACCACTAAACAATCGTCACTTAGCATGCAGATATATTTCCCTTTTGCAGCTTTAAAACCGAGGTTCATAAAGTATCCCCACGATTTTCGCTCTACAGGTTTCCCTTTCCATCTACCCCTGTTGTGCTGCACGATGGTAACAATGTCTTTCTGCTTAACTAACCAACTTAAAGCCCCATCATCCGATCCTCCATCCACAACGATTATTTCGTGAGGTATATTCTCAATTTCAGAACGGACGCTTTCAATAGTGGGTTCCAAAAACCTCCGCCGATTATACGACCCTATTACTACTGAAACTTTAATCTTACTGTCCATCATCCCCAATTCAAGACAAAATCAGCATACTCTTCCAGAGACTTCTGCCATTTATTGTAACCTGTTCGGTGGTCTTCCCTAGCTTTATTTCCCAGAATCTGAAAATCGATCTCTGCCATTTTTCTCCACGGTTGAGAATCAGACAGCAGAAATGGTGATGCCTTTGGTATAAAGCGTTTTGCTATTCGGCGAAGTAAGGAAAATTCTCCACCGCGTAAGAGCAATCCATTTCTCCCACTCGAAATATATTCGTTCATTGTAGAACCGTCGTTAGCTATAACAGCACATCCACGACTCATGGATTCTAGGAAAACCATCCCAACACCTTCAGTTAAACGCGGAGCAAGAACAATGTTAGCAGGTTCAATTAATCTCAAAAACTCCTGATGGGTTTTTGTGCTACCAATAGTTACAACTTCCGTAGATCCTAGCTTTCGTGGTAGTGTATAGTACTTGTCGCTTGAAATCCTTGGATCCAAAACGGGTTTAAAAAGAAATTTCCTAATTTCCAAAGATTCACACAGCTTTCTTAGAAAGTTCGGGCCAACTAAACCAACTCTATTCCAGTAAAAAAGAGTATGACCATCGTGCCACTTAGCAGAACTTTGTAGCATTGGGTCGAGGAAATATTGCAAACGAAGCACCTGTAAACCCGCAAATATTGCTTTTTCGTATACCCTTTCAGAAAAAGCAATTACCCGCAAACTTTTTGGTAAATTTTTCCACCACGAATCGTCGTAACCCTGCGCTTGATCCCACATCGGTATCCAAACTAGGTTAATATCGGAGCGCGAAAGTAATGTCTGATCAGGGGGCAACATACAAAAAACTAGAGTCCTTTTAGGACTAGGAGGTTTGGGGACGCGATATCCGTCCCAAGGGGTCAACCTGATTTCTGCGCGTGAACTCAGTGGTTCCACCAGTAACTTTTTAAAAGCACCGCTTTGAGTTATATGCCAATCCATACAGTAAGCTGTTAGTTCCATAAATCTAGTCGTTCATCTTTAACGCTTGTATGATATGTTGCTTGATATCTTCGGAGAACTTTTCCTTTGAGTGCTGTTTCAAAACAAAGTTCTGAACTACATCGATTCTCTTGGTCAATTCATCTTTAGGTATTTGGTACGCCTTATCTACCAAACTTCCAATCTCACCAATTGAAAGATCGCGCAGAAAAAAGCCGGAACCCCTGGGCAGAGATACCCCCGTATCGCGACTTAGAATCGGAAAAATACCAATTTCCAAGCAAGTCAGTACCGCGCTAGAGGCCCCTTCACTACACGAGGGGGCAACAAAGCAAAAAACACGAGAAACTATTTCCCTGAACTCCTCACTAGACGGATCCAAAAAACCGTGATAGCGGATGTTAGTCGTTCGGGTCAGTTCTTCTCTGTAGGCATCGAAGAAGTCCTGTTCATGATCCACCGGCCCTACTACATTGAGTACCAGGTAAGGCTTTGCAGAAAACACCTCCAAAACAAGGTCTAAACCTTTATGTACGGCACCGCCGCCCGAGAACCACAAAAATTCTCTCTGCACCGGGACAAAAGCACCACGGGACTTCCTCCAGCCTAGGTGGGAACCGGGATTGGATATCGGATGGATTTTACCCCGGTAACGCTTGGGGAAAGTTTTGTGAGTGTTTTCGTTCCCGGCCAAGAGGCAGTAATCGGCCAGCGCCAAGGATTTTTTATAGTCGCCTGCGTCCCTAATGAATCTACGGGGAACAAGACGAACACCTTTCCTTTTTTTTAATTCCTTTAACCTCTCGAGTTCGGCTGAATTCTGGTAATCGACATAGCTTCCCGTTAAATACAAAATCTTTCTGGCTCTTGCATTAAAAGAAGTCAACCGTTGCAGGTTTGCATGAATATCAAATATAACGTCATAGCTCTTCTCCGGCTCAAACTTGTGGTCGGTCCATTCGATTGCGTCTACCGCGTATCCCAATCCTTGGAATATCTTGGCAATTTTCCAGCTCTTCCATTTATTTGTGTGTCCCCCAAATCGAGGGTCGCTATCTTTCCAAAGCAGAGGCTCGGCAAGATAACTAAATAAAACACGTCCTTTGAAATCGCCTGAGGGAAAAAGTGTTACGGTATCTGGATTTATTATTTTACGCAAAACCCGTTGGAGCACTTGCCGAAGCATAATTACCCTTTCCGGCCTATCAACAGATAAGTCCCGTAGTGGGCAGCAGGATTCCGACCCTCTTCCCGGGGAAGAACATTGTAAAAAATCCTCTCGTATCCAACCATATATTTGTTTATGGTTTTCTCGTCTAGTTTAATCGGATGACCGACATCCTTCCAAGAATCGGGACTGCGTCTATAGTCCTCCTCGTCCGATAAATCCTGCCCGAGGACTACTAAACCGCCTTTCTTGAGTACTCTATGCATTTCCTTCATGCATTTCCCTGCGTCCATAACGTGATCCAAAACGTTGTTGCAAACAATCAGATCCATCAACTTGTCTTTATAAGGAAGCTCCTCAAGCGGGTCTGAAGTAAGATCAACCCGGTACCTACGATCCTCAACTATCTTCTTCAGGTGATGTTCGGGACCGGGTTTAGCAGGTTTCAACCACCCGAACCAGCGTCTTTTCCAGCCCACAGACGCAGGAGCGAAAAAATCGAAAAAATCCCGAATCAACGGATCCTCAAAATACAGATTTTTTGCTTCTATAAGAGGAAGAATTAACCGCAGGTTGGTATGGGGCCCACAGCCCACCTCTAAAACGTTTTCAAATTTTTTTCCCTCAAGCACTCTGTAACCATCAAACTTCTCCTTCCACCAATGGTTCCAATCGTCACCAGATTCGTAGCTGCGCGAGGCAGATTCAAGAGAGAACTTTTGTGCTTCAAGCCATCTAGCCCTATTTACGTTTGTGATAACTACTTTGTTTACCATTAACCCCCCTTAATCTAAACACTTCATTAGGTTTACTTCCTCTTAAAGAGTATTGGCATAAGCACCAACGTCTTTCGGGAGAGTTTATCTACGACTTTAAACGGACCGTCCCATGGCCCATCAATGAAATACCACTCTAATTTAGCATTATGCCTGCGCAGTATTACGTCAAGTTCCTCGTAACTCCACTCCCGAAGGTGCCACCGGTTCTTAGGTGTCCCATCCGGGTTAGTGTATTCAGGTCGGCGGTTCGGCGTGGAAAACAAAACGCACCTGGAAACCCGCAACAACTCGTCGATAAATCTATCGTAATCCTCAACATGTTCTATAACATCCACGCATGTCGCAACATCAAAGAACTCACGCTGGAAAGGTAGGTGATACCCATCGTAAAGATACAAACCTCTAATTTTAGGATTCTTCCCAAGAAGCGTCCTCCTTGAAAAATCCAAAGCTTTCTCGTCGACCTCAACACCATAAACTTCTTTTGCTAACACCGATAGGATGGACATTCCATACCCTTGACCAAAACCCACATCTAAAACCTTAGAATTGGATTTTACAAGATTGTTGAGTGCGAAATAGTAGGTTTCTTTTTGACAAGGCACTTCCATCGGGTTAAAAGTGGTAGAGTAGTCCTTCGGGGTGAGCCCAAAATATGGATCAACCCTCACTCGATTGGATAGTCGGAGTACCTTAGCATAGTAAGATTTCGCCTTTGCGAGCAGTACTCTAAACTTTTGGCTTAGAACCCAGAGTATAGTCACAACTATCCCCTCATCCGAAAACATCCCTTGGGAAACTTTTCATGCGAGCAGTAAACCCCCTTACAGCTTGTTTTATCTTTCTTTGAAGCGAAACCTCGTAAGATCGCTGCGATCCAAAAAAGGCAAGAAAATCATCCAACAGATCAGGGTTAACAGTAGGTTTATCAGGTAAAGACCATACGGGCCGCTCAGTTTGTCCCATTTCCCAACGGAGTCGCCACCGTACATTATCCTTACTACCAGGATGAGTACCTCCAAACACTCCAGTGTTAACTACCATATTCCTTTTTGGCCATATGAAATATTGGTTATGGATGCGCATATTAATGTAAAATATCACCGCCCACGACGTCGTCAGATAATCCGCACAAAATTGTTCAACCATCTCAAGCATATCTATACCTCCGTAAGCCAAATTGAGTTTCTTATCACTACAAACTTTAACTAGTTTACGATGGTCAAAGTTCATGTTTTTCCATACTCTTCTCCACGTACCCCAACCCCACGAAGAAATTCTTGGACTAAGAAATACATCATATTTATCATCACTAAGGTGTGTCCTTTCAAACGGGTAGCGGAGCCCAGTCACACCAGCGATATCAGGAGCGTCTTTGTATTTAACCAAACATCTAACCATGTAATCATAAAACCCCGGAGTGACATAAACATCATCTTCTATGATGACGGCTTGGTTGTACCGACTGAATATGAAATCGAGTCCTTCAATCACCGAACGGCGCAAACCTTTGTTGACTTCGTGATAAATTTTTTCAACTTTAACCCAATGAATCGCGTCTATAATTTGACGGACTTCTTCAACCGCATCAGCATCTTCTTTGCTTTTCGGACCATCAGCAAAAACGTAGAGTAGCGGGATATTGTTAGCTTTAAGTCCTCTCAATGTTTTCAAAAGCTGGTGAGAGCGATTATACACAAAAAGCACTACTGGTACAGCAGAGTTATTTATTTTCATAGTTATCTTTATCCGCAAAAAAGATAGTGTTATAAGATTTTGCAACTGGGACATAGTTATGAGAACTCAAAAGCCTAGCGATAGGATCTTTTTTCAAATCAGTTAAGAAATTTACTTTCCGACATTCCACTAACAAAAATCTGGGTCTGTATTTACTCCAGTCATTTGTTTGCAGAACTTCTAAATCCTTACCTTCAACATCTACATTCATAAAATCTATTTCCTGCTGATCAGGTATGTATTCCCCTAATATCGTCTTAAGTGGGAGGACGGGAATTTTTCGCTGATCAACGATGTTGTAACCTTTGATCTTTGCGCGTTCATCAGCTAACCTCTTATCAAAAGTACTGATTGCTTGATCGTTAAAAACATAAAAAGTGAGCTTTTTATGCTCTTTTCCAACAGCACAACTAACGTTAATGTCGCGTGGGCGAGCCAAAACAAAATTTTTAATTAAATCAGAATCGGCATCGACATTAAGACCTCGCCACCCCTTCTTATAAAAATAGAAAGTATTCGAAAAACGTTTTGGGTGATGTGCACCTATATCAACATAAAAACCTTTTGGTTTATCGCCCAGCAGTTTTCGTAAGACCATGTCTTCCCCCTCCTGGGAGAACGATTCAGCAGCATATTCCTCACGGTCCGCGTAAATATGTAGCAATCTGCTGATCAATTTCTTCATGGCTTTTTAAAAACACTGGTTTGCAAAAAATCTGCAATAAAGGGGAATGGTCCTTTGAAATCGGTTCTTTTCCATCCAACCAACAGATCCACACCGGTTTTATACTCTTCGCGATCGGAATTATCCAACAGCAAATACCCCCCCACCTTAACCTTAGGAATAGCATGGAGGATGCATGATGGCCGGGCTCTGCCATCAACAGCCACTAACTCAAAGGATTCGTCTTTATAACGATCGATCGCCATACAATAATTTTTGAAGCTAAACTGACCCCAATTTTTACTTGCTGACCGGTATAGGTTAGGTTTATTAGAAGTAAGTTTTTCCTTAGTTATCGTAGGATTTACTAACTTTATGTGAACGTTTTTAAATTTTTTTTCCTTGAGCACACTAGCCACTTTAGTGAACCATTTGAAATCGTGTTCGATTGTTGTTACATCTGCAACTCTCTGAGAAAAAAACAATGTCGAGCCTCCAGAACCCCATTCAAAAATCTTCATTCCCTTCCTCAAAAAAGAATTGCGCCACTCTATCGATTTAAAAGAGTACCAAGGTACTCCTACGTCTAGGGTATTAAGATGAGAGTTTTTTAATCTCCTCCAGGTAGGGAAGTATACCAGTGAGAAGGGATCTTTAGTAATTAGACTTACCCACTTATCATCAAAATCCGATACACCTATACGCCTTAAAAACGAAGTTAAGAAATTTTCCATAGTTAAAAGACTTTGTAATCCAACAGCATACTACCCTGATTTATCGAAGGAAGCTTATTACTCCCGTAAAATTTTCCGGGAACAACCTCAAAATATATCGCGTTGCGTACCCAATCCAAAATTTCCCCTTTAGTGTCGTCGGTGAAAATTGTCAGTAAATATTTACCCTGATTTAAAGGTAATTTTTTAATAAAAAAGGAAACGCGGTTATCAGTATTAGTAGTAGATAATTTTGTACCTATGGTTTTATTGCTTAAATGGGCGATGCGCTGCTGATTTGCAAACGTATCCAGACCCAACGAACAGTTTATGTTTTTTAGATCCCTGTCAAATAATTTGTATACAATTTCTATCTTGACGTCTTCACCAGCTTTAAATCTAGTAACCTCCTTGCCTTTCGAATCTCTTAAGAGAATATCCGTAACCAGTAAACGAGACTTTGCAGTCCTCTTATTAAGTTTAAGTGATTTTCGTGTTTTCCCACTGATAGTTTCTCTATATGCTTCCACCACTTCACTGGGATTACCCACTATTTTTAAATATCCACTCTCTAAACAAATCGCACGAGTGCAGAGTGATTGAATTGCTGCCATATTATGACTCACAAACAAGATCGTACGCCCATCTGTAGTCACATCACTCATCTTCCCCAAACTTTTTTGCTGGAAAGAAGCATCCCCTACCGCCAGAACCTCGTCCACGATTAAAATCTCCGGTTCAAGGTGTGCGGCGACGGAAAACGCCAACCTTACATACATACCCGAGGAATAGAACTTAACCGGCGTATCTAAAAATTTTTCAATTTCAGAAAAAGCCACAATCTCATCAAACTTACGGTCAATCTCTAGCCGACTCATTCCTAAAAGTGCCCCATTTAGATAAATGTTCTCTCGGCCTGTTAACTCTGGATGAAATCCAGTCCCGACCTCCAAAAGGGATGCTACCCGACCCCGCATGACTGCACCTCCTTTTGTCGGATTGGTAATTCGAGAAAGAATTTTTAAGAGGGTAGACTTACCAGCTCCGTTTTTACCAATAATCCCCAAAACCTCCCCCGGCTTCACGTCAAAACTCACATCCTTAAGCGCCCAAAATTCCTCTTTATCTGATCTATGGCCCCGTAGGAAACGGATTGGGGTTTTGGCGGCTCCAATCAAATCTTCCCGCAAAGTGTGGTACGGCTTCCGCGTATGTGAAATTCTATAAACCTTTGATAGGTTTTGAACCTCAATGATAGGCTTCATATGATATCGGCAAATTCACTCTCAGACCGCTTTAGGTAAAAATACCCGAAGCTAAAAAGCAGAATGCTGATTAATGCGGCAAGACCGAAGGATTCCCAATTTACCTCTCCCAACCCTAAAAAACTGGCTCGGATTGCATCTATCACACCCGCCATCGGATTAAGCTGAAGCAACCAACGAAACCGTTCCGGTACCAGCGAAACTGGATAAATAACTGGGGTCAAGAAGAGGAGGAGCTGAATAAAAAACGGCAAAGCATGGCCAACATCGCGGTATCTAACATTGAGAGTTGCCAGAAAGGTTCCCAAACCAGCGGCGGTGAGAAAGGTAATAAGTATCGCTGGAATAACAAGAGTAACACCCAAGAGTGTAGGGGCGAATTGGTAGTAAATCATCAACCCCACAAAAACTATCGCCGCCATCACAAAATCTATAAAAGAAACAATAGTCGCCGATAAAGGAACTATTAAACGAGGAAAATAAATCTTTTGCAGTATTCCCGCACTCCCTACGAAACTACCACTCACTTTTCCCACCGCCCCGGAAAAAAACTGCCAAAAAAGAAGCCCCGCGTAAGAAAAAACCGGATAAGGTAATCCGTCCGCTTCTATCCCAACTACTTGACCAAAGAAAAACGAGAAAACTACCATCAGGATAAAAGGTTGGAGAATCGCCCAAGCAACTCCAAAAATTGTTTGTTTGTAGCGGACTTTGATATCCCGCCAGGCTAAAAAGTAGAAGAGTTCTCTAAAATCCCAAAGTTCTTTGAGATTTATACTGAATTTCCCTTTAGGTTTTATAACCGTTTCAGCAACCACCACGGAAAGATTTTAACACTGGAGATAGGTGAAAGCTAAAAAGAACCGATTGAAAAGATACACGGATTTTATCTACAGTTGGTGTAGGTTTGTTTTAGAAAGGGGGTGAGTAAGATAAAGGAAAAACTACTCGCAGCATTAGTTGCCGCCCTTCTTCCCCTGGCAGTTTTGGTGCTACCTCAAAAAGCGAATGTGAGTTACGCCCAACCATCAACGAGAGTCAATGCGGATACAGTCGATGGGTTCCACGCTTCTGGCACTCCAACCCCCGACTATCTTTTGGCACTTGACGTAAACGGGAAGTTTCCGGTAAGCGTCCTAACTATGGGCAGCGGAAGCTTCCTGGATGCTGACCTACTCGATGGTTTGGACTCCTCAGCGTTTGTTCTCAAAGGCGAAGCCAACGCGGTAACTGTCGACATGTTGATTGACGGTTCAGTAACCACAGCTAAAATCGCCGATAACGCTGTAACCGACTCCAAGATCGCTAATATTACGAGAGTAATAACTGCGAACATAATGGGCTGGCCATCAGAAGAGGGTTGGGATGTTTTCGGAAATGGCATAAGAACCAGAGGTTGGGGCGGATCCGGTTATAACTACAGCTTCGTCTTACCTTATGATTATGCCGGAGGTGATCTGATCGTTCGAGAGTGGTGGCAATCGATAGACAACCTCGGAGGGACGGCAACCTTCTTATACTACGCTAAGAAAATGACCCCAAGCGGCCAGATGATATCCCTATCCAGTGGATGGGAACGATTTGATTTCTCTATGCCTAACTGGGAAGAACAAAGAACATGGACGCTCCCTGCCTCTCTAGGATTCGAGGCAGGCGACATGATTTGGGCTCATTTTTGGAGACAAGGTAACGACCCAGTAGACACGATGGGAAGAGCCGATCTCAAAGCGGTGGGAGTGGAATACACTGCCGAACAGTAGAAACTAGTAAGGTTGTAGTTTATCAATCCACCTCGATTGAGAGGATAGGCTATAATTGCTCCGATGGCGCGGAGGAAAAAAGCCCTCATCACTGGAATAACCGGGCAGGACGGTTCTTATCTTGCAGAGCTTTTGCTAGACAAGGGTTACGAAGTTAACGGTGTTAAGCGCCGTACTTCCTCTTTAAACACGGAGCGAATTGATCACCTTTATCAAGATCCCCATGAACGAGGGCGCGCCCTGATTCTCCATTACGGAGACCTGACCGATGCAACAAACCTTATCAGATTAATAGCTGAGATCAAGCCCAACGAAATTTATAACCTAGGTGCGCAAAGCCACGTTAAAGTCTCGTTTGAAAAGCCAGAATATACAGCCAGTGCTGATGCATTAGGCACTTTAAGAATCTTAGAGGCTATTCGCACACTGGGTTTAATGAATAAAACTAAGTTTTATCAAGCTTCGACATCCGAGATGTTTGGAGCCTCTCCGCCTCCGCAGAACGAAAAAACCCCTTTCTACCCCAGAAGCCCCTACGCCGTAGCCAAACTATACGCCCATTGGATCACCGTGAACTATCGGGAGGCCTACGGACTTTTTGCCTGTTCAGGGATCCTCTTTAACCACGAATCCCCACGACGTGGCGAGACTTTTGTAACCCGCAAAATCACCCGCGCCGCATCCCGCATCAAACTGCGACTGCAGAACAAACTCTACCTTGGCAACCTCAACGCCAAACGAGACTGGGGGCACGCCAAGGATTATGTACGGGCGATGTGGATGATGCTTCA
The DNA here is from genome assembly GCA_964348395.1 of uncultured Candidatus Saccharibacteria bacterium. GTDB lineage: Bacteria > Patescibacteriota > WWE3 > 9FT-COMBO-53-11 > 9FT-COMBO-53-11 > CAYGCK01. The sequence continues at coordinate 8,019 of CAYGCK010000002.1, read as the reverse complement.
GCAGAAAAAGCCGGACGACTTCGTAATCGCCACCGGCATAGATCACACAGTCCGCGAGTTCTGCGAATTAGCGTTTGCCGAAGTCGGTATAGATATCAAATGGCGTGGCAAAGGTGTTAGCGAAAAGGGAATCGATAATAAATCCGGTAAAGTTTTAATCGAAGTCGATCCTCGTTATTTTCGCCCCACCGAGGTAGAATCCATTCTCGGCGATGCCTCAAAAGCGCGGCGTGTTTTGGGCTGGAAACCCAAAATTACCTTCGACAAACTGGTTTCCGAGATGGTGCAATCCGACCTTAAAGAAGCAGAGAAAGAACTTCACCTCAAAAATGGAGGGTTCAAGATCAGAGAAGAGCAGAATGATTGACCTCACCTCAAAGAAGATACTGGTCACTGGAGGAGCCGGATTTCTCGGCTCCTTCGTCATCGATAAGCTCCTCGAACAAGGCGTCCCTAAAAAGAATATCTTCGTCCCCCGCTCCAAAGAATCTGACCTTCGCATCTGGGAAAACTGTGTCGCGGCGGTCAAGAATCAAGATGTCGTTATACACCTTGCTGCCCGCGTCGGTGGAATCGGTTTTAACCGCGAGCATCCCGCGGAACTCTTTTACGACAACGCCGTGATGGGGGTTCAACTCATGGAAGCCGCACGCCGGGCGGGTGTTGAGAAATTCGTCGCGGTCGGCACCATCTGTGCCTACCCCAAATTCACTCCAGTTCCCTTCAAGGAGGATGATCTCTGGGAGGGCTACCCTGAGGAGACCAACGCTCCCTATGGCCTCGCCAAGAAAATGCTCTTGATCCAGGCGCAGGCGTACCGGCAACAGTACGGCCTTAACGCCATTTATCTTTTGCCGGTCAACCTCTACGGGCCCAGGGACAACTTTGACCCCAAAAGCTCCCACGTCATCCCCGCCCTCATCAAGAAGGTGGTTGACGCAAAAAGGGAGGGAAAAGATTCCATCGAGGTCTGGGGCACCGGCAAACCCACCCGCGAGTTCTTCTTTGTCGAGGATGCGGCCGAGGCGATTGTCACCGCGACCGAGCGCTACGACAAGGGCGAGCCCGTGAACTTGGGGTCAGGAGAGGAAATTTCGATCAAGGATTTGGTCGGGCTCATCTGCCGTTTGTGCGAATTCAAAGGAGAGATCCGCTGGGACAAGAGCAAGCCCGACGGGCAACCGCGGCGACGGTTGGACGTCTCCCGCGCTCGTCAGGAATTCGGCTTCGAGGCGAAGGTAGACCTTGAAACCGGCCTCCAGCGAGCCGTCGAGTGGTACCTAAACCAAAAATCCTCCTAATGCCCAGGAGGATTTTTCTTTTGTCCCCCTTTAGAACTAAAAGGAATCGGTAACTTCGGTCAAGTTGTAATGATAATGATCGAAGAGAAAGTTCCGATCAGGCAGAATCTCCAGTCCTTCTCCAAAGAAGGAGTTGAAAACAATCCTAAACACATTAACTGGCGTGATTGAGGGGTAAAGGGAATCCTGCAAAACGGCGGCGGGGTAAAAAGCATTGATAATCCCAAATCTTTCCTCTAAAAAGTCCTGCTTCTCAGAACTGTAGGGTGACCGAATACCCTCATCCGCTTGGATAACAATTACTTTGGGTCGGGAGGAATTGACCAAAATATAGTCTACAGTTTGTATGATGTGTTGATTTGTACACTCGAGCTGGCCTATATAGTTTTCTACTGTTACCACCTCCGCCTGGTCGTCTGGAAGCTGCTCACAGTCTTTCGTGAAAACAAAGGGGCGATGGGGAGCGAGAATGTGAGCAAAGACAAATTTAGGTCCCCTAAGTTGTGAAACCTCCTTAAGTTTTTCAAACTGATAAAGAATTAACGCCTTATGCTGCGCGTTGAAATTTAAGAAGTCTGTTTGCGGAAACAGTTTTCTCAGGATAGGAGAGAGGGAAGTGGTTTCCAAAAGCCGCAAGAAAAATCCATCCAACAAGCCAGGTAGATATAAACCCCCTTCAAACTTAACCGACAATAGGTTGAAATTACTATCTGCGTTGCGATTTGTTTTTGTCCCCTCAAACCAGGAACCTAAGTGGTAATAGCGGTATCCCTTTTCCCCCAGGAGCCGCACCACCTCGTTGTCCTCAATCAACGGGTAGATAAAAGTTTCATCGTTTGAGCCTTCTGGCAACCCCTCGGTGAGAGAGTCCCACTGTTCGTTCAGATATTCGAAATTAAGTGAGGAAGCCAAAGAAAGAGGCGTTTTGGGATAGTTTGTTCTGCTTCGGTAAGCAACATAAAACCCACTTTCCTCTAAAAAACCTGTGAAGTAGCTGTTGTCGTAGTTGTAGAACTCTTCCAAGATCTCGTTGCTCGCGTACCCGTCAAAGATCAGATAATAAATGTCAGGGTTCTCTTGCGAAACTTCTCCTACCGTCTGGAATTCTCCAAAAGGAGTGCTAAAAATCGGGCGCTCCACTCTAAACTCGTAAGAGGCGATTGTAAAAACTGCTGTCGCAACAAGAACAGTTGCCGTAACGTTCAGAAACCCGGTAGTTGCAGCCAAGTCTCGCTTAATCTTAAGTAGTAGAACCAGAATTGTGACGTCCAAAACAAGCCAGATCAAAAAGATAGTATCGTCAGTTCCGAGTGTAAACCCTCCAACATTAAGTGAAAGCTCGCCCAAAAATTCATGGAATCGCCCGTGGATGAAAAATTGCCACAAACCGATAGACATAAACACAGCTGCTTTCGGCCAACTTTTAAATAGAAAACGAAAGACTAAAAGACCAAGAGCTGTCAAAAAGAGGAAGAAGATAGATGGCTTGAAAACCACCCCCAAAAGAACCTCCCCAATATTGCTTTGGAAGAAAAACAAAACTGGGAAAATGGCAAACAAAAACGGGTGTAAGGGAATAGTCTTGAGTTTGGCTAGGAGTTTCATCTCGCCTTCATAAGGTAGAGAGTCCGCTTGGATCCTTTTATCTTCTCCGATTTTAGAGTACTAAAGTACCTCGCAAATTCCTTCTCAAATTCCTCCTGCGTGTAGTTTGGGAAGATATCCTCGCGCGTCGCCAAGAGCCGTTTGACCTGGGAGTCGTCTTTGGGGACGAACTCCACGATTAGAAAACGGCAAAGCTGGGCAAAAAACTCGGCAATCATCCCAAAAGGTAGGTTGTTCCCAATAGCCAAATGGTGAACCAGTGCCAGAGGCGTAGCCACGTCCGCGGGACCGCGCTCCGCAAGCGACATTCGCTCCTTATTGGCCCAACCCACACCACCGCTTGGGTTGGTCAAGTCCAAAACCAGAGGTAATATCTTACTCTCCCCACTTACTCTTACTTCTCTGTAGTTCCTTTCAACTGCGGCGGGGTCTATATCAAAAGCCACGGTGAGCGCTCCCCGCTCGGCGGCCAACCGGCTAAAAACGCCGGTATTTGCCCCCAAATCCCAAACGGTTTTCGGCTTTGCTCGTTTCAAGAAATCGTCGACGATTTTCTTCTTGTGGGCAAAGGCGCTCTTGGAGTAGTTGGTCTCGTCGTAGTACTCGGCCCACTCCGTCCCCTTGGGCTCCCACCGCAAACCCGAAACCGCCGCCTCGAGCCCATTTACAATCCCCAAAAGCTGTTTTTTCTTGAGCGCCAAACCTTTCTCCGCTCCCAGTCGGCCCTGTCCGCCTCTGGCGGAAAAAACCTGCTGACTTTTGGCGTGAAGATAAAGATGCGCCAGAAGCTGGGGCTTGAGCATCGCCCGCTGGGGCAGAAGACGCGTCGCCAAATCTAAGGGTATCCCGTCAAGATAAACCCTCAAAAGCTGTCCCAATCTTATATCCGAGTAATCCATAAGAGCCAAGGGCGCTAAAAAGTGCTGGCAAAACTGCCGGTACGCGACCCAAGGCCTTTCCTTGTAGACCTCAAATGAGAGGGTATCTATAAAAACCGGCTTGCCGGAGATAAATTGGATATTGTAGGCGCTTGCGTCCTTGAGAACCATCCCGTGCTCGAGGGCTATTTTTTGAATCTTGAGGGTGGTCAACGCCGCGTCCTTGAGCTGTCCAAAACTCCACTCGTAAGGGTAGGAGACGAAAGGCACCGGAACGGGCTTTATTACCTTATATGCTTCCTTGGTTTTGGCCAAGCTGAGTGGTACTTCTTTAAAAGGGACAAAAAGCCCTTCCTTGACCAATCTTTTTGCCAGTCCGGAATTTACGAGATGGTCAAAATCTTTCTGGTAGAAGCGGTTTACCTGCCGGTATAAAGTCCCGTCCTCATAAAACAAAAAGCCACTTGGGTCGCGGAAGGACCCGGCGACATTCTTATTACTCCTCTTGGTTTCCATCCTGCCGTTTGCCCAAAAATCGAGAAATCAACTTGCCCAGGAAGCTTTTAATCCTCCCCCAAAAGGCAACCACCAAATACGCCCCGCCCGCCAAGGTCGCTATAACAACCTGGACTACATAGCTTCCGGTCCCCGGGTCAAGATAGGCGTGAGCGTTGCTTTGCAAGACACCCAAAAACCCTGCAACGAGTGCCAAAACTTCGATAACTTTTCCCCAAAACATACCACCCATTATAGCGAAGATACACTTTCAAACACCTTCATCATTTTCTTAGCCGACTTGGCCCAGGTGTGGCGGCGAGCGTTAGCGAGTCCTTTTTTCCTCAAGCTTTCCCGCAGCGCGGGCTTACCCAAAACATCCTCAAGAGCACGGGTCAGCTGCCCTAGGTTGGTCGGCTCCACATATAGCGCACCATTGCCTCCCGCCTCGGGTAGCGAGGTCACGTTTGATGTTACAACCGGCGCCCCGCACGCCTGCGCCTCCACGACCGGCATCCCAAACCCCTCAAAAAGCGAGGGGAAGACAAAAACCTCGCAAGCGGATAAGAGTTTCGGTCTGTCCTCGTCCGGCACGTAGCCGGTAAAGACGACGTCGTCCTTTAGCCCGAGCTTCCCGACCACCTCGAAAACCTCACCGTAGACCCTCTTCTCGTGCATCCAACCGACCTTACCCGCCAAAACCAACTGATACCGGCCCTGGTCGCGAAGGGCGGCGTAAGCCCTCACCAGCGCCGCGACGTTTTTGCGAGGGTCGAGCGTCCCCAGGTAAAGAACAAAGGGTCGCTCTATCCCATACTTCTTTTTGACTTTCGCAATCTCGCTCTCGCTTTGGGGTTTAAAAACCTTAAGGTCCACTCCGGGGTTGACTATCGAGATCTTCTTCTCCGGCACGCCGTAGGTCTCTATCAAATCCTGCTTGGTGTTCTGGGATATCGCCACGACTCGATCCGCTTGGGCAACCGACGGCGGGACAAACTTTTGTAAAAACTCCACATTCTTCTTAAAGACGAACTGCGGAACCTTTTCAAAGGAGAGGTCGTGGACGACCACCACGGAGCGGCCGCGGCGATGGGGGTAGAGGGTGAAATTGGGGAAAAAGTAGAGGTCGTGGGAGCCAAAGAAGAGCTCGAGCGGAATATTTATCCCCCACTTGTGGAGTTTGTAGTAAACCTTAAAGGGGAAGAGCCGCTGGTAGCGGTAGCGGAAGTTTTTACGCTGCCTCCCAAACATAAAAATCTTTGATTTGGGGAAAAGCCGAAAGAGAAAAAGGTCAAACGTGTCCTTCTTGTCCTGCTTTATAAGCTCATCTAGAATCCCTTTGGTGAAGTAGGTTATCCCCGCGCTCGGTTCAAGAAGCGGTTGGGCCAAAACGCCAATTCTCATACTCGCTCCATTCTACCAACGGAGTTATTTGACAGTCACGGATTTTGCTAAGTTCCGGGGTTTATCCGGGTCCAACCCGCGCTCAACCGCCAAATGATACGCCAAAAGCTGCGCGGGGACCACGTTCACGATTGCTGAGGCCTCCCCCACATCCGGCACCTTTATCCACTCATCAAAAACCTCGTCTTCTCGAGGCGAAACTCCGATTACAAACCCGCCTCGGCTTTTAATCTCTTTGGCGTTTGAGAGGGCCGATGAACGGGCGTGATCGTTGGCCACAAAGACTAAGCACGGCGTCCCCTCCTCAATCAGTGCTATCACTCCGTGCTTGAGCTCCCCGCCGGCAAACCCCTCGGCGTGTATGTAGGAAACCTCCTTTATCTTTAAGGCCGCCTCCAAGGCGGTCGCGTAATTCACCCCGCGCCCGATAATGTATATATGCTCGCTATCCCTCAAGCGCTTGGTGAGCTTTTCGATCTGCCCGCCGTTTAAAAGCTCCCCTACGGCTTTGGCAGAGCGCTTCACCAGCTTTCGCCCCGCATCAAGGTCCCCTCCCATCTGGGCAGCAAGAAGAAGAAAGAGCGCGAGCTTGGCGGTATAGGATTTGGTCGCCAAGACCGCCTTCTCCGGCCCGCAGTTCAAAAGAAGCGTCTTGTCCGCGAGGCGCGTCAACGATGATCCCTCCACGTTGGTGAGGGCGACTACCTTGGAGCGATGCTTTTTAGCGGCGCGTACCGCCTCCAAGGTATCCATGGTCTCCCCGGATTGGGAAGCCGCGATAAGAAGAGACTTGGGAACCAAAAAACTCTCCAAAAAGTAAAACTCGCTCCCGACCGCGAAGTTGACGTGGCGCTTGGCTAAATCTGAGAAGAGATAGGTCGCCGCAAGGCCCGAGTGAGCCGCCGTCCCGCAAGCGGTAAAGTAAGTTCCAAAAGAGCCCTTGATAAGTTTCGCCACCTCCTTGATATCACTCTCGGAATATTGGGCGAGTCGAGCCAGAATCTCGGGTTGCTCGCTTATCTCCTTAATTAGATAGTGAGGATGCTCCCCGAGCTCTGCCTCCCCCGCCGACCAGGTTATCTCTTCCACCTTGGGCGGTTTTGTCTTTCCGGTCTTGGCCTCCACAATTCTGATATCTGATTTCTGATCTCTGGCATTTGATAGGATTACCCCTTCTCCATCCTCCAAAAATGACACCTTTCGGGTGTAAGGCAAGAAAGCTGGGATGTCGGAGGCGACGTAGTGCTCCTCCTCCCCTACCCCAACCACAAGCGGCGAGCCGTTGCGAAATGCTATAATCGCCCGCAGTTGCGGAGAATAAACCACAATAGCATTCAAACCCTCTAACTGATTAAAAACCTTCCTCACCGCCTCCGCGAAATTGTTAATTGTTAATTGCTTATTGGTAATTGCTTCTTCGATGAGGTGGGCGGCGACCTCGGTGTCGGTTTCGGACTTAAATTTGTGACCGCGCGCCAGAAGATCCTTTTTGAGCTCGCTCCAGTTTTCTATGATCCCGTTGTGGACGACAGCAATCTGTCCCGTGCAATCCAAGTGGGGGTGGGCGTTTTCGTCGGTCACTCCCCCGTGGGTCGCCCAGCGGGTGTGGCCCAAACCCGCAAAAGCAGGCTTTCGGGAAGTAGCCGGAAGAAGGGTCGCGTTCGCCTCCGATATCCTCCCTGCTTTCTTCAAAAGAACGGGGTTGTTGCCAAAGACTATACCCCAGGAGTCATAACCCCTATACTCGAGTCGTTTTAACCCCTCAACTAAAAAGCGGGCGGGGTTTTCTTTCTCTTTATCTGATACAAAGCCGATAACGCCGCAGATAGACCTAACCCTCCTTCCCCTCCACCAACTCCACCAACGCCCTCGCCAACTTATCCGAATCGTGTCTAAGAAGACTGCGCTTGAGCTTGTCGCCTTCCTGGGGGATAAAACGCTTTGACGACAAAAAATCTCCTCTCACAACCCGGTAACTCCCGTCGTCGAGGTCGTCCTCGACGGGGTGTGAGCTCTCGGAGGTGGCATAGTAGCGGAGCGCATCCTTGGGGAGCGGGGCGCTATTGACGAAGACGTGATCAAAAGCCAAACCCAAATACCTCCCGAGCTCCGAAAGATAACGGGAGGCGGTGAAGCCGTTGGTTTGCCCGAACTTGTTCATGAGGTTAAGGATAAAAATCTTCCCAGCGCGGGATTTTTTTACCGCTTCGGTCGCTCCCTCGACGAGAAGGGTCGGCAGAAGACTTGTGAAAAGGTCCCCCGGCCCTACCACAATAAAATCGGCCTTTTTTATGGCGGCAACGGCTTGGGGATTGGCCTTGACGGCGGGTAGAAGA
>CAYGCK010000001.1:160510-182241 GCA_964348395.1 uncultured Candidatus Saccharibacteria bacterium | reverse complement strand
GACGGAGCCGCGGGAGGTGGAGCGGGTTATGAAAGCTCTGCTTACGATGGTGGTGACGGTTACTGCGGGGGTGGTGGGGGAAGCGGCACCAATACAGGGTTTGGTTCTGCTTCCCAGGGTGGGGCAGGGGGAGGTGGTCACAACATCGCAGGCGGTGGTGGAGCAGGGTATGGGACATATGGAACCTCACCTCCTTCTCGAAACGGCGGGACGGCCACTGGTCAAGACGGTGGAACTAATCAATCCGGAAACGGCGGCTACGGCGCTAGCTTCACCACCGGTGGTGGTGGGGGAACCTATGGTGATGTCGGCCTCACCAAGCTCCTTTTTGGTTCCGGGGGCGGTGGTGGTGGAGACTATAACAATACCGGTCCAACTGCCGGCGCAGGTGGGGCAGGAGGCGGGGTTGTTTACATCTCCGCCAACTCGGTTACCGTTTCTGGCGGCCTTCAAAGCAACGCCGCTAATGGAAACAGCACCAGCTCCGGTACTAGCTGCGATGGGGCAGGTGAATATGCGGGTGGCGGTGGCGCCGGGGCCGGAGGATCGATTAAGCTTGTCGGCAACACTGTCACGCTTGGGGCATCTTTAGTGACATCCTCCGGGGGTACAGGCGGTAACGGCTGCGAGAACGGAACCTTTGGTTCTACTAACCGAGGGGGTAACGGTGGGGTCGGTCGCATCGCCGTTTATTACGCATCTTCGGTCAGCGGGTCCTCCTCTCCTGGCTATACCTCGGGCACTCTTTCCTACAACCCTTATGCGGTTTACGTTTCCAATGAAATTCACACCCCCGGCACGACCGCTTTCAATAACATATCGTGGACCGAAGATCTGGACACTAACGGGGAGATACAGTTCCAAACCCGCTCTGGAAACACCTCCGACTTCACCGATGGAACTTGGGAAGAGTGGCGGCCAGTCACCTCCCCCACCAATAGACTAGTGCTCGAAAGTGCGGATACGCACACTAATTGGGTTGCCACAAATGCTACGGTCGCAGAAGGAGACGTTGCCCGCAATGTTGATTTCTTTGAGGATGAGGACGAATCGGTTTCGGGCGCTCTCACCAAAGTTACCTCCACCGCCGCAAACGGTTACGCCGAAGCAACGATTTCCGCAACCAATATCTCCTCCCACGACTACGTTGCGGTTTGGGTACGAAGCCCCGCTCGAGGCGACGTTCTTAAGATCGGTTTCGGAGAAGCGGCCGGAAACGAGCAGGAGCAAACCTTCTATATAGATAAAGCCAACAGCTGGCAAAAGGTTTACTGGGATATTCGCAGTATCGCCGCCGCTTCCCGAGATGCTGTTACCAAATTGCGCATCACAAGCATCACCAACGGCAACACGATCTGGTTTGACAACGTGACCGCCGATCGATACCTTACGACGAGCACGGGCTCGACCATCACCTCCTCGGCGGCAAACTACATCCAGTACCGCGCGGTTCTTTCCACCACTAACACTGCCAACTCCCCAACCCTGTCCAAGGTAAGAATAAACCTTACCAACCCCAACGGAACTTACACAATCGATGCCGACCGCGTGCGCAGTCCCTTCGACGTGCGCGACACCGCCTCGAGCCGGCTGATCGACCCCGCCCTGCTAGAGTACAACCGCTTCAGCCTGGGAACTGGCGCCGACGGATCGATCACCGTCTCCTCCTCGACTAACATCAACGCCACCAACCTGATCGCGGGAAGAAGCTGTGCGGACGGCGGGGACGCCGTCAACTACAACGTCACCTCCTTGACTTCGACCACCGCTACCGTTTCGGTCGCCTTGATCTCCTCGGGCTGTCTGAACGTTGGAGACGAGGTTCTCCTGATCAACCTCCAAGGCACCAACTCTGCCTTCGGCAACACCGGGAACTGGGAAACACTGCGAGTGGCTTCGGTTTCTACGAACGTGGTTACCTTTACCACCGCCAAGACCAATTACTACGGGAACGGAGCCACCGACGATACCAACCTCGGCACCACCCAAGGAACCCAACGAGTAATCCTGCAGAGGGTACCGAACTACACGAGCGTAACCATCAACAGTTCGATCAACTTCTACCCCGCGTCTTGGGATGGATCCAAGGGTGGAGTGATGTTCTTCCGTACCACCGGGTCGATCAACATCAACGGTACAATCCATGCTAATGCGGCTGGGCATCGCGGGGGAGCGGCAGGTGTTGCCCCGGGAGCTGCTCCAAATGGAGACGGAGGGGACGGAGGAGAAGCCTTTTGTGGAATCGGAGGGGCAGGTGGTGCAACCAACGGTAGTGACGGAGCCGCGGGAGGTGGAGCGGGTTATGAAAGCTCTGCTTACGATGGTGGTGACGGTTACTGCGGGGGTGGTGGGGGAAGCGGCACCAATACAGGGTTTGGTTCTGCTTCCCAGGGTGGGGCAGGGGGAGGTGGTCACAACATCGCAGGCGGTGGTGGAGCAGGGTATGGGACATATGGAACCTCACCTCCTTCTCGAAACGGCGGGACGGCCACTGGTCAAGACGGTGGAACTAATCAATCCGGAAACGGCGGCTACGGCGCTAGCTTCACCACAGGCGGAGGTGGCGGTACCTATGGGGATGTTAACCTGGCTAAACTCTACTTCGGTGCAGGTGGAGGCGGTGGTGGAGATTACAGGAGTGCTGATACCAACGCCGGCGCTGGAGGAGCTGGCGGAGGCATTGTTTACATCTCCGCCAACTCAGTTACGGTTTCCGGCGGTCTTCAAAGCAACGCTGCCAACGGCGCCGCCGTAACCGATTGCCCGGGTGCCGGTCACTACGCCGGAGGCGGTGGGGGTGGAGCGGGGGGTTCTATTAAGGTCGTCGGAAATAGCATTGACCTAGGCACTAGCAAGGTGTTTTCTTCTGGAGGAACGGGTGGAAACGGCTGTGAGAACGGTACTTTGGGGGCAACTAACCGGGGGGGTGACGGAGGCTCGGGCCGCATCGCCGTTTATTATGCCAACTCTATCAGCGGTTCTAGCTCCCCATCCTACAACGTAGATTCCTCCGTGGCCGAATACAATCCCTACAAGCTTTTCATTTCCAAAGAGATTGCGACCCCGGGAGCGATTTCGCTGGATACGATTGCTTGGACCGAAGATCTTCCTTCGGGGACCGAGATTCAGCTCCAAACTCGCTCGGGCAATAGTACTAACTCTTTGGATGGAACTTGGGAAGAGTGGAGACCCGTGGTAGCCGGCACCAATAGACTAGTGCTCGAAAGTGCTGACAATTATCTCAATTGGGCGGTTACAAACATGACGAGAGCCGACGGTAACATTACCAGAGATGTGAATTATTTTGAAGATGAAGATATCCCAAGTGGACAAACCGCCAATAAGACCAGTCAATTCACCTCCTCCACCAACGGAGGGTACGCGGAGGCCACCATTGCGGCGACCGACATCTCCGCCTACCAATATATAACCCTTTGGGTTAGAGCCAGCGTGGCTGGAGAGTCAATTAAGTTTGGTTTTGGAGAAGCAGCGGCTACGGAACAAGAGCAAAACATAACTATTTACCAAGCCAACGTGTGGCAGAAAGTCTATTGGGATATCTCCGATATTGTAGCCGCAAATCGTGATGCTGTAACTAAGCTGCGCCTCACCAACTTCTCTACCAGTTCCAACACTATTTATCTGGATAACGTCACAGCCGATAAGTACCTTGTAAACGAGAGCGGCTCAACTATTACCTCGACAGCCAATAATTACGTTCAATACCGAGCAATTTTAAGCACAACAGACATATTCAACTCCCCGACCCTTTCCGAGGTGCGTATAAACTATACCGACGGGGGCGGCTCCAAAACGATTGACGACCGCGTTGCCAACCAAAACGACATAGACCAATACGATCTTACCGGGCGGCTTGTTATAGACGAGTACGAGCTGGATGATTTCAAGAGCATCCGATTGGATAAAGGCGGACTTGTGAGTGTTTCCCAGCGCGGAGATTTTGACCCTGGGACGGGAGCGGACTGGGCGGTTACGGTTTCTTCCGATACCAACATAAATGCTGCAAACCTAATATCGGGGCGAACCTGCGTTGACGGAGGGGATGCGGTTAACTACAACGTTACCGCTCTAACCGTCAATACTGCTACGCTTGTGACCGCTCCCTCGACGGGGTGTTTAAACCCCGGTGACGAGATTCTTTTAATTAACCTCCAAGGGACCTACACGGCTTTTGGTAACGTCGGGAACTACGAAACCCTGCGGGTGGAGAGCATTGCTGACAACGTTGTAACCTTCACTTTCGCCAAAACTAAATACTATGGAAACGGTCTTACCGACGATACCAACTTAGGAACCGCCCAAGGAACCCAAAGGGTGATGCTCCAACGGGTGCCTAACTACACTACTCTCACGGTTGATAACGGGGTTAATTTCTATCCTTCTTCCTGGGACGGGGCTAAGGGTGGAGTCATGTTCTTCCGCGCCTCCGTTTCCGCCAACATTAACGGAACCGTACACGCTAATGCGCTGGGATATCGGGGAGGAACGCAATATGGATCGGCGAGCACGGGCGGTGGCGGTCAAGGTGGAGAAGCATTTTGCGGAATTGGCGGAAATGGTGGGTCGACGGATCAGGATGGTAGCGATGGAGCGGCGGGCGGTGGGGCCGGTTCCGAAAGCACCACCTACTCTGGAGGAAATGGTTATTGCGGAGGTGGGGGTGGTAGCGGAACATCTACAGGAGGATCAGGTTCTATCAATCAAGGTGGGGCAGGAGGCGGTGGTCAAACTATTGCTGGAGGAGGTGGGGCGGGTTACGGCACTCCCGGTAATGCTGGACAAGCTTGGGGAATAGCTGGACAGAACGGAGGAACTAATAGCTCGGGAAATGGGGGGCGTGTTAGTAGCTACGGAAGCGGTGGGGGCGGAGGGTCTTACGGCGACGAAAGTCTCAATAAACTTTTATTTGGTTCAGGTGGGGGAGTCGGGGGGCGCTATCGTAATGATCGGCCGGCCCCAGGGGTAGGAGGCAACGGTGGGGGAATTATTTACATTTTGGCTAATAACATCACTGTGAGTGAATCTCTTTCTAGCAACGGAGGAAACGGTGGAAATGTTTCCGCTTGCGGCGGCGCTCCTAATGAGTGGGCGAGCGGAGGAGGAGGAGGAGCTGGGGGATCAATCAAGATTGCTGGAAACAACATCAATATCGGAACTAGCAAAACCTATGCCAACGGCGGTAGCGGAGGAGCCGGTTGTCAAAGTGCTTCGACAGGGATCTACGGCGGAGCGGGAGGAGTTGGCCGAATCGCTGTTTACTACGCTTCCTCTATTTCCGGTAGTTCCTCTCCTTCGGCCGAGCTCGCCAGCACCGCCAGCTACAACTACAGCATCATCATTTCCGACGAAATTCCTACCCCCAATGCGATCGATTTTACTCCTCTTTCTTGGCTGGCGGATTTGAATACTTACGGTATGGTACAGATTCAGACCCGCACTGGGAAGAGCAACAACTCAACCGACGGAACTTGGGAGGGGTGGAAACCCTACACTACTACCACTAATACGCTTACTTTGGATAACGCCAATACCCACACCAATTGGATTGCGAGCGACGCAACTCTAACGGTGGCAGATGGGGATGTGACTCGCGATATAGATTATTACGAGGACGAGGACGAGGCGACCGCCGGTAACCTAACCAAGCTATCCGTCGGCGCCAACGCCGATACCTATGCGGAGCGGATCATCGGTGCAACCGACATAAACGCTTACGATTACCTAACATTTTGGGTCAGAAGCTCCACTGCCGGAAATATGGTTAAGTTCGGTTTTGGAGAATCATCCGCCACCGAACATGAACAGCTTTTCCACGTAGATACCTCCAATACCTGGCAAAAGATTTACTGGGATATAAGCAATATTGCAGACCACGAGAAGGACGGGGTCAAATACCTACGCGTCACCGCTCCCGGAACCAATTACACGCTTTACTTTGACAACATGACAGTAGACCGCTACCTTACGGATAGCAGTACTTCGTTTATCAAGTCTACTCCTGACGCCTACATCCAGTATCGAGCGATTTTGACCTCGGCTAATCCCGGGTACCGTCCAATCCTCCATAATGTAGATTTCTCCTACAAAACCGGCTACAAAACCGTCCAACCCGACTCAAACACCGTCCGCCTCTATAACTTCACGGGAGAAGAGCAGAATGTTAGGTTGGAGGCGATAGTCTTTGGAGCGGATCTTGCGGAGTGGTACCCAACGGAAGATTTGAGTATAGAGGCCGGAGATGTCGTAGCCATCTCCGGGAGTAAGGACGACGCCGGGGTGCCGAAGATAAAGAAGACATCAAAAATCAGTGATCAGGGAGCAATGGGAATAATCTCCACCAAAGCAGGGGTAGAACTGGGAGTTCCCAGAGAGGACAGAAGACTGGTCGGTCTCTCCGGTCGAGTTCCGGTCAAGATTGCTCCTGACTCTGCCCCAATCCAAGCCGGAGATCTTCTGACCTCCTCCAGCACCTACCCGGGAATGGCGACCAAGGCCACTCAACCCGGATTCATAGTTGGGAAGGCTTTGGAGCGTTGGAACCCAGTCGTCCAATCGTCTGATCCCCCGGTCGTCAAAATCGAGACCTTTATCTCGATTTCGTGGGCAGACCCCAAAGTTCTGGTTGACCAAGAAGGAGACGCGGCCCGAGCGATTGGGGATACGATAGAGCAAGGTACGGTAAAGATTATTCCAAAAATTGAAGCGCAAGAGGCGATATTTGAACGTCTGACGGTTGCGTTCGAGGCAATGTTTGAAACCATAACCGCCAAAACAGCCCAAATCGCAAGCGCCGTAATCCAAACCCTTAGGATCGAACGTGTAGAGGTCGAAGGTCCGACCCTCGGATCTGCCACGCTGCCCGCGAACGAGACCAAAACAATCGTGGAAAACCCGTCGGTTAGCGCCTCCTCTCACATCTTTGTCACCGCCAAAATCCCAACCACCACTCCCCTTTCGGTAACTATGGTTTCGGAAGGAAAATCGTTCACCGTAGAGATCGCAGAACCGCAAGCTATTGACGTGCCGTTTGACTACTGGATAGTGGAAGGGGTGTCGGAAGCACAATAGGACGGTCGCCACAGGCGACCTAACTATTGCTAGCGATCTCTAGATAGATCGCGTCCAATAGCGGTCCTCGCTCCGCTGTGGTTCCGAACTATTGTTCCGTCCTCGCTTCGTTTGGGCGCACAGTAGTGGGTCGAAAGCTCCGCTTTCGTTTCCACTATTGACCTCGGCACAGGAAAAACATTAAGCTAGTTAGGTAACAAAAGAGATGAAAGAGAACATCGTACGCGCAGCAGAAAAGTTCATAAATCTAGAGATTATTGCACTGGCGTTTTTGCTACCTCTATTCTTCCTGCCGGTCACGACCGAATTTTTTGAATTCAATAAGCTTGCTCTTTTGTCCGTTGCAACTATTCTCGGACTCTTAGCGTGGGGGCTAAAGGTAGCGATAAAGGGCAACCTTGGGATCCGTAGTTCACTATTTGACATACCCGTACTATTCCTATGGCTCATAACCCTAATCTCGACGATATTCTCGGATAATAGACTCCTATCCGTAGTCGGTCAATACGCTCGCTGGCACCCCTCACTTTTCTCGGTCACAATACTTACCGTATTCTACTTCCTCGTAAGCTGGAATATCGATAAGAAGACGCTTCAGCGGACGTTTTGGGCGCTTACTGCCTCCTTTGCAATCTCGTTACTTCTTTTCATCCCTCAGTACTTTGGGGTGGACTTTCTCAAACAAACCTGGTCCGCGCGGCCGACATTCACTCCCCTTGGTTCGCCAACCGCACTTGCCATTTTTGTGGGTGCGGTATCGGGCCTTGTTTTGAGGTGGCTCGTTACTGCACAAAAAACTCCTTGGAAGGTGGTAGCCGCGATTCTGCTTATTTTGGCCGTAGCCGCCCTAGCTTTTATCAACTCCCCGGCCGGATGGGTTGCGCTTGGTGTAAGCGTGATAATTTCTTTTCTTACCGCGTCTTCTGAATTTATCGGAAAAAGTAAGATGTATCTTCTTGGAGTGTTTACGATCTCGCTCGTCCTTGCAGGTACCGTTCTGCTCCCACCAATCTTTGACAAGACAACGTTCCTAAACCGGGAACTACCTAAGGAAATTTCGCTGGATCTTCGAACCTCCTGGTCGGTCGCGGCGACGTCTTTTCGCCAAAAACCGGCTTGGGGATCCGGGCCCTCAACATTCTTAAGCGACTTTACCCGTTATAAACCGCTCAGGTTCAACCAAACCTCATTTTGGACTCTTCGGTTTGAAAAACCTTTAAGCGAGTACTTGCGCACCTTCGCCGAAGAAGGACTTTTGGGAGTTTTGGCTTGGCTTGTACTTCTTGTGGCTTTAATCAGAGCTCTTTTAAAGGATGGAGAGAAGCAGTTTCTACCCGTTGCTGCGGCCGTGGTGGTTAGTTTGCTTATAACTCACGCGACCGTCCTTTCGAGCTTCCTGCTCTTTATCTCTCTCGCAACCGTAGGAACCCAAAAGGAGGAACCAGCGGCGGGAGAAAGTCGGGAAATCCGAAAATGGCTATTTGCTTTACTGGGCGTTATTACCCTCTTTGCAGTTCTTGGGTTAGGGTGGATTTACCGCGCCTACGCTGCAGAGGTTGCACATAGGAAATCCCTAACCGTACAAGGGGGACAGGAGGTCTATAACCTGCAAACCAAAGCTTCACAAGATTTTCAATGGCGAGCTGAATACCACCTCTCACTCGCCCGAACAAGCTTTGTTCTTGCAAATCAGCTGGCCAGCGTGGAAAACCCAACCGAAGAGGATCAAGAAAACATAAAGGTTCTGGTCGCCCAATCGATAAGCGAAGCCCGGCGCGCCACGGAGCTTTATCCCTTAAACGCCGGAAACTGGGAAAGTTTAGCTCAGATCTATCGTTCTCTCGTCGGCCTGGCGCGAGATGCGGAAAGCTGGTCCGCCAACTCTTACCAACGAGCGGTTGCGCTCGACCTCTTTAACCCTCTTCTCAGGGTCAGTTTTGGAGGTTTGTACTACCAGCTTGGAGAGTATGAGCAGGCCGTCGATCAGTTTAGAGCAGCCGTAAACCTCAAACCAAACTACGCAAACGCCCACTACAACCTAGGGCGTGCCTACAAGGAGCTTGGGAAAAATGATTTAGCTATTCAAGAACTTGAGTCGGCGTTGCAACTTACAACCCCCGAAGCCGAGGGGTACCAAGAAGCCAAACAAATCCTCAACGAGCTTAAAGGTCAGTAAATCCTCTTTACGAACAACAGCAAAGGATGGTGGAGCTAGCCGGATTCGAACCGGCGACCTCACCCATGCGAAGGGTGCGCTCTACCAACTGAGCTATAGCCCCTTGGTGGAGCCGAGGGGAGTCGAACCCCTGACCTCTTCAATGCCATTGAAGCGCTCTACCAACTGAGCTACGACCCCTATCGAATGGGACGGCTCGCCTGCGGCGAACCTAACCATTCGCCTTAGGCGAATGGTGGAGCCGGGGGAGTTTCACCCCCCATTAAATGTCTCCGTCATAAGCGGAGCAGCCCCTCAATAAGTTCGGGAAAACCGAACAAAATCAATTATAACAATCGGTTATCCCCTACCGAGAAAAATACGGCAAGGGGTTGGCTTTGGTACCGTTACAGAGAAGCTCAAAGTGAAGGTGAGGGCCAAACGCGACTCCTGACTCCCCCGAAATTGCAACCGGGTCTCCGCGTCGGACTTGTTGCCCCACCCCAACCAGAGGTTTGCTAATGTGCCCGTAACGGGCTTGGTAACCTTCCCCAATATCTATATATACCAACCCTCCGTACCCGTAGTTGCATTGGCTGCTGAAGCTGCGGCAAACGCCGTTGTAATCGGCCACTGCTCGAACTTGACCGTCGGCCACGGCGTAAAGAGTCTCGTAATCAGCTGCTAAGTCTACTGCCCTGTGGTAAGAGCTATAGGAACCGATCAAAGTGCTCGAGGCAGTAGGCCATCTCAGGGAAAGCGGTCCACAGGTTCCGGTGGGGGAGGAAAGGCCGCCCGACAGATACGAGTTTTCGACCGGAATCAAAATCTGAGTACCGGCGTTGAGAGTAAAAGGCTCAAAAAGATAGTTAAGCTCCACAATTATCTGAGCTGTAGTGCTGAACTGTCTCGCCAAGGCTTCCACCGTATCCCCAGATCGAATGGTGTAGGAAAAACCTTCCAGGGGAGGGATGGAAAGAACATCTCCGGTATTTACCACGTAGGTGTTTGTAACGGGATCTAACAAAAGTTTGTTCTCCGAGGCTATTGAGTCCGGAGTACGGCGGAACCTGTCGGCAATCGAATAAAGGTCGTCCCCCTCGACAACTTCGTATGTAAAAGCCTTAAGGGCAAGAAGCTCCGACTCCTCGGTTATAAGTTCGGGATCGCTTACAAGAATAGATGGGTTAGTGGTTGATGATTCAACCTCTGAATCCTTAAAAGCGAGGTCCCCCAAACCGGCGGTTACGACAAGAAGGGATACAGAAACCCCAATCAAGGTTGCGTGAGCAAACGGGAATGCAAGTTGTCCACGCCGCCGTACAAACTTGCGGGAAAGCCAAAACTTGAATTGTTCGGTGAGAGTGAATCCAGAAAGGATAAACGCGCCAAACCAAGAAAGGACCCCAAAAAGCCGGCGCCACAAGTAAAAAAGGAGATCTCCGCCGAAAGCGAAAAGATCCTCCCAAAGAGTCTCTTTTTTATCCTCCTCCTGTAAACCCAGCTTAAGCTGCCCACTCAACAGGGATAAAGGAGGGACGTTTTCTGCCCTATCCATAAATGTCCCTCAAGCAAAAAATAAGGGGCAGTGAAGAGCTTAGGGGACAGGAGTAAGGTTAGCAAAAAGGGGGGTGAAAAGCAAATCAAGCGGAGCTATCTCGGCGAAGCCGAGACGAGATCCTCGAGCGAAGTGGAAGGTCTCACTTTGTTTCCTTTAAAGTCTTCAAGAATTCCTTGTTGGTTTTGGTTTTCTTAAGGCGGGCAGCGACAAGCTCAGTTGCCTCTTCCCCCAAGGTGTCAACCATACGCCTAAGTGTATAAACCTGCTGCAGCGTTGTTGTGTCATAGAGTTTTTCCTCGTGGCGTGTCCCCGACTTGACGATGTCAATCGCCGGGAATATACGACGCTCGGCTAGATTCCTAACCAAGTGAAGTTCCATGTTGCCCGTTCCCTTAAATTCCTCGTAAATCAGATCATCCATTCGCGAACCGGTGTCAATCAAAGCGGTCGCTATGATGGTAAGGGAACCGCCATTCTCAAAATTTCGAGCTGCGCCAAAGAAGTGCTTTGGAGGGTAAAGCGCAATAGGATCGAAACCGCCAGTCAAAGTACGCCCAGAAGGCGGAACAACGAGGTTGTAGGCGCGCGCTAAACGAGTCAAGGAATCCATAAGAATAACGATATCCTCTCCGGCTTCCGCTCTGCGCTTGGCTTGCTCGAGACACATCTCGGCAATCCTCGTTTGTTCCTCTGCCGGCTCGTCAAAGTTGGAGGAGAACACCTCACCCTTTACAGAGCGCGAGATGTCGGTTACCTCCTCGGGGCGCTCACCAATTAGAGCGACCATGATTTTTACCTTAGAGTAGTTCGAGGTCAGCCCGTTGGCGATATCTTTAAGAAGCCAGGTCTTACCAGCCTTGGGCGGCGAGACTATCATCCCGCGCTGGCCTTTTCCAATGGGTGAAAAAAGATCGATAAGACGAGTTGAAATGGTTTCTGGCTTTGTTTCAAGCTTGAGCCACTCGTCGGGGAAAACTGGAGTCAGCCGCTCAAATCGAGGACGTTTCCTCGCCTCCTCGGGGGAAACGTCGGCCACCTTGGTTACCTTCAAAAGCGAGAGATACCGTTCCCCTTCCTTCGGAGGACGGGCGATGCCTTCAACGGTGTCCCCCATCCTGAGATCCAGGCGCCTTATTTGCGAGAGCGAAACGTAAATGTCCGAAGGAAGATCTCCTTCCTGCTCCACGTCCGATCTTAGAACCCCGTAATCCGCCAAAATCTCCAACGTCCCCGTAACGGGGATGGTCTCACCACGATAAGAGCTTCTATCGTCAGATTGTGGGCTGGAATGCTTTTTTTCGGCCATTGGCTGAGAATCTAGCAACTAGAGTGAAACTAGTTGTCTAGGGCGGTGTTTGCGAGTAGAGGGTAGGCAACCACTGCCCCATGTTGCCTACCCGAATAAATGATAGCACAAAACGGCTACAGTCAAGAATCAAATTAGGCGGACAAACGGACTAACTGCTTAGAGATAACGGGTAAGCTTGAGCTTGCGAAGCAGTATTCCAAAGTATCCCAAAAGAAGGGAGGTGGCAATAACATCCTCGGTACCGGTTTCGGGAAGAACCTCACCAAGGACCTCACCCTTGAGGGTAGACACGGCTGCGCACTGAATCCACTCGTTGGCCTCCGGATCCTCAAGCCAGGTTTTCTTAATTTGAACAACGGACTCTATGAAAGCATTGTCCGGAGCATCCTCGCGAACAACCGCCTTAAAGGCCACGCTGACCTCCTGACCCGGATTAAGCTTTCCAAGGTTCAGACCATCGGTAAGCCAGGCGTCGGTCACGTTTACAGTGGAAGCACCCTTGGTAGCAACGGTGGAGCCGGTAACATAATCAACGTAAGGAGAAAATACATGGTCTCCGTTCATACCAGGAGCAACGAAAACTGGATCGATAACTATATCGGTGGTATTTACAACCTTAAAGGTGTAGTTAAGAGTATCGCCGCGCTCGACCTGAGTCTTATTGACAGAAAGACCGGCGTCCAAGGTAACATCAGCAGCAACCGGCGTCGCGGCTGCTGTAAAAGCGAAAAGAGTTGTAAGAGCCAATACCTTAAGCTTCATAACTTCTTAAATCCTAACACAAAACCTATAGAAGTCAATAGAGCACACGCACCGAAGGCTAGTAGCGCTATTGTGCTTCAGAGCGAAGCGATGAAGGAACAAATTATAGGTTATCACCTATAACTTAAACCTTAATCTTTCCCTGATCTAAACCACCAAGTCAGACTTGGTAGTTTAGGAAGGGCCCCGACAGTTGCTGCAAGCAACAACGTCGGGGCTGCTCTCGATTCTAGCCGTCCCCAAACACCGGCGTCGGAGTCGAAACATCCGGCGGATACGGCGTTGGAGTCGGCACCGGTGTAGACGGCGTCACACAGTCCACCCCACACACGATCTCGGTAGGGGTCGGCGACGGAACCGGCGTCTCGGTCGGCGGAGGAGGCGTTGGAGTCTCCTCCGGCGGAGGCGTTTCGGTCGTGGGCGGGGTAGTTGGGGTCTTCCCCGGTGGCGAAGACGGCGTAGGCGTCACTCGCACAATCCCGCATACAATCTGGAACTTGACCACGGTCGTGTTGAACGCGCCGTGAGAAACCAGATTGACGATCTTCCAAGGGCTAACGTTGATCTGGTTCCCTTCGTCCTCTTCGAACAAAGGTAGCCAAACCATACAATCCGATGGAAGTTCCTCCTCGTCGACCCACACCCAGTAGAGTCCGATCGGCGCGGTGAAGGTGGTCTCTGCCACCTTGAACCCGTCGGTCGTCAGGCGCTCTTCGGTCACCTGCCTCAGCGTTCCCTCACGCTCCTCGTCAGGCGCTACATCCCCTTCCTGGTATGGAGAGAGAAGGACCGGAACGCCGGGCAACCGTCGCCAAATGCCGTAGGTCGTATCCAGAAGCTGGGTTTCCACCCGAAGGTGAACCTCAGCAACTGCGGCTTCGGCGCCGGTGGGCTCTTCGGCCTCTTCCGCCATAGCCATCGCCTCAGGGGTAGGAGTGGCTTCCGCCACAAACGCCCCAGGCGCAGCTTCCTCCCCAGCCGCGGAAAGCGATTGGGCAAAGGAGCGGATGAGAGGGGCTGTAAAGCCAACTAGCGCAGCTAGCGCCAGCAGGCCAGCCAGAACCAGAAGGGCCCAGGACAACCAGTCGCGACGACCCTTGCGACGGGTTTTCTGCAGGCGACCTTTCGCCCACTCGTCGCGGATTCCGCCCCAAGCGGCACCGAGGTACCGAAAGGGCGCGGTCACGCTTCGCCAAAACAAGGCACGTTTGATCCTGCGGTAGGTCTTTCGACCCACTCCAGGCTCTTTCAAGATTTCCTCTCGAGTCTTACCGATGAAGTACTCGAGGGGTCGCTTGGCCGTTCCAAAGGGTGCGGCCATGATCTCATCTCCTTTCTTTTGAGATTTGTTTTCTATTTAGTTATTAATCGAGAGCAGGAAAAACCGTAATCGCGGGATTAGGATTCTTCCTGCTTCCGACCTGCCTGACGTAGGCAGGCTACATTGATTTTAAGACGCTTCGGAGAAATTACAAGACTTGGGGGCAAAAAAGGACGTCCGCCTAAGGTGGGCTAACTTTTTGCTATGCAAAAAGAGAGCGAGCCCCTGCCCTAAGCTCGCTCTGACCGAAGTGTACAATAGTCAAATCGAGCTTGTCAAGTCTTATAGTTCCAACGACCTTTAACTACTAGTATATCTTATAGCATACCATTATGCAAGGCCTCTTATTTCTTATAGTATTCTTATTGAGGTCAAAGATGTATCTGGAGTAAACCGAAGGCTGACTAGTTATAGAAGCCCGGGTATGTAAATTGATCTTTACTCAAAAACGCCGTTAAGGAGTTCTTGAACGGTTGAATAATCACCGGCCGATACGGGCTTCAAGCCTAACTTTTTTGCATGCTTAACCCTCTCCTCCTCTTGACTCACCGGCTTTACCTCGCCGTTCAAGCCCACCTCGGCAAAAAAGCACAGCTTTGCGGGAACCGGCTTCTTGAGCCGGGATGAGGCGACGGCTATGGCTATGGCTAGATCCGCCGCCGGCTCAAAAACCCGCATTCCAAAGGAGCTCTTGACAAATATATCAGAGCGCGACAGGTTAATCCGCCCGAACTTCTCCAAAACTGCCAAGATAAGAAGGGCACGTTTGGAAGATAAGCCCTGGGTCGTCCTTTTAGGGTAGTGGAAGGTAGTTGAGGAAGTTAAAGCCTGAATCTCCAGAAGGATGGGGCGCGTTCCTTCAACCGCAATCATCAAAGCCGAGCCGGGCGTGTTTTTGTGTTTTTTAAGGAAGACCTCCGAGGGGTCCTTCACCTCGACCAGACCTTCCTTCTTCATCTCAAAAATTCCGACCTCGCTCGTTCCTCCAAATCTGTTCTTGGACGAGCGAAGAACCCGAAGGGACGAGAATCTGTCTCCTTCGAAGATTAAGACCACGTCGACTATATGCTCCAGAAACTTGGGACCTCCTATCGCGAAGTTCTTGGTTACGTGTCCGGTCATAACCACCGGAACTCCCTTTTCTTTGGCAAAGCGGGAGAGCTCTGTCGCCGCGTACTTGATTTGAGAGGGCGAACCTGACGAACCGGTGGCGTTTTCTGAAGACGTGGTTTGTAGCGAGTCCACTATGACCAAGCCCAGATCCTCCATATCGGCGAGCTCGGACAGTATCAAATCCAAATCACTTTGAGCCAAAAAATAAAGATTATCCGCCTCTACCTTTAACCTCTTGGCACGCTCGACAACCTGTTCCTCCGCCTCCTCACCCGAGACATAAACAACGGAACTATCCTTGGCGATTTTTCCGCAGGATTGAAGAAGAATTGTTGATTTACCAACCCCCGGGGAGCCGGAAAGCAAGACTACAGAACCTCCGACCAAGCCTCCGCCCAAGACGCGGTCGAACTCGCCTATCCCAATTTCGGTCCTTTTCGCACGGCTTGTGCCAAGCTTCGAGAGTTTTTGTGGCTTCTTGCGCTCCCCACTTGTTACTTGTGACTTACCACTTGTTACTTCGCGAAGCGTATTCCAAACCCCACAAAACTGGCACTTCCCCTGCCAGCGCAGGTGCTCACCTCCACATTCACTGCAGACAAAAACTACCTTAGGTTTAGCCATCGATATAAGAATACAACGAATTGGGTGATGAGCGAGAATTTCGAGAAAGCACAGCCACGCAGTGTTTGAGTCAATCTAGATTTAGAAACGGGAAGAAGCAAGGCAAGGAAACCCTTCGCTCCCGTTTCTAAGATTGGCGAGTTTGCGGAGCGAGAACTTGAAATTTGAGCGATAATAGTTTCCGAGAAATTAGTGTTCGAGTCTCAGCGCCAAGCGGCTCCCACCGCCTTGAGGGAAAGTGAGATCTTCTGCTCCCCTGCGTCAACCTCCAAAACCCGAGCTTCAACCTCGTCCCCTTCAGCTAGAGGGCCCGTGGTCTCCGTTACGTGGATCAAGCCCTCGACCCCAGGCTCAAGTTCCACAAACGCTCCAAAATCGGTGATTTTCGTCACCTTTCCCTTGACCTTCACCCCGACGGGATAACGGTCGGCGACCTTTTCCCAAGGGTTGGGGAGCATCATCCTGTGGGACAACATCACTCGTCCGTCATCGGTGTTGACCTCGATAACTTTAACCTTAATCTTATCCCCTATCTTTGCGACGTGACTCGCATCCGCGACCTTCTCCCACGAGAGTTCCGATACGTGAACCATCCCCTCAAGAGTCTCTTCCTTCTCACCTTTACCCAAAGAGAACCTAACGAATGCAGCAAACGGGGTAACGGAGGTTACCTCGCCCTCAAATTCCTGTCCAACCTCGACCTTTCGCAGAGCCCGAAGCTCCTCGTCGCGTTCACCCTCGGTTAGCGCTTCTCGTTCAGAAAGAACCAACCGATCGATATTCTGATCGAGCTCGATAATCCGAGCCTTAACTACCTTGCCAGCCAGCTTCCCGGAATTTGCCAACATCTTATTTTTAAGAGATAGATGGGAAAAAGGAATAAATCCCCTCAAAGACCCGAAGCGCGCTACAACTCCACCCCGGTTAGGGCCAAGAATTTCCACTTCAAAAATTCGCTCGTCCTCATAGGCTTCACGTGCCTGTCGCCAATCGCGTTCCGCTTCCGCTTTTTTTAGAGAAAGAAGAATAAATCCGCGGTTGTCCTCCGCCTGAATGACCGTAGATAAGACCTTGTCCCCGACTTTCAAGCTTTCGAAGGTATCCGCCTCGTCCTTGAGCTCCCGACCCGTGACCAGACCCTCGGCTTTTGCCCCAACGTCCAAAACCAACTCGTCCTTACCTTTGGAAAGAACCACTCCTTCAACCACATCCCCGGGTTTTAACCGCTTGACCTTAACCTCCGACTTTTGAAGAAGTTTTCCCATATCTGACATAACAGAAGAATGATAGCACGCAAAGAAAAAGCCGACCAGATAAGCATCTAGTCGGCAACGAGTGTATCGTAGAGCCCCACAATCTCATCGATCTTGGAGAGCTCCACCGTCCCGGGGGGCAACTCGTCCACGAGTTCCCCGTGATCCCACGTGGAGATAGGGTACACGTAGACGGGAATCATCCCAACCCGATAAGCGGGCCACAGGTCGGATCCCTTGGAATCCCCCACCATAATGACCGGTCCGTTGGGGTGGCGGGCGCGTATATTCCCTAGTTCCTCCTCTTTCTCCCACTCCACCACGCGGAAGTGCTCCTTGTCAGGAAACCAACGACCAAGGCCATAGGCCGGGTGCTTGAGGTCCCACTGGACCCGTTCATCCCCCGCGGTTATGCAGTAGAGGATGTCGCCTTTGGACTTAAGAAAGTCCAGCGTCCGCTCGACTCCCGGAAGAAGCTCTCGACCTTCATAGGTCTCCGCCGATATTGCCGAGTAGCCTATCGCCCAGCACATTTGCTCGATAAGGGGCTTGCCGGCGGTACCAGTCCTTTGACAAAGCAACTGGTAGGACTGAGCTAGGGAACCCGGGAACGCTTCTCTTGAAGCGCGCATCTTCCTGAACCGGTAATTCCCAACCTTTTGCCGCAGCTCGAGAACCGGAAAGACGCCAGGAAACTTGTCGCCGAAGGTATCGATCATCAAGAGGCCAAACCGAAGAATTGCCCTCCCGTAGTCGACCTCGGAACGGATCAGCGTCTCGTCCAGATCCATAACCCAAACGGCCATTTCTCTCACCCTCCTTCTTTTTTGGATTTGTTGAACCTTATTCTATCAAGTGAGTTAACCTCTGAGTTTGGAGATTAAAGAGCCAAAGATGCCTCCTCTTCTTTTGCCGGATCCGCCGTGATGGCTTTGGCCGACCTCGTAGTTTAAAACTACGACCAAAACGGTCCTTATGACAATCACCGCCCCTATTCTTAGGAGCGTCTCCTGCGTCGGGACGGCGATCAAGCGAATTACGTCTCCGGCCAAAAAGAGCTCGAGTCCCAATATCATTCGGTACGCCAGGTCTTCCCGAAGCTTATCGTAGCCCCGCTCAAGATAGTGGTCCTTTTTACTAAGAAGTTTGACCTCGGTGACGGCGATCTTAAAAAGAGCGACGCCCGCGCCCCACACAACCAAAGAAAGCCCGGCGACATCAAAGATCGATGAAAGCAGTGAGGAGACGTAATTAATCAAGGCGGGAATGAAGGAGAGCATCAATTAAAAGATAGCAAAAACAATCACCTACGTTTCCTTGAATAATATATGCTTTGTTGCACTGGTCTTATCAATGAATTTTAGGAGTGTAACCCTGTCCTTACTCCTTTCTTTTACCCTCGCTACGGTATTTGCGGTTCTCCTTCCTCATCCTACCTACGCCCTAACCTGGTCCCAGATCAACACATCCGGGTTTGGGGATGCTAATAACTCCGGCGTTGATAAGATGGCTGTTTACGACAACAAGCTGTACGTCGGGACAAGCAACTCTACTACAGGCGCCGAAGTCTGGGAATACGATGGCTCTACTTGGGCCCAAGTTAATACCGATGGATTTGGAGATTCCAATAATATTGAGTCTCCTGTACTAATCTCCTTCAACTCACGGCTGTATGCCGGTACTATCAATGATGTTACAGGCGCCGAAGTCTGGGAATACGATGGCTCTACTTGGGCCCAAGTTAACGTGGATGGTTTCGGGGACAGCAGCAATCAGCAAGTACTTTCACTTGCCGTGTATGCTTGGAACCTCTATGCCGGAACTCCAAACGTCTCTGGCGCGAAGATTTGGGTTGCAGCCCTTCCAAACTCTGACCCCAACCCTCCTTCTTCCTTGGGTGGGCACGTCTCAGGATCCTATACAGCAAGCAGAACCCCAACCTTAACTTTCACCCTCTCCGATCCCGATACCACCAGTATTGTTAAATTTAGAATCCAAATCGACAACAATAGCGATTTTTCCTCGCCAGCGGTGGATTTTACTTCCGATCTGGCAGCACAAGGAGAACGATCATTTACGGTTAGCCCAGCTCTCTCCGACGGCTCCTATCACTGGAGAGTCAAGGCGATCGATCAGAACGGGGCGGAAAGCACCTACACAGTGGCAAACTCTGGATCGATTGCTTTCCACGTCGACACCGTTCCTCCTAGCACCCCCGCTCTTACCAACATCGGGGGGCTTGGTTTCCACCCGGCATTAACCAATTGGTACTACACCAGCACTAAACCCACCTTCAAAGGGGTAGGAAATCCCGGCTCGACGATTATCATCAGCATCAACTCCGACCCGCTTGTAGGTTCGACCACGGTTGGTGCGGATGGTAAATGGAGTTACAGCTTCCCTCAAAGCGTTCCAACTGGAGAGCATACAATCTCTATCTACGCCGAGGATTCAAGCGGCAATAAGTCGACAAGCTTAAGCTTCAATCTTACTATCGACCCTACCGGGGCGATTTTCCCTCAAAGCATTCGGGATCTTATCTTCGGCAGTCCGGTAGAGGCTGAGGAAGAGGAGATAACTCCCCCAACCGAGATGGAAGAGGAGACGGAGGTTCCGGAGCAGGAGCCAGCGATAGAACCCACTATTGAGACTCCAGAGGAAACTCGCCCGGTCGAAAAAAATATCTCTCCCTGGCTTCTAGGTCTGAGCGCCGCCGCTTTGTTGGCTATAGTTCTCTTCTTCTCTAGAGAGCGATAGATTTTTCTTACGAACAGTAAAGGTGAAACGCGATGGTGGGCTCGGGTGGGATCGAACCACCGACCTCTTTCTTATCAGGAAAGCGCTCTAGCCACTGAGCTACGAGCCCCGCTCAATCACAAAAATGATAACACGAAAAACCCCGAGTACTCGGGGTTTTTATTGCAGACAAGAGTGCTGTCCCGCCTGAGGAGTTGCGATTTTGTCTTGTGAGACAAAAGGACGATCGCTTACAAGCGATCTATTTTGCAAGCAAAAGTAAGGAAGGAACGCTCGTGCGGCAGTTTTATAAAGCTAAACTGCCAAACTTTTTCGTACTTGGGACTTAGGCGTGAGAGCCAAATCCCTTTAAACTCCTTTAGAAAGGAGGTGATCCAGCCGCAGATTCCCCTACGGCTACCTTGTTACGACTTAGTGTTGATCGCCGACTCCCGCTTGACGCGTCAGACGCGTTTCGGCGAGCTTCGACTTTCCCCACTTGACGGGCGGTGTGTACAAGACCCGAGAACGTATTCACGGCGGTCTGGCTGACCCGCCATTACTAGCGATTCCGGCTTCATGGGGTCGAGTTGCAGACCCCAATCCGAACTGGGACGGCTTTTGAAGGATTAGCTCCGCGTTACCGCATTGCAACCCGCTGTAGCCGCCATTGTAGCGTCTGTGTCGCCCAGGGCATAAGGGCCATGCTGACTTGACGTCGTCCCCACCTTCCTCCCCGTTGCCGGGGCAGTCCCGTTAGACATTTCTAACTAACGGTAGGGGTTGCGCTCGTTATGGGACTTAACCATACAGCTCACGCCACGAGCTGACGACAGCCATGCAACACCTGTTCCGACGTCCCGAAGGAAGACTGCGTTTCCGCAGCTGTCGCCGGAATGTCAAACCCTGGTGAGGTTCTTCGCTTATCATCGAATTAAACCAGGCGCTCCACCGCTTGTGCGGGTCCCCGTCAATTCCTTTGAGTTTTAGCCTTGCGACCGTACTCCCCAGGCGGGGCACTTAACGCGTTAGCTTACGCCACTGACTTTGACGCCAATAGCTAGTGCCCATCGTTTACGGCTAGGACTACACGGGTATCTAATCCGTTTCGCTACCCTAGCTTTCGTCCCTCAGCGTCAGGAAAGACCCAGGTGGCTGCCTTCGCCTTCGGTGTTCCCTCACAGATCATTGGATTTCACCCCTCCTTGTGAGGTTCCGCCACCCCCTATCTACCTCTAGTCCGTCCATCTCTCGCGCGATTCTCCCGTTGAGCGGGAGGCTTTAACACGAGATGTGACGGACCGCCTACGGACCCTTTACGCCCAGTAAATCCGGACAACGCTCGCACCCCACGTTTTACCGCTGCTGCTGGCACGTAGTTAGCCGGTGCTTTATCCTCGCCATTACTGGCAATTGAGGAGTTTACAATCTTTCGACCTTCATCCTCCACGCGGCGTCGCTGCATCAGACTTTCGTCCATTGTGCAAGATTCCCGATTGCTGCCACCCGTAGGTGTATGGCCCTTGTCTCAGTGCCATTGTGGGGGAACACCCTCTCAGGCCCCCTACCCGTCATAGCCTTGGTAAGCCATTACCCTACCAACTAGCTGATGGGACGCGGGCTCATCCCCAAGCGATAAATCTTTACCCTCACGGGACCATCGGGTATTATCCCCGATTTCTCGGGGTTATCCCCGTCTTGGGGGTAGATTCCCACGCGTTACTCACCCGTTCGCCATGCCATCCGCCAAAGGCGGACGCGTTCGACTTGCATACCTTAGGCACGCCGCCAGCGTTCGTCCTGAGCCA
>CAYGCK010000001.1:0-160500 GCA_964348395.1 uncultured Candidatus Saccharibacteria bacterium | reverse complement strand
CCTCGTAAAGGTCGCTCATTACAGCAGCGGGGTTGCTGTGAGTCGCAGGATCAAACTCTCAAATAAGCGTTCCTTCCTTGCTTTTGATTACAAAAGTCAAGGTTTTTAATTTTCAACGTTCACTAAAAAAGCCCCATGCGGGGCCCGATGGGTCTACCAGAAAATTGTGATTTTCTATTCCCGCATGTCCATTTAAAGGATAACCTCTGTCCGATTAGAAGTCAAGGGATAAAGTAGCCGACAGAAGCTTTATTTTCCAGGGGTAGTGAAAGACCTGAAGGCGTCGACGGCGAAGTCGCGGTTTTTGGAGAGAATTTCGTAGAAGTAGGTGGTTTCTGGTGTGAGTTCGGTTAAGACTAACCTATGCCCCCTAGTCTG
Source organism: uncultured Candidatus Saccharibacteria bacterium (assembly GCA_964348395.1). Lineage (GTDB taxonomy): Bacteria > Patescibacteriota > WWE3 > 9FT-COMBO-53-11 > 9FT-COMBO-53-11 > CAYGCK01. Next base: position 160,122 of record CAYGCK010000001.1, on the reverse strand, counting down.
CTCTCCCGAATACGCCGTATATTCGTAAACTCCCAGAGCGCTTCCATAGTTAACCTGCGATGTCGCTAAATGATTGGTTTTCCAAGTTACGACAACCTCGGTTGGAGACACAACCTCAACCCTCACATCAAAAATTCGAATGGGTTCCCGGACAAACACAACCTCGCGGAATTTATCCAACCCGAGAAGTAAGCGATCAATCCCGTTTGTAATCTCCCGTACAGCCTCATCGACGGTTCTTCGCCCATCGGAGATATTCGAAGAGACCCACCCCCCCACACCGCTAAACGCTTGCTTGGCTCCTGAAACCATTAGACTCCAAACCCCACTCAACGTTCTGGAATAAACACGTACACCAGTCGCAGTCTCGCGCCCAATCCGGGCCAAAGACCTTCCCATATTGTCTACCACCTCGCCCGCAGACGACAGAATGCCAGAGACAAAGCTTACAACACCTCTTGAAATCTCCTCGGAAAACCCACGAATCGAGGAAACAACGGACGAGACTGCGGTAGCCACTTGTTCCCAAAAAGCAGGAGCTTCGATCTCTTCCTCCACAACCTCCTCAGGTAAGGGCTTCTCCTCCTCAATCGGAGGAGCAGCTACCTCTTCCTCGGCCGGAGGCGGGGCTGCCTCTTCTTCGGGGGGAGGAGCCTCTTCGGCCGGAGGCTGCGGAGCTGGGGAAGGAGGAGCTTTGGTCTTTGCGGTCGCAGAGTTGGAGGCGGCGCTTTCCGAGGCACCTTTGTAGGCGCGTACATAGCGCGTGTAGGACGTATCCGGGGAAAGCCCGGTCTCGTCGTAGGATTTTGTATTGGCTGTTGATATCTCAACAATCAAGGTTCCCCCACCGTCGTAGAGCCGAAACCCGTCCTCTACCGCGGAGGTATCCGTCCAGCTCCATCGAATAGAGGTCGTGGAAAGAGCCGTCCCCCCGAATCCGCTCGGCGCGGAGAGCTCTATTACTGTGAAAGATTTGGAATCTCCCGTCAAACCCGTAAAGGAGACGGATATTGTCCAGCTACCCGCCGTGTCGTCCAGATAGAAGAAGTCCTCCGTCGATACGCCCGCGCCGATTGTAACGGAAACGACCGCCCCGCCTCCTGATGAGTCGCGGAATTCAAAGGTTCCGGTGGAATTTGAGCCGAGATTAACCGCCTGAGTACCACTAGTTGTCGGATTTCCAAACTGATCCTGTCTTTGGACGACAAACGCTCCGCTTTGAGTCCCCACCTCCACCGATGCGGGAACGGTGGCGATCACAAGTTTATTCGTTACATCCGGGTTGACAGTTAGGCTCTTGGAATCGCCGGTCAACCCGCTCGCCGAAACCGAAATCGTCCAGCCCCCTGCCTTTTCGTCGTAGGAGAAGAAGTTTTTTGTGGAAACACCATTCGCTATCGTAACGGAAGTTACCGATCCGCCCCCAGAAGTACCCCGGAACTGCTTCGCCCCTCCTGCCGAGTTTGAGCCGAGGTTGACCTGTTGAGGACCAGAGGTCGTTGGGTTACCGACCGAGTCACGGCGCTCGACGATGTATTGGGACGTTTCCTGACCTGCAGTGACGGACGTCGGGTTGGTGGTGATCACAAGCTTGGCTGTTGAGCCGGGGTTGACGGTAATAGCCGCCGACGTGCCCACAGGCCCTGAGGGTTCGGTACCAGTAATGGTGGGGGTTTCCGAAGCGTTTGTTAGCTTGAAACCGCCCAGGGTTAAAACCCCATTGGTGAAGGTTCTGGTCCCGTCAGAAGGTTTACTAGGCGCAACATTATCGTTTGGCGAGCTTGTTGCCGTCCAGGTCCAGTTGATGGTGTGGGCTCCGGTATAGTTGTTGGCGCCAAAGGAAACTGTATTCCCGTAAGAGTCCTTCGCTGTAAGGGTAACGGAGAAAACAACGTCCGCAGTCTCGGTTCCGCCATTCTGGGTCGTGACCGTGAACGTCGCCGCGGTCGCCGGCTGGACCGTAATAGCCGCGGAGGTTCCTGCAGGGTTTGGAGCATTGGGATCGGTTGCCGTGATGGTTGGAGTTTCCCCGGCGTTGGTCAAGGTAAAGCCAGCAACTGTGACCACCCCGTTACTGAAGGTTTGTAGCCCATCTGCGGGCTTGGTTGGGGCGGTTGAGTTAGGCGAGGAAGTCGCGGTCCAGGTCCAGTTTATGGTCTTTGAGCCCGTATAGTTATTGGGACCGGAGGAGACCGTGTTGCCGAACGCGTCCTTTGCGGTGAGGGTCACGGAGAAGGCGGTTCCGGCAACCTCGGTTCCGCCGTTTTGGGTGGTGACGGTGAAGGTGGAAGCTGTAGCAGGATCCACCGTCAGGGCTTTGTTGTCTCCCGTCAATCCCGTATAAGAGACCGAGATCGTCCAGCTCCCGGATTTTTCGTCGTAATAGAAGAAGTTCTCGGTAGAGACACCATTCGCTATCGTAACGAAAGTGACAGCCCCGCCCGCACTAACGTCGCGGAACTCTTTAGCCCCTCCTGTGGAGGTAGAAGAAAGATCGACCTGTTGGGTCCCGCTTGTTGTCGGGTTCCCAACGCCGTCGCGGCGCTCGACGATGTATTGGGTAGTCTCGACTCCAGCCGTGGTCGATACCGGATTGGTAGTGATAATCAACTTAGTAGTTGAGCCGGGATTCACAGTTATGGCGGAGGAGGTTCCGGCCGGGCCGGAAGGTTCTGTAGCAGTAATCGTGGGGGTTTCGGAAGCATTCGTCAGAGTAAATCCGGAGACTGTGACCGACCCGCTACTAAACGTCTGCGCCCCGTCGGTGGGTTTGGTGGGGGCGACGTTGTCGTTTGGCGAGCTTGTTGCCGTCCAGGTCCAGTTGATGGTGTGGGAACCGGTGTAGGAGGTGTCGAGGTTGTTTGCTCCGTCGGTCTTGTAGATTGTTACAGAAAAGCTCTGATTTGCCGTAACGGTTGCTGTTCCCGTTACCCCAGTACCGTCCACAAAGGTCTGCCCGGGAAGCTCAAGCCAAAACTTGGCAGCGGAGGGGGTAAAGGTGCCAATCAAAACTCCGACGTCGTAGTTACCCCGCGTATCCCTCTGGAAGACTTTGTAGGTATATTGCTGACCGTTGGTGAGAGCGGTGGTGGTACATCCGGCGCTACCGCCGCTTCCGTCAACCTTACTTAGAGCAGTTGAACCGGAGGAAGAGATTACGCAGGCGACGGTCGCCGTCCCGATGGTGTTGCCGGCTACATAGGAACTGTTTCCTTCCGCCGGCACCTCACCCCCCGCCGAACCGGAAGCCCAGCGCAAGATAACCGACCCGCTCGTGGTGTCAAAATCGGCGCTTGAGGAGGTGGTCCAATTCAGAGTAACCTGTTGGTCGCTCGAGCTCCCGCTTGTACTTGTCGCTCCGTTGGGAGAAAGGTTGTCGATCGTCAGCGTGTTGGCGTTACTGTCAGAACCGGCGTGCGGGTTGGTACCAGCCCAGTCACTTACCCAAGGCGAGAGATTATACTCCGCCCCCGCCGGCGCAGGCATATTACCGTGAGTCTTAGGGGTGAGGCAGATCTTGTACTCCGTCTCGGTCGTGGTTGCCGTAATGCTAGTCCCGCCGGAGAAGGTCAAGCTGTTACTGGAAAACGTGGTGATGGTCGTATAAAAAAGCGTACCGGCACAACTTGTCTGCCTAATCTCCGCCTGCGCTAACCCGTCATAAGGCGTTCCGGAGGCCGCCAGACTAACATTTAGCTGGGTAATCGTGTCGGTGCCAGAGCCGGTTTGAAAGGTGAAGGCACCCACTTCCCTTATTCCCGACTCCGGAGCGACGGTGGCGCTCGCCGGATCCGTACCGCTACCAAGCGTGGTATTTACCGGAGGGGTGTAGGTGACCGTAATCCAGACGTAGTCAAAGTGAGCAGCGCTTGGCCCACCCCCGTCGTTGCTGGTGAATTCAATATCCACAGCACCAATCTCCGCAATAGTATCCACCCCCGCGGTGAAGAGGTTAAAGGTTTGATCCGCGCTCCAACCGGTCATGGGTTCGGTAGGAGTAATGCCGGTGGTAGTCAAGCCACCGCCGTTATCGTACCGGACGGGGTTGGTACCACTGTACCCGTCCTCCAACCCGAACTGTAGGTGAAGCACCACTCCGCTAATCGTAGAACCGCCCGGTATACCTGAAGTATCGAAACTGCTCAAGAGCATCACAGCGCCTTTGTCAACGGTGTAGCAGGTATCGCCTCCCGTGACCGCGGAGAGTGTATCAGGATCGCAGGTCGCGTCGTCGGATGTCACGTCACTTAAACTATCGCCGGTGGTGTCACCGGTTTGACCGTTAGGCAAAACGTTGCTAACTTCCGCCCGCGCTTCCTTAATCTTCGGGAGAAAAGGAACTGAAGGCCAGCTGAAAAGAGCCCAGCTTAAGGCGAGTGCTAGCGCAAAAATTGTTTTGGATAACGGAGAAAAAACCCGAAAGTTGGGCAAGAAGGCGAATAAAGAGCTAGTTTTTGGGCAGGGGCTCTCCATAACTTAAAGCCGTCATCTATTTAAGTTACAGGAAACACTCTAATAAAATCAAACCAAAAATTGCTGTGCAAAATTGGCAAACAATGATTTGGAATTGCTAAGACCACGCCACCATAAAAATTAAATCCTCTTATCTATCGGAAAGGGGATATAAGAACTTAGAAGGTCCATTAACGTTCTGTTCGCATATATCTAATAGAAGAAAGTACTTAAACTGGGTTGGTAAGGGTGGACATAAACTTTATATTGATACTCTATTTGGCAATAGTATTTCGTCTCTTACTTTTATAGGATTGGGGATACTTCGTATTACGCCGCCTCCTAAAACCTCCTCGTAGCGACTTTGCCTACCGGCAGGTAGGTAAAAAACGGCACTTTGACCAGGCGCCATGCCGTTTGTCGGTTGCTTTAGCGCAACAAAAATCCGGCGGCTGGTAACCAGCGGCTTAAAATCCAATGACTTGGCAGTTGCGGGCATGATTTCGCCGAGATGACGAATACGCACCCCCACCCTCAACTCGGGAATATCCTCTAGTTTACCAATCCAATGCGGACTTTCGATCTCGAATTCACCCACCTTGGATTCTTCTCCACGCCCCACTATCAAAATGTTCTCCGATACGTGCTTCCCAACAACATAAAACGGAAGGCCAGTCGACTTGAAGATTTGAAACCCGTGTCTTTGACCTTCGGTAAAGAACCAAACGCCATCATGCTCACCAATCACCTCGCCTTTAGTATTAACTACAGTACCAATTTTAGTAGGCAAATACTCGCGCAAAAATTTTGCGACCGGTATCGGTCCAATGAAGCAAATACCCGCGCTATCTCGGCGATTATAATTGGGCAAACCCAATTCTTTGGCCAATTTTCTAACCTTGTCCTTCCTGTAATTTCCTAATGGGAACAAAATGTGTTCGAGTTGCTTTTGGGTAAGGGTGTAGAGAAAATAAGATTGGTCTTTGGCTCTATCGGCGCCAGTCAGCAGTCGGTAGGCAGTAGTCGTTAATTGGTTATTTGTATCTGCTTTCTTGGACTTCTCACCTGCATAGGTTTCACCTGTTACTTGTGACTTGTTACTTGGTACTTCTCGCCTAAGGCGAGCATAGTGACCAGTCGCTACATAATCCACATCAAGCTCTTTAAGGGCTTTACTCAAGAAGATTCCAAACTTTATCTCGCGGTTACAGACTATGTCGGGGTTGGGTGTCCGACCCTTCTCGTACTCGTCAAAAAAGTATCTTATAACTTTGCTTTTGTACTCCTTTCTGAGATCCCAAACCTTAAGTGGGATTCCCAAATGCTTAGCGACTCGAACCGCCATCTCGCGGTCTTCACGAGCGGTACACCAAGGTCCCTCATCGTAGCAGTAGAGGTGGACGCCAACGACATCATAACCCCCCCTCTTCAATAGGGCTGCCGCGACCGCAGAGTCGACCCCTCCGGAGATTCCGATGGCGACTCTTGGATTTTGCTTACGAGAAACTCTCTTTTTCTCCATACTTCCGTAAGTCTAACACGGGGTAGCAGAGTTTGTGTTCTAACCTAGCCGACCGATATAACTGATCCGAAGAGCCAAATCGAGACAAGACCCAGGAGGAAAAGTCCCAACTGCACGACTGAAGGGAGCCGATGAAATTCCTTGTGAGTCTCTGGAATAAGGTTAACCGCCGAGATGTAAATAAACCCTCCCGCAATAAGAAGAAGAAGCGTCGAAAGCCATGGGGTTATGAGAGGCGCGCCCCAAAAGGCTAGAACCGCCCCTATTGGAGCCGCAAGAGAGGAACCGACGACAAACACCCGAACAAGCGTTTTCCCAGGAGAGCCCGCAGCAAGGATAGAAAAGGACCCAAACCCCGCGGGAATCTCATGCAGAGCAACGGCAAATGCAGTTACAATGCCAAGCTCTCTGGAGGCTAGAAAAGCTACAGCTATTATCACCCCGTCCAAAAAATCATGGAAAAAATCTCCTATGGTTATTAGATAGGGCCCGGTATGAATGTCGCAATGCTCGTCGTGGCAGTGTTGCAACACCAGAGCTTTTTCCAGTATGTAAAAGGCGACAAACCCGACAAGAACCCAAACTAGCGACCCCCCACCCTCCAGTCCTTCCGGTATCAGATCCAAAAAAGCCGCCGACAAGAGAACTCCGGCGGCAAAGGCAAGAAGATAGTGGACGGCGCGCTTTGCCCATTTGGAGCCGATGAGGATAAGCCCAAGAAGGTCTACTACGGAAGCAAGTGACGCGGCGATAAGAACAGGTAGAAGCATAACTCAATATACCTCTTCCTTCTTCTCCCGAGCAAAGTGGATCCACTCCTCCAGAAACTCCAAAAGCGACTGAATAGGCGCCTCGACCAGAAGCGAAACGGCAATAACCAAAACATTAAAACGCGATAACGCCGAGGAGACAAAACTCCCAACCCGTAAAAAAGGAAGGGCTAGGAAATCAAAAACTACGGAGGATACCGTTTCGTGTCCCCCTATCATAATAAGTTCTTGGGAAGATTCCCGAACTTTTACCCCGAAGTACATGACGATTGATGTGTAGAAGATAAACAGCGCGACGGCAAACGGAGTAAACCCAATCCCGGCCAGAAGATAAGCGACCCCTCCAAACATAATCGCGAAGGTAAGGAGATAAAGAACAAAAAGGATAAACGCCATTCCGGGGCTTCTTTTCTTGACCTCAACCCTGTTCTTCTCGGAAAAAGCGTCCCCGTTACCAAAGGCCGCCTCCCGAGCGGCGCTCACGATACGCTCCTCGTTCTCCTCTCCTGGCAGCGACAGAGAAAGAGTCAGAAGAAAAAGAAGAAACGGAGGAAAGAGAAAGTTTATGGCAAAAGGCAATTTCCTCACCGCACCGTAGATGAGGCGCTCGGCAGGGAGCTCAAACGCAAAAGATAAAACGGCTTTGGTCAGAAAGATATAGATTAGAGCTCGGGTTGTGGTAGTCGCCAAACGCTCGCGCTCGCGTTCCATCCTTCGCTTGTAGGAGGTGGAGATAGCTCGAGACAAAATCAATTTATCGGTAAAAACCTCCACCCCGTCGTGCTCCAACGCATCCCGAAAGAGAATAAAAGGAGCCACATAGCGGCGAACCGAGGCGGATATGGAACCCGCAAGAGGGTAGTTAAGGGTTCCGTCTATGGCCTTTCTTATCTGCGGGAGTGAAGCCACAACCTCCTCAACGTGCTCCCGCCCGTGCGTCTTCCAGTAGGGATAGAAAAGCTCAAAAAGGTTGTACTCGAGCATAGCTTGGTCAAGCTTAAGAAGGTTCTTGTAGATGGCCAGGCGTAGCTGGATAAGGCGCTGGTTTTCGCTTAAGTTTGGGTCGGATATGATAACGGTTTCCTTTAGATTTAAAAGCGCAAGCTCCGCCAGAGCGTCGTCCTTCTCCGGAGGCGAAAAGAACTCCTCAACCTCAGATGAAGCAAGGCGGACAATCCAAGGAAAATCATCGTGGGTTGGCGATACGTCGCGCATCTCAAGTATCACACGATACTTCTCAAGAATCCCTTCTACCTCCTCGCTTAAACTTTCTGGGTAGTAATCGTTCTTAAGGTAACGACCGCGGATCAGCTCATTGACAAGCCCTTTGGCAACGAGAGCAGAGTTTGACTCTCCCCGCAAGCGACGGGCAAGAATGCGTTCGGTCGTGGCGCGGCGCTGCAGGTGGGGCTCGTTGTACTCCATAGCCCGACGGACCTTCTCGTAAGCGGAGGCGAGGGTGGAGACGGCTGCGGAAACCTTGATTTTTGGGCCCTCGGTAAGAGCAGGACCGCTATCGTTTGAGTACGCTTCGGCAAGCCTAGAAACGGCACCAGCGCGCGCATTGTTTTGATATGGGTAATTAGAATCCATCGAGGGTTATATTATCACGCGGTGAGGATCATTTCCCGCCCTTTTTCCAGAGATAGCGTATGGCGGCGATCAGAAGACCAATAATTAAAGCCCAAACGACGAACCACTGAAGATACCAGAACCAGGCGTATACGCCACTACCCGCGGTAGAGCTCATCATTGGCCAACCCATCATCCCCCAAGTTCCATTGGTATCAGCAAGAGCTCCCGCGTGTGTCATAAGTCCTGCCATTCTCATCATCACTTCTACATCACCTCCTTCAAGAACACTTCAAGCTAATTTTACTCCATTGTCTGCTCGGGACCGGCGTTTCGGAAGGTTGAGACGAAATCGTCGATTTGGGTTTCCTCTATACTCTCGAGCTTCAAAATTCTTCCCCAAGCGGTCAAGGCAAGAGATACATCGAGATTCTCTCGGGGTACAACTATTATCTTCCAATTCCACCGGGGAAGGTTTTGGACAACTCTCACCAACTCCTCCTTAAACTCCGGGTCCCGATAGGAAAAGACGATATACCCGTGTTCTAGGGAGTGTATTAAGTAACCATCCTCAATCTCCTCGTCATAAATACCGGCGCGCGTCCAGTCGGAATAGTGGGGACCTGAGGTCGGGGGGTTGGAGTTATAGGGAACCTCCGTCCCAACCGCAACGTGCTCACGCCCCAAATCCGCAGCCGCCTCACCGGGCAAGGGTTTGGAAAGCTCCCCGTAAGACCAAACCGCAAAGCCCCCTACTACAAAGACGATAGCGGACAAAAGTATGTATTTTACTGATTTACCTGGCATTTTCTTCCGCTAACCCGAACTCGACCAAGCTTTTGGAAATCAAGTATAACGAGATCAAAAGAAGAACCAGAGCCAAGAGTGAAATCTCCAATCCCTCAAAGGGAAGAATGGCCAAGCCACCGGACAACCCTACAAGAGAAATCAAAGCGGTGCTGCAGGCAGAGCAGGAGGCGGCAAAAGCTCCACCAAAGGTTCCCAAAAACCCTGGGAAACTTGCTCTCCCTATAAAAACCTTCGTTTTCCTCATACGAAGCACGGTAAGAGCCAGGTTTACCCCTCCCAGCAAAGCGACCAACCCCACCGCCAAAACGTTTAAAATCCCCGACGCCTTAGCCACAATTGACACATGGTTGGCGAACACCTCCCACAAAAACTTCAACTCGCTACTGATAGTAAAGGCAGAACTGTAAAGGGAGAAGTCATTTAGAACGAAATAGACAACAAACAAAGCAGCCGCTAGAACCAACACCAACAAAAGATAACCGGGACTTTTCAAAAGAAGTTTGAGGGCAAGAACAACCTTTCGCATTACTCAAGAAGCGCGTCGATGACTTCCTGGAAAGAGGCGAAGGGCTGGGCGCCGCTGATCACGGTACCCACAAAGGAGCCAGAAGGGTCGGTCTGGCCGACAAAGAAGGCAGGCGTCCCTTGAGCACCGTAACTTTGCGCATCTGCCACATCCGCCGCAACCTCATCGGCGTATTTGCCCGAATCCAGACACTCGTCAAAACCTACTCCATCAAGTCCGATTTCCCGTCCCCAATCTTTGACATCAGCCGAGGTGATACCAGAGATGGTGCTGGTTCCCTTTTTGGCCTGCTCCTCAAAAATCTTATCGTGCATCTCCCAAAACTTGCCCTGGTCATCGGCACACTCCGTCGCCTCAGCGTAGGTCTGAGCCATATCGTGTCCAATACTGGTTAAGGGAAGATCGCGATAAACGAAGCGAACTATTCCTTCATCGATGTACTCCGACTTAATTTGAGGAAGGGTATCCGACCAAAAGCTCCGGCAAAACGGACACTGGTAATCAGAAAATTCAATTATGGTCACGGGGGCGTTGGCGTCCCCGAGCGCGGGATCATCGTCTACCGAAACCTCAACGTTTTGGTTCTCGCTCGGTTGAGTTCCAGAACCATCACCCACATTAGTGGTCGAGTCCCCAAGCCCGCCGGTGAAGGCGATAGCGGCAGCTATTGCAATCCCACCAAGAACAATGGCTAAGGGCGTGTAAAAAGGTTGTAACTTAGATGTTCCGGGCATATCGTCTAGTTTACCAAATCGTTACGCGCCGGTTGTGAGTCGAAGATAAACCACTGCAAAAGCGGTCATCGAAAAAATCCACAACATCAAAAAGAGCAAGTCCAACCAAGGCCGCCAAAGTTTGTAGCGGACAGTCGTCGAGCGGATTCCCAACGTCGCGTGAGTGAAGAACGTGAACATCAAGGTTGGAAAAAGTATCGGATAGGAGGGTAAGTTTATTTCAAAAAGCGGCAATGCGAACCCCCACAAGAAAACAACTACCAAAATCCAGCCCGTAAGGTATTGAAGGGAGCTCAAAACCCACTCTTTATTCCTAAACCGAGCTTTGATTGTTGAAAGTAATTTCAAATTTTGCATTTCAATTGGCTGTTAGAGTCCCAACCATACCCGCCTCACGGTGTCCAGGGACGGAGCAATAAAATTCGTAAGTCACCAAAACCATCAGATCATCACGCGGAACGTCAAACTCCACCGTCAACGAGGAGCCAGGAGAGACAAGAGTGGTATTTACGTTGAGCTCGTCAATCACAAAGTCGTGGGAGACACTTCCCTCGTTTTTGAGCGTCAGGCGCACGCGACTACCTTTGGAAAAGGTAAGGGTCGAAGGTGTAAAAGAAAACTCCTCCGCCTCGACTGTGACCTCGGTAACCTCAACTCCCGGGGTGATTGTTTCTTCTTCCCCAACTTGGGTCGGGGTGGAGGTCTCCTCCTTCTGCAACTCGTATTGCGGGGACGGTAGATAGGACCCTAGATAAGGGTCCAGAAAACCCTGCCGCCACAGGTAATACCCGCCGCCGATTAAGACCAGGATGATAAGAAGAATCCAAAAAATCTTTCTCATTCAACCTCACCTCCTCCCGCGAGTTCTTTGTTGACCAAATTCTCGGGTGCTTTACCGCCCAAGACATCCAAAATCGCCTGGGCCGCAAGGCGCGCCATCGCCCCGCGCGCCTCATCCGTGGCCGAGGCGGTGTGGGGAGTCAGAACCACGTTATCAAGCTCGGACAAGCCCGGGGCGAGCTTGGGCTCCTCCTCAAAAACGTCCAGCGCCGCACCCCGAATGGTTCCCGCCTTGAGGGCCTCGACCAGTGCCTTCTCCTCCACCACCGGACCGCGGGAGGTATTTATGAGGTAGCCGGTTTTTTTCATCAGTTTTAGATTATCGGCGTTTATCAGGTGGCGGGTCGCAGGCAGCAGTGGTACGTGGATGGAAACGAAGTCCGCCTCTTTAAGAAGATCGTCTAGCTCCTTCTTATAGACCGCGCCGAACTCCTTCTCAAACTCGGGGTCCTGCTTGGGGTCGTGGTAGAAAACCTTCATTCCCATCCCCTTGGCCGCCATCTCGGCTACCCGACTCCCTATGCGCCCCAAACCCACGACACCCAAGACCTTGTCCTTGACCTCCGTTCCCAAAAGAAGCATCGGTTCCCAACCGACGTATTTGCCCGCCCGAGTAAACCGATCGGATTCGGGGATGCGGCGAGCAATTGCAAGCATTAAAGCAAAGGTGTGCTCGGCGACCGCCTCGGTCAAAACACCGGGGGTATTGGCGACGTAAATCTTTCGCTCGATTGCGGCTTTGACGTCGATATTGTCGTAACCCACGGCGTAGTTGGCGATGACCTTAAGACCGGAGCCGGCGGCGTCCATCATCTCACCGTCAATTTTGTCGGTCAGGAGAGGCAAAAGCGCATCAATTCCTTTGACCCTTTCAAGAAGAACCTCGCGGGGAATAACACGATCCTCCTCCCAAACCTCGAGATCAACCTTGCCTTCCAAGAGTTTCAAACCTTCTTCCGGGATTCTTCTTGTCACAAATACTTTCGCCACGCCAGCATAAGGATATAAGTTTTTCTTCCTACCTTTCAATTACCTTCCACTGCTGTGCGACAATTCGCGCGAATTGTCCAGCGGTGGTACAATCAGCGCCAAATGGTGCCTCCAAAACTGTCGGAAAAGGAATGGACGAAGGTATTTAAGGGATTGGGTAATGAAAACCGGATAAAGATAATTAAGATGCTCTATCCCCAAAAGTCCATGACCGTAACTGAAGTCAAAAGAAAGCTAGGAATTTCTTACAAATGGATGTCAAAGAACTTGGTTGATTTGGAAAAGATAGGGATACTTCTAAGTAAGGGTCTCAAAGGTCACGTCATATACCGCATCAATCCTGACTTATCAAAAGAAATAGACAAGGTTATTCGAACGTTTACTAGCTAAACTGCTTTGGGAATACTTCGCGCGAAGTGTTCCTAAGCCATGGGGGTGGAGTCGCGGATCTTGAATCCCACAAAGCCCTGGCCGAAGTCTTCAACCATCAAGGTCTCCAAGACGTCCTCGCGGCCCTCGAAATATTCCATAAAAAACCGATTCCACAGCGCCTCGCGGGCGTGGTAGGTGTATTGCGGGGTATCCTCCCCTGCAGCAAGCGAAAAGACGTTGTCCTCAAAGTTAAAGGAGGTAAGCTCGCCGCCCATAAACCCACAAAGGTGTGCCTTGCCCGCGAAAAACGACAAGCCCGGAGCGTCTTGCCCAAGCTTTGCCAGGTTGGAGGAGGCCTTAGCCCAGTGCATCGCCTCGGGCGAGATGTGGGGAATGGCGAGACGTGGGTCCTCCGGGTCCTCCTTGGCCAAGTAGCGTTGCATAATGACCCAAGAGACGATGTTTTCGACGGCGGGGGCGTCCTCGCGGACGTCGCCTCGGAGGGCGGAGATGAACTTGGCGGCGAAAGTCTTGGGCTCCTCGGATATGAGCTTAAAATACTTGGCGTAAAAAGAGACCTCGTTTAGATAATGGAACATCATAGAAAATAGCCGGGTCAGTGCCCCCTCCGTATATTCAACCGGGATCAAGATGACCACACCCAGCTCCTTGAGGTGGGTCGTGTTGTGGAACTTCTTCTTGGTAAAGTTTAGGGCCTCCGACCCCCACTTTTTGGGGTCGAGGATGCGCGCAACGATCTCCCGCTCCTCAAAATCCTCTGGAGTAAAGTCGGATGCGGGAGCAAAGAAGACCTCGTTCTGCCACTTCCTATCCTCCAAAAACCGTATCGCCGAGTAGACCTCCCGCAAGTCCTCATTCTTAAACATCTCCTCCACGCTCTCATAACCCGCTTGCGCGAGGATGTTCTTGGGAGGGTTTTTACGAAAGAGCTCGCGGGCCTTCTCCTCCTTGAGGAAAAAACCTTTCTTGGGTTTGGCGATCTCAAAGGCGCGCTCGAAGAGCCGCGTTATGTCCTCGTGGTTTTGGATATCGGGATCGCCGAGGACCTTCTTTATCTCCTCCTCTATGAGCTCGACGCGGGAGGCCAACGCTTCCAAAACCTTCTCTCGAGGAGAGTTCTCCGAGAGCCCGAGCTCGTCGAGGGCTCGCGCCCTCTCCGCCTTAACGATCTCCAAAAGCCGAGAAGGAACGTCCTTTTTCCCGGTAAAATCTCCCATCTCCTCCGTAAGGGTCTCGAGCTTTTCTTTGGTGGTTCCCAGAAGTTTAGCAAGTTCCTCCATACAATAGTCTATAAATTATTTAAGTTTTTTACCCGTGCTTCAAGTGATTTGCGCTTGAGGAGCCCGGCTTGCGCGCCGACCTCTTGCGTCACCGACTCGGCGTTTAAGGTCCCCCATTTGAGCGCGGTCGGCAGGTCTCGTTCCAAAACCAACGCGGCGGTCAAACCGGTCGAGAAAGCGTCTCCCGCCCCTGTCCTCTCCTTGGCCGGCTTCTTGGTAGCCTTCTGGAAGTGAAAGCTCTCGCCGTCGGAGGCGTAGGCGCCCGCCGGTCCATCGGTTACGACAACAATTCTTGGACCTAGTTCGTGAAGCCGCGCGACAAGCTCGCGCTCGTTTTTTAGCGCGTGGTCCACCCCCAAAAGCTGCCCCGCCTCCTGCCGGTTTAATATCAAAACCTCGGTCATCTTAAGAAGCTTGGCGTAGGCCTTGAGACCCTCCTTAATCTGATAAGAACCGGGGTTAAAGGCGACCTTGGCGCGATTCTCTTTAACGTAGGCGAAGAAGGGTTCGTGGAAGTAATCGTGACCCGGGGCGAGAGAGGAAAAGTAGACCCACGGCGCGTGGACTTTGGGGACCTCGTACTTTCGCGGCTGGTGCTTTGAGAGGATGGTCCGCTCCCCCTCCCAAGAGATTATGATATTGACGTTCGTCGGTTGATCCTTGTCAACCTTTACGAGCGAGGTATCGACCCCCTCGTGCTTAAAGTTCTCCAGAATCTCGCGGCCAAAAAGATCTTCCCCCACGTGGGTGTATATCGCGGTTTTGACTCCCAAGCGCGAGGAGCCGACCGCAACGTTTGCGGCGTTTCCGCCGAAGGTTAGGGAGAAGCCCTTGCTCGGGACCTTGTCCGCTGCAGACAGACACAGCTCACACTCCTCGTCGCCGTGGAGTTGACAATGGACATCCGCTTCTTGAGGAAAAGAAAAGATATCGACCACACAGTCGCCTATTGTTATGAGGTCGAAGTGATTGGGCATTCCCTCGGGACTTGGCATTGTCTTAAAGATATCAGAGAACAGAGATCAGAGACAAGAAAGAAGCGCAGGGGAGATGTCTTTGAGGAACATCCCGCAGGAACGTAGGTGACGAGGGCGAGGCGATCCTACAGCAATAGGAGACGACGTTTCCGAAAAGACATTCCCCAAGCTTGGAAAATCTACCAACTCCCGCCGCCCCCGCCGCCGAATCCCCCACCGGAGAAACCCCCGCCGCCGAATCCGCTCCCCCCACCTTGGGAGGGGCTCGAGGGAAGGGTCGAGGCGAAAGAGCTCTCCATAGCGTGTACCGAGGAGGCGAAAGAGGCGGCGTTAAACGGCCCGGGCCCCACATACCAGGAGGGCTTGGGCGGTTCGACCCCCAGTTTCTCAAACGTCTTGACCCACTTGCTCGTTACCCCAAAAGCCATGGCGTAGGGCAAGAACTCGTCGAACCTGTTTATACGCTCGTTGAACTGTTGCATATACTTTTGGGCGGTCGAGATAAAAAGCTTAAAGCCGGAGGCGCGCCTCACCGCTTCCGTCCCTTTGCCGGTTTTGCGGGGCATCAAGGGGGAGGACAAGAGCATGAGAACCCCCAAGACCGCAACCGGTATCGGAACCCAGGAAAGGTTCATGTTGCTAAAGATATAAAACAGCACCGCGGTCGCTCCCAAAAGAACCCCTGCTTTAACCGCGTGTCGCGCCATAACCTTGTTCGGGGGCTGGGGAAAGTAGCCCGCGTCGGTAAGGCCAGCGTAGAGCTTTTCCCTGATACCTGAGAGGTTTCGGTAAAACTTATTCTTAAGAGCGTCGAGCTCCACCCTGTCCTTGTCGCCTTTGAAAATCCCCTCCAAAACCTCCCTCTCCCAATCCTTGAGACTTTCGTCGGCCTCCTTTAGCTTTTCAAATCGATACTTTCTCTTTCTTCCTTCCCCTTTCTCTATAATCTTTAGGTACCCCCTAACCGCCAAGTCTACGATGGTCGAGGAGATATCGGATATATTGATGCGCTCGTCAACTAGAGTACCTACCTCTCCGGGTCTCAACCCCAAAGGAGGTTCAAACTCCACGACCACGGTTCGCTTGGCGAAAAGCGGTTTGATACCTTCCTCGGCCTTGGGGTCGTCCACAACGTGCGCTTTGTACCACATGTCCCGCCCGTGCTTCCACCACTGCCAAACGACATAGGCGACCGCGGCCAAGGATCCCAGAATAAGCCAGTAGGGCTTTAGGAAATCATCCAGGTAAAAAGGTTCCTCAACCAGTCCTGTTGGAAAGGCGGTTGCGACGGTTAAGCCCTCGCGTGCGGAAAGCGCCCCCACCGTTACAAACTCTCCCTCACCGCCTATAACCACGGCAGAACAGTCCCTCGCCTGCGAGCCAAAACGCCCCGTGTAGCAGACCACGTTTTGAACGACTGTCCCCTCCAAGGCAACCGTCGCCGAGGCCTTCCTAATCGAAACACCCCACTCGGTACCGGTCACGTCCCAATAGAGCTCGTCGTGATCGTCGAAACGGGTTATAACCTTACCAACCTCATACTCTATTTCATATTTATGCTTCCCTGAGATTGTTACATCGGGGTCGCCTATCCTAACAGTGACTCTTTCGCTGGAGGTATCTACATCGGTTATTGCCCTTGTCCCATCCTGCTTGACCTCCCCAAGGCGAAACTTAATCCCTTGTGTAGGAATGGTGCGGAAGATCCCGTGTTTTGCCACAGAGAAGTCGACCTCGATAGTCTCGACAACCTGCACCTTGCCATTTTTGGGGATAAAGATTTCGGAGTTAAAGCTCTCGATAACCCAGCTCTCCTGAGCCCACGCTGCGCGAGTAAAGAGTAAGGGTAAGAGAATCAAAAGCAGAATACGCCGAGCGAAGGAACTGGTTTTGAGGAACATCCCGCAGAAGCGAAGGCGACGAGGACGAGGCGGCTCGTCAGCAGACGAGAACGGCGTTTCCGAAAAACCAGATTCCGGAGCGAAAAGACGCTTCAACATCAAAATTAGTTTAACAGAGGAGGCAGACGAATGTTATCGTGCTATCATTTCCAGTAATAACTGGGGAAAGGAGGTAAGAGATGATCGTCCCGCTTCAGATGGCGATAGCCGAGACCTTCTTCAACGCGGGTCAAGACCTTCTGGAACAGGAGGGTTTGAGCAAGAGCCAAAGGGAGGCCGCCTTGGAGTACATGCATATCGCCAAGGGGACCTACCAGCTGGCGCTGGCGGAGAATCCTCCCTATCTCGCCAGAAGGAGAAAACTCCGGGCGGAGATTCAACAGCGAATCGACGCCGCCAGAGAGGTACTAGTCGGAGCAATCCTACCCGATCTCGATTAGCCCATCACCTCCGCCTAAGGCGGGCAGGTCTGATGGGCTTTTCTTCTTTCCCAAACCCATCCTGCTAAGATATCCTTGGTGCCTAAAAAGGAAAGCGTCATCGAGGTCAAGGACCTCAAGAAATTCTTCGGTAAGACTAAAGCGGTAAACGGCATCTCCTTCTCTGTCGAAAAGGGCGAAATCTTCGGGTTTTTGGGTCCCAACGGCGCCGGCAAGACCACCGCCATACGCTGCATGATGGATTTCCTAAGACCCGACGAGGGCCAAATCACCATCTTCAGCCTCGATGCAAGGCGCGACGGCCCTCAACTCAAGGAGCACATCGGCTATCTCTCAGGAGATGTCCGGCTCTACAGCAACTGGACCGGACAGGAGCATATTAAATTTTTCGAGAAATTCAACGGCCCCTCCCAAGCGCGAAAGCTCGCCAAAGACCTGGACTTTGACGTCAAACCCAAATTCAAAAACCTCTCCTCCGGAAACCGGCAAAAGCTTGGCCTCATTCTAGCCCTCATGCACCAACCTGAGCTTTTGATTTTAGATGAGCCAACGTTAGGGCTAGATCCCCTCTTGCAAAACAAGATCTATGAGATTCTCCAAAAGTTTGCCGCCGAGGGCACCACCGTTTTTATGTCCTCTCACAACCTCGGCGAGGTGGAGCGCATCTGCAACCGCGTGGGGATTATTAAAAACGGCAAGCTCGTATCCGTAGACAGCGTGCGGGCGCTCAAGGGCAAAAAGATCTACAACGTCACCGCGACGTTTGCCAAAAAAGCACCCAAAGACGGGTTTGAGATGGCAGGGGTGGAGGTTATAAAAGAAATGCCAAACGGAGTTGTTTTGAGGGTTAAAGGAGACATCAACCCGGTGCTGGATAAAATCAAAGAATTTACCCTGCTGGATATCGAGATAATCCCCGAGAGCTTGGAAGAGGTGTTTTTGGAGTTTTACCGATAATGCTAGCCTTGATCCTGCAGACAATCAAAAAGAGTAAATGGAGCATAGTCGGCTACACGCTGGGGGCGGCTCTTTTGGTGTGGCTTCTGGTCGCCCTGTTCCCTTCCTTCTCGACACAAGCCGCGAATTTTACCGAAACACTGGTGGAGTTTTACCCCGAGGAGTTTCTCAAAGCCTTCAACATCGAGATAGGAAGCTTCTTAGGAAGCATCGAGGGTTTCTTGAGCGGCGAGCACTACAGCCTGATGTGGCCTCTCCTTCTTATTATCTTGGCGATAAGCTTTGGCGGTGGGGCGCTCGCGGGCGAGATAGACCACGGGACTATTGAGGTTCTCCTGTCCCAACCCATCTCCAGGACTAAACTCTTCCTGGGCAAATATCTAGCCGGGGCGGTGATAATCCTCACCTTCGTATTCGCCTCTGCACTCTCGGTCGTTCCTTTTGCGGAGATTTACAACGTCGATTATCAGCTCCAAAACCACCTAACGCTAGCGGTTTTGGGGGCGTGCTTTGGGTTTGCACTCCTCGGAATAACCATGATGTTCTCCAGCTTCTTCTCCGACCGGGGCAAGGTCACCCTGGTCTCCGCGGTTTTGATGCTCGCCATGTATTTTGTCAACGTGGTGGCCGCCCTTAAAGAAAACCTGGCAGACCTCAAGTATCTATCCTTCTTCCATTATTTCGAATCCAACACCCCCCTCCTTAGGAACGATTTGGAGCTTGAGTCCGTAGCGGTTTTTCTAGGGGTGGGTTTGGTCTGTACCATCGTCGGCCTCATCTGGTTCAACCGCCGCGATATAGCTATCTCCTAAATCCTAAAAAAGTTCGTTTGACAAAAAGGTTAGAATTAAACATCCTTTCGAGCTCCCAGCACCCAAGAGGTTGGATGTTGCGAGCCCCGAAGGGATCCACGGCTCGGATCTTGAACGGGCCAGCAAGGTTGTGGCGACCCCACAACCACTGAGAATCCCCGCTTGAGAGAGCGGATTCCAGTAGACCCTTGCCGGAACTTAAAGACTGACGTGGAAAAAGCATCTTCGCGGATGGGAGTGCACTCCTAAGACAGTACCGGCAAGGAACCCGAGGCGGCTCGCGACCCCCACGCAAGCCGCCTTTTTCTTTTAAACAAGGTTAGAAACGGTGTGCTATACTGCGTGAGTATTTGTTTCCTCTCGTTCGGTAAAAGATATCCTCAAAGCTTATCCCACACGATCAGACAGAAACAGAAAAATAAAGGTGGTGATAATTGAATGACTAAGAAATTATTCGTCGGAGGGCTTCCTTATAGCGTTACCGATTCCAAACTCCAAGAGATGTTTTCAGAGATTGGTGCAGTTTCCTCTGCAACTGTGATTTCCGACAGAGACACAGGCCAGAGTAAGGGTTTCGGATTTGTCGAGATGGAAAAAGATCACGAGGCCGATGAAGCTATCAAAAAATTAAACGGCACGATGATGGAAGGAAGAACGATTGCCGTCAACGTCGCCAGACCAAGAGAAGATCGACCAAAAGGTCCGCGGTTTAACGACCGAAGAGGTCGCAGGCGCTTCTAAATACCTCCTTCCAAAAGGGAAAAGGGCCAGACTCCAATGAATCCAGCCCTTACACTGTTAGACAGCCGGTCAGAAATCAGCCCCGGTGATGTAATCTATAGCGATAAGAGTGGCCAGTCGCTGGAGGGCGATCTGATCCATGTTATGCATCGCCCACTCCCTGACCCAAGGCTGAAGGTGAGCCCCGTGACCGTGACCGCAGACTTTGCAGTACTCCCCAGTCCCGAACAACCGTTCCAAGAAGCCCGGCTGCTTTTTGGCAGGGTAAATATGGACGTGAGACGGGACGCCGTTTACGTAGTACGGTACCCCGCAGACTTCGCACGGACCATCGGGCCATTCTCTTACCGGCTCGTCGTCGAAGTAGTAATCGTCGTAGTACTCACCGTAGTCCAAATCGTCGTCCATCGATCCCTCCTTTCCTTGGTTTTTATACCTAAATTATACTCTTTTGCTCCAGAAAGTCAACGCTATAGGGCAGACAGCTCTTTTCTCAAGACCGTCTAACCAAAAAAAGGCCGTGCAAAAAAGCACAGCCTGTTTGATGAGTTCCTAACGAAGCCACACGTGACCCCAAAAGCGGTTCCAAAGGAACACGAACCGCTCGCGCGACAGCAGTGCGTGTATCCCAAGGAAAGCCGCCAAGAGCACCAGGAACGTCGAGTCCTGCCGAATCGCCGTCCAAAAGTAGAACACCGACAAGAAAAAGGACGCAATTCCTTGGAAGACCAGAAAGTCCACGCGGACCAGGACCAGGGTCGCCAGGGTCACCACCGCCCAGACCAAGGGACTCACGAACCCGGTGATAGTAAGCAGGGTAAAGCCCGACAACGCGAGAAGCAGATCCGCCCAACCGTCGAGCTCTGCAAGTCTTCCTTCCCCGGCTAAGCCGCTACGGCGCGCCAGTTGGCCGTCGAACAGGTCGGTCATCCACAGGAGGAGAAGAAGCCATCCTCCAGTCCCGGCAACCGCCGAGGGACCCTCGGCCAAGCCGACGAGCGGGACGACTAGCACTCCGACAAATCGAATTAAGGTCAAGAGATCCGCCGTCCGCTTTAAGGTGTGGCTCGCTCTCATCTTACTTCCTCCTTTCTTGGAGTTATGGGATTTGCCTAAATTATATTCCCGATTTCTAGTGAGTCAAGAAAACCGTTGCTTTGTTTGCCGCGACCTAAAAACAAATTATAAAATCGCGTTAGAGCCTGATATTACTGCAAAGGGGGTGATAACACTGAACAAAGGTCTTCTAATCGCCATCATTATCGTCTTGCTCGGAGCTGCAGGAGCCGGATATTGGTACTTCTACCTACGCGAAGGCGCCTCCCCCACCACAACCGAGGAATCCTCCTCCGACGGGGGTTTCGTCGGCAGCATCGCCGATGCCCTAAAGGTGGGCACCGCAATGAAGTGCACCTGGAGCTACCAAGGGGATTCCGCCACCTTTTACCTTAAAGGGAACAAGTACTACGGCGAGATAACCACGCAAGAGACGGGAACGTTTAAGTACATCTACCGCGACGACTGCACCTACTACTGGCAGGAGGGACAAAGCCAAGGAACCAAGCTCTGCGTTACCCTGGCAGAGGGTGAGGAATATGATACATCTGACTTGGAAGCGGCCGACTCCTCCGCCCAGGCACTGGGCTACGAGTACAGCTGCAACCCGGAGGTGGTCACCGACTCGCGGTTCACACTCCCAACTGGAGTGGAGTTTCTGGACTTGAGCCAGTATATGCAGCAGTTCAAGCCTTAAGCACTCAACGCTACAAATCCCGTTACTAAAGATTTGTCGGGTATAAATTCGTTATGAGGATAATACGGACAAAGACCAAAACCAAAGCCATGAAGGCGTTTGGGAAAATCGAGTGGCCGCTGACTCACAAGGAACACTTTGGCCACGAACGGGACGAAAGGTACTGGAAGAAAGTCAAGTTCTACCTAAGCGCCAAGGAAGGGAACACGGTCCTAGGGATGGTTGATGGCAACTACATGGCAGGCGTTATGTACGTCTCCCAGCTTATCGTGGGTCACAAAGCCCGAGGCAGGGGTATAGGTCGGGCTCTTATGGAAGAGACCGAAGAAATCGCCCGGAAAAACCGGGTCCATAAGATTTACCTACACACTGGATCCACTTGGGGCGCGGTCGATTTTTACGAAAAGCTCGGGTACAAAACGACGGCCGACCTCAAAAACCACTACGAAGGACAGGACTTCTGCGTAATGTCCAAGCTGCTTTAAGTGGCCTTCCCCTCGGAGCCAAAGAGCTTGATCTTGCGCTCCACTACCTCCTGGACGGCGGCGATGACGTCAGGCATAATCTTGTAAATGGCAACCTCGTCGGTCTTTTTAAGTACTTTCTCCAGAGTTTCCCGGTAGGCAATTCTCATCTCCGAGTTGACGTTAACCTTGACTATCCGACCGGTCTTTATAGCTCCCCGGACCTGATCGTCGGGGATGCCGCTCCCGCCGTGCAGGCTAAAGAAGCACGGAAGGGTCTGCCTAAGGGTCCTTAAAAGCTCCAGATCCAGCTTGGGGGCGGTCTTGTATACGCCGTGGACGTTGCCTATGGAAACCGCCAAGGTATCTATCCCGGTGCGCGACACAAAATCCTTGGCTTGCTCGGGATCGGTGTACTTCGATTTGGCCTGCTCTTCCTCAATCTTCTCCTGAAGATGCGGTGCGCTCGAGCCCTCAATAAAAGTGAGCTCCGCCTCGACCAAAAGACCTTTCGCGTGCGCCTCCTCCGCGACCTTTTTTGTCGCCGCGACGTTCTCCTCGTAAGGCAACTTGGAGGCATTGATGTGTATAAGCTCGTAACCGGCCTCGATTCCCTCCTCGGCCGCCTCAACTGACGGCGCGTGATCCAAATTTATGAAAATTGGAACACCGGTTTCTTCGCGATAATTTTTAACGAGGTCCACCAAATTGGCGGCGCCTATAAATTCGGTCTCGCCGTGCGAGCTTTCCACAATTATTGGTGCCCTAAGCTTGGCCGCGGCACCTACAATGGCTTTTAAAGTTTCGATATTGGCAGCGTTAAAGGCGCCTATGGAGTAGACTTCGTCTTGGGCTTTGGTTAATACGTCTTTAGCGGCCATATGAGTAAATTACTTGCTCTTTTTGAGTCCTATTGCTTTTTTCGCTGCGGCGACGATGTCCTTGGCAACTAACCCAAACTTAACCATCAATTCATCTGGGTCGCCGGACT
This sequence comes from uncultured Candidatus Saccharibacteria bacterium, assembly GCA_964348395.1. Lineage (GTDB taxonomy): Bacteria > Patescibacteriota > WWE3 > 9FT-COMBO-53-11 > 9FT-COMBO-53-11 > CAYGCK01. The sequence continues at coordinate 137,197 of CAYGCK010000001.1, read as the reverse complement.
CCCCAAAGCGGTCTTTGACCCCCACGCGAACGACCGGGACAGGGTAGTTCTCGCCCAAAAATTCTGCGACCGCCCCTCCCAATCCACCCGCCACCTGGTGCTCTTCCGCGGTCACAACTGCGCCCGCTTTTTTAGCTGCCGCGAGGATGGTTTTTTCGTCCAAGGGTTTGACCGACGGCGAGTTGTAAACCTCGACGCCCAAGCCGGACTTTTCTAATCTTGCGGCGGCCAAAAGCGACTCGTGGACCAGCGGTCCACAAGCCACAATCGTAACATCCACGATCTTACCTTTGGATTCCCAAAATACCCGCGCCTGGCCTATCTTAAAAGGCGTTTTGTCGGTCGTTACAACCGGCGTCTTTTCGCGGGCAAAGCGCATATAGGCGGGTCCGTCAAGCTTGGCTATGGTCTCGACAATCCTCTTTGCCTCCCACACATCGCAGGGCGCAAAAACGGTCATATTGGGCTGCACCCTCATCAAAGCCATATCCTCAAGGGCCTGGTGCGTCGCCCCGTCGGGCCCCACCGAAATGCCCGCGTGGGCGCCCATTATCTTGACGTTGGTTTCCTGAAGAGATATCAGGGTTCTAATCTGCTCGTTATTCCTTCCCGGTGAAAATACCGCGTAAGAGGCAATAAACGGGATCTTACCTCCCAAAGCCATCCCGGCGGCCAAGGAGGCCATATTCTGCTCCGCGACCCCCATCTCTACGTAGCGATCGGGGAACTCTTGCTGGAACCAGTGAGAACGGGTAGATTCCGCCAAATCTGCGCACAAAACAACGACGTTTTTATCTTTTCTTCCCGCCTCGACCACTCCCTTACCGTAGCCGTCGCGGGTGGGCAACATCTCAAGCTTCTTCTTGTCCAAGACGTTTGGGACCAGTTTTGCTGATTTATTTATAGGCATTTTTAACTACTCTCTACTCCTATTTACTCGTGTTCGCTCCTTATCTTCCCACCCAAGGTTCTTATCTCGTGCAGCGCTTTTCTGGCCTCCTCCGGCTTGGGAGGCTTGCCGTGCCAGGCGGGGTCCCATTCCATAAACCCAACCCCACGGCCGGGTATGGTGTGAGCGATTATCAAGGTCGGATCCTCGTAAACCGCTTTGGCGTGATTTACGGCGTCTATAAATTCCTCGATATTGTGCCCATCGATATGCAAAACATGCCAACCGAAGGATTTGTACTTTTCCTCCAGTGGTTCCAACGGCATCACATCCTCGGTGTGCCCGTTTATTTGGATATTATTTCTGTCCATAATGGCGGTTAGGTTGTTGAGGTTATTCTTCCCAGCAAACATCGCCGCCTCCCAAGTGTTTCCGGCCTGTTGTTCCCCGTCGCTCATGATGCAATAAACCCTCCACTTCGCCTCATCCATCTTGCCGGCCAGAGCCATACCGGCGGCCTGCGACAGACCGGAACCTAAGGGACCGGAAGTCGTCTCTACCCCCGGGAGTTTGGTTCGCTCTGGGTGCCCTTGCAACCGTGTCCCCCACTTGCGGAGCGTCCAAAGCTCCTCGTGAGGGAGATAACCGGCGTGAGCCATAACTGTGTAGCGGGCGGGGCAAATGTGCCCGCAGGAGAGAATAAGACGATCCCGATCCTTCCAATCCGGATCCTGGGGCTTGTGGTTGAGGATATGAAAATACATCGCGGTCCAGATCTCCATGGTTCCCAACGGCCCCGCGGAGTGGCCGGAACCCGCTAGGGTAAGCATCTTGATAAGGTCTTCCCTCATCTCGTTTGCCATCTTGTAGAGTTTGTCGGTTGTGTAGTGATCTTTCTTGGGAAATTTCATGCTCGATACACTAAGGAATTTTCCGTTTCCTTCTCTAGTTTTTGAATTTCTTCCAAGACCTCCTCAGGGGTATCGACTATGCGATAGACCTTGAGTTCCTCGCCTCTAATATACATATTTTTGGCGACTGCCTCCAAAATCTCATGCCAAAACCCACCGTATAGGATAAAGGGCTTGTGGTGCCCAAAATAAAGCCGCGCGACCCCCCAAGCCATGCCAAACTCCGACACCGTCCCGGTACCGCCGCGGAAGATGACGTAGGCGTCGCCTATATCCAAAAGCCGTAGCGTCCTCTCCAAATAATTTGTGGTCTTTATCTCCTGGTCGATTGGGTTACTCTTGTCTCGACCCTCAAAGTAAGGGGCGTCTTTGGGGTAGAAGCTCACCCCAATGACCTTGCCGTTTGCTTCCTTAGCCCCCAGGGTCGCCGCTTTCATAACACCCGGTCCTCCGCCGTTTACTATTGTGTAACCCTGCTCGGCGAGGAGTTTGGAGGTCTCATAGGCCGCCTTCCATTCGGGTCTATCTTCGTGAGCGTCGGCGAAACCAAAAATGGAGATTTTTTCAAACCTTCTAGACATTGGAAGAGGCATCTTCTAACGCTTTGATTGCCTCATCAACGTTATCAGATTCAAATATGGCCGAGCCAGCGCAGAGTTCGGTCGCCCCGGCGGCGACCATGCCGGGCGAGGTTTCCACGTTTACTCCGCCGTCGACCGAGATGGGAAGGTTGGGGAAAGCGTCCCTGACCTCCCGGATTCTGCCCAGGACGGAAGGGACAAACTTTTGCCCTCCAAACCCACTTTTTACACCCATCGCCTGGAAGAGGTCGACCTTAGGCAAGAATTTCCAAACCCGCTCGAGCGGAGTATCAGGGTCCAGGGTCACACCCACACTAAAGCTTTTGGATTCGGCTTCCTGTATTAACTCGAGCCACCCCTGGTGGTTCCCTTTCGACTCGACGTGAAAGATCAGACGGTCGACCCAGGGATGCTTAAGAAGCTCAACCCACCGCTCGGGGTCTTGAACCATCAAATCCGCCTCAATCTTGAGAAGAGATACGTCCGGATCCGGTCCCTTCCACAGCTCCTTCTCCTCAATCTCCTCAAACACAAGAGGGTCGGAGAAGGTGGTATTGGGAACAAAATGCCCGTCCATTATGTCCCACTGAACGCGAGAAACATAAGGAGCGACGAGCTCGAGGCGTTTTATGAACTCGTCTTTGCTGTGAACCAGGATGGTTGGAACAATTTCAACCATAGTCCTACGATATACCTGAAATTGCTAGAACCGCTTTGAGCGGTCGTCCAATTTCAATCACTTTATTAATTTTACCAGTGTTGGCACCTTAAAAACCCCGTGTTATCATCTGCATAAGCAGAAAACGTCTGAAAGGAGGGAGAAAATGTTAGTCAGTTTGGTTGAACTTCAGGATTTCTTAGCTGACGCCGCCCTCCACACCTACGCTGTCGGCGGCGAGCGGGTAGCGCCATGGAATCTCGGTTTTAAAGAGATAGAGTACATCAGGGGGACTCTTCGCTACCGGGATAGTTGGGCTGGCTCACGCCGGGCACCAGGTAGAGAGGTCATCTTCCTATTGCTCCAAACCCCCATCTGGAGCAGGTGGTACGACGGCGGGATAAGACCCAGGTTTTGGGGTGATGGGCGACTAGTCAAAGAAGCCGCCGATTTCCTCAAAGAGTCCCTCCGCTACCTTCCCGTCGAGAGGCCTTGGCGGCGCGGACCTGCCTTCTTCCGCAAAGGAAGGTGGGTCTACACGAGTGTTGTTGTGGGGAGCATGCGCTCCTTCGTTGGGATAGAATGGATCCTCCAGCTGCCTAAAGGGGTCGTTTTCCAACAAATCTACGGCGGGGGTCTGGTCGTAGGCAAGGAAGTACCTCAAATCGTGGAATAACTTCGCCAGCAAAGGAGATGGATATGAAGCTCTTAGCGAAGATCAAGAAGCTGTTGGAGCCGAAGGAGAAACCGAGGCGTCCGGAGTACATGTGGGAGATCCTCAACATCATTCTCCCACCGGACAAAAAGCGCAGATGGAGGAGCCCGTACCCCCCACTCGGAGACATGAGGGTGGACGAGGTCTTCAACCTGGCGAGGACGGCACAGGCCAAGCGAGGGTGAATTTTCCCCTCGCTTTTCTTTTTCACTGAAACATCTACACCTTTCGGGTGATAGGTTTAGGATTCAAGATTGGAAATCTTTTTAATGCGTCGCAGGTGGCGCTCTTCTGAAGGATCGGGGGTTTCGAGCCAGGTTTTGACGATGTTTTTGGCTTGTTTCTCGCTTAGGTGATCGGCGGGAAGGGAGAGGACGTTCGTTCCGTCGTGCTGGCGGGACTGCTTCACCAACGCCTCTTCATCACCCCACACAAGAGCCGAGCGCACACTCTTGAACTTATTGGCTACCACATCAACCCCAACGCCGGAACCGCAGAGCAGTATTCCTCTGTTCTCTTTCGGGTTTTCGGAAACCTTTCTTGCAACTGCAGAGGCAAAGTCGGGGTAGTCGTCCTTCTTATCGTAAGACGCAGCCCCTAAATCCTCGAACTCGTAACCCCACTCCCCAAGCCACAGCGCAATTTTCTCCTTCAATTCAAAACCCCGATGGTCGGTTCCCAAATAAATCATATTGAAAGTGAACAACACACAGAGAACAGAAAACAGAGGGCAAGAACGCCATATCTGAAAAGATACGAACCAGGTCCTTAGCTTAGCCTTTTTCGTATCGCCTCAAGAATATCCCTGGCCGTTTCCTGTCCTCCCAAACCAAACGCTAAACCTCCAGCCAAGGCGAGCATCGCTACAACACCGGTGAAGAGAACCTGCACCAAGTTAGCGGCGACACCAAGCTGGTTCAAGACCACAAGCGCGGTAAAAAAGAGGATTGCGTAGCGAGAAACTCCCGCCATAACCTGAGCCGAGACGGCTCCGATACCCTTGAATCCTTGCCTTATCACCCCCTCGGTCAAATCGGCGACCACTATGCCGATAAAACCAATGACGGCGGCCACGAAAACGTTGGGCAAGTAAGCCAGGAGATCGCTCAAAAGATCAGAAATTCCCGGTACTCCCCAGGTCGCAAGCGCCGGAACCAAGAAGAGAACTATCACCGCCCAGCGGGCGATCTCTCCTATCAATTTTTGCCACACGCGCACGCTCGCACCCTTGGTTAGCTTTGCTTTCTCCCCCCACTTGTCAACTTTCAAAACCCCAAAAAGGGCATCCAAGCCGCGCTTGACCAAACCGGCAACGATAAGACCGACCAGAAGGATTATTAAACCACCTAGGAATTCAGGAAAACCGCCAGCTAGACCGGTAAGAGAGGTGGTTAAGGCGTCACTCATACTATCGAGTATGTCCTGCCACATTAAGAGTTTTTCACCCCCTCTCGAGAGATGATACACGAGGTCATCCTATCACCTATGATAGCGGATTAGGGAGAAGATTAACAAGAGCGGTTAGTCGCCAGCTAGCATAAACATGGAGACAAGGTAACCTAAGGCTGCAATCAAGAAAAACGCTGGAAGAGGCACACCTAAAACCCAAAGCCCCATCATTCCCAAAGTGGTTAAAATCCCTCCAAAATGAAGTAACATCTCGCGGCGGACGATAAACTCGCTGGGGTGTTTTCGCCTCCTCGCTTTCTCGTAGGTCACTACGTCAAACGGTATACCCTGAACCCCGTCGACGAGCTTGTTCAAGGAATCCACAAAAAACGCCTCGAAAGGGGTCGCTATGAAAGCTTTGACAATCCATATCGTGCTGTTTACCCAAGCCCCGAACCTCAAAACCAACCTTCTACCGAACCTGTCTACAGCTCTTCCGGTTGCAAGGAGGGAAACAACCGAAACTAAAAGAACAGCGGATGTTATAACCCCAACCTCGCTGTATGAATTTTGGGTTAACCCGAATAAGAAAACCGGCCAGACCACCGCGGCGACAAGCGCCACGCTTCTAACCCCCCAAAAAGCGGCAAAAATTCTCCCGTATCCCCCGGCAAAGGTTTCTTTGAGGATGTGCCTCCAGCCAGGATAGGCGCCGTGGGCGTGGTGCGGCATAAAAAACAAAGGCAGGGCGGATGCCAATACCAAGAAGATGGCCAGGTAGAATACCGAGGTAAATCCTATTTTTGAAATTGTAAAGCCCCCGGCAAGAGGCGCCACCACGGCGACCAATCTTGCGATAACACCCGGTATGGAAACCTGCTCCCCAAAGTGTCGGGCGGAAGCGTCTTCGACAAAGATGAGGTGGTAAGGAATCCAGAAAAGAAGCAACTTCGCGGCTTCAAGGGGAACAACAATCCAAAGGTACAAAATGTTTTCTGCGGCTAAGGAGAAAAGGAAGAGCTCCAGCGCCAAAAGAACGCTCGCCACAAAAACGGACCACCTAAACCCAATCCGTACTACCAGCCACCCCAAAGGCATGGCAAGCGCGACGACAAAGGACGAGTAAGCGGCAAAAAATACCAAAACCCACAGAAAATCCCCTGTTATATTGAGGATGTAAATAGGTATAAAGACGCTAACCAAGGATATAGCGAGGGTACGCAGCGTAAATGAGAAGTAAAGAGCGGATAGCGGTTTAGCCCTAAAATGCGGGAGTTTTATGTGGTGGTAGAAATCCAGAAGCACAGATTCAAGATAGCAAGTTTTCTATTCCCTAAACCCTTCCTCCCCAACCAAAGGCACGAAGCGAAAGCCGCTAAAACGCTCGACCTTCTCGCCGTCCCTCGTCTTGGTGAGCCTCACCATATCCTGAAGCCCAACGCCAACCGGCACAACCAATCGCCCACCCACCTTAAGCTGCTCAACGAGAGGTCGGGGAACCCTGGGGGAGGCGGCGGTGACGACAATCCTGTCAAAAGGGGCTTTATCGGCGAGCCCCAAACTCCCGTCACCGACGACAACCTCGACGTTGTCGTAACCGCATCTTTCTAAAACATCTCGGGCGCTTTCGGCTAGCTCCTCAACCCTCTCGATGGTATAAACCTTGCGACAAAGCCGTGAGAGTATCGCAGCCTGATAGCCTGATCCGGTTCCAACTTCCAAAACGTTATCTTGCGGTTGGGGATCAAGAAGCTGAGTCATAAAAGCAACGGTGTAGGGTTGGGAAATGGTTTGCCCACTCCCGATCTCCAAAGGCATATCTTCATACGATAGATCACGGTACCTACGGGACACGAACTCTTCGCGGGGCACAACATTGAACGCTTTCAAAACGCGCTTATCGCTAATTCCGCGCTTCTCAAGATGCTCCTCGAGCATCTTCCTCTTAGCGTCGGCGAGAGCTTTCATATATCTTAAATTTACTCTACTTCGCCGCCCCCTCCGAAACTGTCCATCTGTTGCTCCGAAATATCACCAATCCAAGGGAGCTTATACATCTTCCCCTGATACGCCTGGTACATAAGGTAAAGCCACAAGACGAATGCGGCAACCGTTACGAAAGGCGAAAGCGCAAACCAGACCACGTTCACAATCGGGATAATACCCAAAACAAGCGACAGGATGACCAAACCTCCGGAAAGGATGGTCGATTGCATAGCGTGGAAGCGAACGAACCTTCCTTTTTCGGTAAGAAGAAAGAAAATACCGGTGATAAAACCTAAAAAGTAGGCCAGCGCCCCCGCGACGTTTTCCTCAAGTCCCATTGATGTTTTAGCCATTGTACTGCTAAAGCAGAAGTACCATTTGTTCATCTACCATTTACCATGTTCAATCTTTACATGGTACTTGATACTTTCTTAACTTGATACTTCCGCTCCTTAAGCGGTTTCACCTCCTCTCACTAACTACGACTAACTAACGTTACCAGTTTTAAGTTACCGCTTTCGCTGCTTCTTAAAAAGCTTCTCAACCTCCAAAACCGTCGTCGCTTGCTCCGGCGCCTTATCATTCCGAAAAGCCATAAGTCGAGGAAAGCGTAGGGCAAGCCCCGGCTCGTCCCCCCGGGCCCCAGCGGTATGCAAGGGCGAGCGGGTTATCTCGTCGGCTCGAATGGCAACTACAATCTGCGGCGCGGCCCAAACATCCGGAACGAGCTCTTTGACAACCTTGACATTCTTGGGCTTCTCTTTAACCGATATCTTATCGACCCTCCTTTTCATCTCTCGCCATTCCTCATCCTTTAAACCAGTCCCCACCCGGGATATGGTCTTGAAGGCGTCGGCCTTATCGTCATAAACCGCGACCAAAAAACCGCCTATGCCAAACTCTGCCCTCTTGCCGCGACCACGGTAGTACCCTAATACCACGCAGTCTATGGTGTCCTCGAGCTCCCCTTCCTCAACCCTCTTGAGCTTTACCCAATTGAAATTCCGAACCCCGGCTTGGTAAACGCCGTCCAATCTCTTGGTCATTATCCCCTCAAGCCCGTGTTCGACCTGTTCCATAAAGAACTCCTGGAGTCTCTCTGCGTCTTTAAATTCGTGTTCCTCGGCTATGAGTATGGTGTTCTCGGAACCTTTTACCAATTTCTCCAGAGCTCCGCGCCTTGTGGAATAGGGGTTGTGGGTTAAGTCACGACCGTCGAGATACAAAAGGTCAAAAGCGAAAACCTTAAGAGGAAGCTTCTCTGCTTTCTCCATAACGTCGTACTTGCGCTTCCTTTTGGCCGTTTCCTGGAAAGGCTCAAACTCCTCTGTTTCGGGGTTGTAAGCTATCGCCTCACCCTCCATAATCACGCTTTTAGCCGGGAGTTTTTGCGCCGCCGCAACTATCTCTGGGAACATAGCGGTCGTGTCCTCCAAATTGCGGGAGAAAATCTTGACCCAAGGACCCCCTACCTCGGCCGCCAGAAGAGCAAGCTGCTCACCCCCCTCGCGTTCTTTGAGCTTCCTTGACTTATCGAGGTGAAGTTGCACGCGAAAGCCGTCGTATTTGGGCTCGGCGGCGAGCCGGCCCCCCATCTTGTCGATAATTTCCTGGGGGGTAGGAAGGCGCTCGGCGGCGGCCATCCTGACGGGGGTCCCGACCGACACTTTAATTTTTGCAAGCCCCTTGACCCCTTTAGTCTTGACAAGTTGGGCGATTTTCCCAATATCCGCCAATACGTTGTAAGCGCGCTCTATACCCGCCCTGGCGCTCTTGTCCCCGACCTCCATGACGGAGAGCGCGTCGAGGATAGTTTTGTCGGAAAACCCGAGCCGAAGCTTTTTGACCGGTATGCGAGTCACAAAGCGGGTGGACAAGGGGTCGAGTTTCTTGAGAAGCTCAGCCGCCCACTTAACCTTTTTCTCCTGCGATCCCGCCCCCTCAATCTCTGCTACTTTCCTCAACTCCCTATAAACCTGGTCAACTGTCAACTTTAAACTTTTAACTTTAAACTTTGAACCCAGTTCCTCCGCCGCCTCGCCCAAGTCCCCTTTCTTTTTGTAGAGCTTGCGGACCTCCTCTTGGGGTTTGTCGTACGCCTCCGCCATAATGCGGACCATCATCTTCTCGGCGAGATTAAACTCGACACCCTCGTAAAGAGGAGCTAGCTGGCCCAAGGCGAGGTAGCATATTTTGTCTATTTCCGAGGATGTCGCTTCCTTGAGGAGCTTGGCCAGAAGGTCGGTCATTTCAAGCCGCTTTGGGGTCGCTTCTATTTTGGAGAAGTAATCTGCTAGACGGGAGAACTTCACGCCCCAATTTTACAGCAAAGTGTAGTAAACTTAACCTCATCAAAAAACCACACTAAGAAAGGAGCGGCACATGGGAGAGGGTCGCGACTTGGTCGAGTTTATCGTAGTTTCGTCGGTTCTTATTTGGATTTTCCTGGTAGCAGTGTTCTGGAAACAGAGTAGGGAATTTCTGCGATACCTCTTGAACCAAGTCCCCGCGCAAAGCGAAGATGAGTAATCTTCGCTTTTTTCTTTCTCTTATTTGTGAAGCTATAGGTTAGATGGTAGAATTCGGTTAAAACCTAAAAGAAAGGAGGTTAGATCGATGATCGACCTTCTGGTCGGAATTCTCCTGCTGGTCTCGTCCACCCTTCCGTTTGACGTTTTGGTGGACAAAGATCACCCGCTCCCGGCAGATTACAATCCAGGAATTAACTCGGAAGCTGGCTACCGTCTCAACCTGATGATAGAAGCCGCGGAGGCAGACGGTTACGAGGTCGTGGTTGTGAGCGGCTTTAGGTCGTATGACTACCAGGCGGCCATCCACGAGAAAGAGTGCTCCTGGAATACCCGGTGCAAAGACTTCTCTATGGAGGCAGGGCGCAGTGAACACCAGCTCGGTACAACCTTCGACTTGGCTACCGAGCCGACCCGATCGCCAGATTACGGTCCAAACCACCAACTCTGGCGATGGCTTAAGGAACACGCTCACGAGTTTGGGTTTGTCGAGTCCTACCCGTTCAAGCGCTGCGACGAGCCCCCCTACAGCAACCTCGGACTCGCCGCGTGCGGGGTCGAGCTCGCTTGGGAGCCGTGGCACTGGAGGTTCGTGGGGTTGGAGCTCGCACAAGAGATCCACGAGGCGGAGTACCTGGACCCGGATAGCTCCGTGATCCCCCAGGATTTCTACCGGATCTACCCGGCAGAGACCCGGGAAAACGAGCCCGCTACTCTCTACCGGCCCAAGTAGCGAAGGGAAGAGAGGACATGAACAAGGTAGCGCGGGCTCTAAAGCAGGTGATCAGGGTGGTGCTGACCGTGGTCGTGACCCCCGTGATCGTCGTACTCTCGGTAATCGCGGCCTTCGTAATCCCGCTCGTCAGATGGCTCAAGAAACGCAGGAGAGATCGCCAAACAAACAAAGGAGAAAGGAGTTAGAAGATGCTGCGCAAGATATCTTATCTGGTGCTGCTTCTGGGTTTCGGCCTCCTGGTTGCAGCCGTGATCGCCGCATCCGGGCGCTGGGCGTTCGACGGTCTCCTCCTCATGATTGGAGGATACGCTCTCAACACCATCGACAGGGCACGGCGGAGCGAAAAGATGGCCGAGAAACTCGCCGAGCTGGCTGAGGAGTGACCACCCAAGGACCTTGGAGAAATCCCGGGTCCTTTTCTTTCCCTTAGCTTAGGAACACTTCGCGCGAAGTGTTCCACAACAAGCTAGAGCTCAATAACCCTCAGCTCTCGGAGTGTTTCGGTGGGCACTTGCTCGGGATTGGCGGTAGTGATGATGACCTGCCCCTGTCCACCGTCTATGAGTTCAAAAACCCCGGCGCGATTTTTCTTGTCGAGCTCGGAGAAGATATCGTCCAAAAGAAGGAGCGGCCTGTACCCGATCCTCCTCTCCACATACCCCAACTCCGCACGCTTTAGGACAAGTACCGCCCGCCTCTGCTCGCCGCGTGAACCGTAGCCCGACAGGTCTCTCTCCCCAGAGAAGAAAGAAAAGTCGTCGCGGTGTGGCCCAATGAGCGAGGTTTCGGCTGCTATCTCCCGCGTCCTCGAATCTCGGAGTCTCTCCGCGGTCAATCCTGAGAGAATATAACTAAGTTCCAATCTCTCGGTTCTAAGATCTCCATTAACCTCGTCAAAAAATTCCTTTCGGCTGTCCTGCAAAGGAACGCCATACTCCAGAAGCTTTGCGTCCCAAAAACCTAGCTCATCCTCGGAAGATTTGCTCTTTTTAATCTGCTCCAAAAGCCGGTTCCTTCGCTTTCGTACCTTCTCATACTCACGAAGCGTCCTCGCGTACTCCAAACTGGTGCTCCCAAGGGCAAAATCCACAAATCTGCGTCTCAAGTCCGGCGCGCCGGTCACCAGATTTAGGTCCTGCGGCGAGAAAAGAACGGCGTGGAAGTGCTGGGAAAAATCGGATAGGCGCCGCCCAACCCCGTTGACGCGAAACCGTTTGCCGTTTCCGGTTAAGATTACCTCAAGCTCCCTTTTATCTCCGCCCTCAAATGCGGCTCTGACAAACCCGAGCTTTGCGCCGCCCCTCAACATTTCTTGGTCTAACGTCGCCCATGGGGAAGTGCCAAAAGCAAGAAGGAAAATAGATTCCATAAGGTTGCTCTTGCCCGCGGTGTTTGGCCCGACAACCAGTGTTATCTCGCCGTTAAACTCGAAAATCTTTTTGGGGTAACTCCTAAAATTCTCCAGATAAATCTTTTTAAGTAACATGAGCTAGACTATAATCCGAATGTTTCTTGCCCCTTAATCTGTTCCTCGACAGCGTCTCCTTTACCCAAACCCAAAAGCTGGCAGTTGTCGCAATAGAAGGTTCCGCGCCCACTGAGCTGCTTGAACCGTAGCACGCTGCCGCAGCGCGCGCACTTCTCCCCCTCTTTCTGGTAAACCCTAAAGTGTTCTTGATGTTTACCCGCTCTTCCGTACGCATCTACGTAGGTATCTATGCTCGATCCCCTGTGTTCGATACCCTCACGAAGTATGTCCAGTACCGCTTGATGCAACTTTCTTAACTGTTCTCCTGAGAGTTTGTGGGTTTTGGCTTCAGGGTGAATCTCCGCCATCCACAGCGCGTCGTTGGCATATATGTTTCCGATTCCGGAAACCAAAGACTGATCCAGGAGCACGTTCTTAACAGATACTTTCTTTGATAGAAACCGCTCTGCAAATTCCTCGGCGGTAATTTCAAACGGGTCTGGGCCGTAACGCTTGCTAAACTCCCTAAAGCGGTCCTCGCCAAAAAGCTCAACCCAACCAAACATGCGGATATCAGTAAACCTAAGCTGCCTTCCGTCCGAGAAGATAAAGCTGACCCGTTGATTGGGATCAGGAACGTCTCCAGCCCGCCGAAGAAGCAATCGGCCGGTCATAGCAAGGTGAAAAACGACACGGCGTGTGTCGTCCAAAACCATATGGACGGTCTTTCCGACCCTGTCAACCGTCGAAACGGAGGAACCAACAGTAGAGGGTAAATCAGAAGCCTTAGGGCGGTAGCCCCCGTGGACGATAACCCTCTTAACCACCAATTCCGGGAGGGCTTCCTTCAGATCCTTAACTATTGTTTCAATCTCTGGTAGTTCCGGCACAAGCTTAGTTTAAAGTTTAAAACCTAAAATGCAAAATTCTGGGCGATTTTTGCTTACCGCCCAATTCGATACGCGAAAGCCTATCGTGAGGAAAAGAGGTCAGCGGATATTTGAATTTATTACCCTCCAAGTCAAGAAGAAGTAAGGTAAGCGGCCATCCGTGGGAGAAAGCGACGGCAGCCCCGTCGCGGTTTTCCCCGACCATAAGCTCAAGCGCCTTCCTCATCCTCGAGAGGACTTGATCCGGAGATTCGTAATATTTAAGGAAAAAGGAGTAGGGTTTGCTCTTTATAAAGGCGTTGGGTTTGCCCGCGAGTTTGCTGTCCCATTCGTTAAGCTCCTCCAAAACCCGAAATTTGGCTTTCGGAAAAGACTCCTTGAACACTTCTGCGCTTTGCCGAGCTCTTAGAAGAGGGCTGGTGTAGACGGAGGTGACCCGCTCGTTGGCCAACTGCCTGGCAGCCCTTTTTAAGTGCTTCTTGCCGCGCGGGCTTAGAGCAAAGCGGTCGAGCCGACCCTTTATTAAATCCTCGGGATTCTCGGTTTCACCGTGGCGCAAAAGATAGACGGTTGTCATATGACTCTACTCTCTTTAAGTTTTGAGTCGACGAAGGCTGAAAATTCTTTCTTGAAACGGTCTTTGGAAAACCTCTTGGCTTGGGTGATACAGTCACGCGCTTTGTACTTGGATGGATCGAAATTCTGTAAGGCTTCGGTCAGCGAATCCGTCGTCTGCTCGGCGAAAAACTCACCGGTCCTACCTGGCACAATCGACTCCGTAGCACCCCCCTTCGCAAATGCAAGTACAGGTTTGCCAAAGCTCATCGCCTCAACGGGCGTTATCCCAAAGTCCTCCTCTGTGGGAAAAACTAGAGCGTGGCAATCTTTGTAAATCCTTGCTAGTTTCTCATCGGTCACAAACCCGAGAAACTCAACCGTAGGTCCCGCCATCTTTTTGAGTCTCCTCTCCTCCTTTCCCGCCCCCGCTACCTTGAGCGGTATTTTGAGTTGGTTGGCCGCTCGGACCGCCAAATCGATTCGCTTATACGGCAGAAGGCGGGAGACGACTAGGTAATAACTGCCCAGTTGATCGGTTGGTTGGTCGACTGGGTTTTTAGGCAACTCAACGGGCGGGTAGATGACAGTCGCCTCTCGCCGATAAAATTTCTTAATTCGTCCCGCAACCTCTTGAGAGTTAGCCACCAAAAATTGCGGTCTGCGGGCGGCGTGGTAATCCCACACCCGAAAGAAGTTATCCAAAACGGAAAGTACGGGTCGATAGACAAATAGCTCCCGTTTGCCGGTTTCTGCGCTGTAGTGGTAGAGGAACCGAGGCGGTGTGTGGATGTAGGAGATGTGGACGGTCGGGGGACGAGTCAAAACCCCTTTGGCAAAAAAAGCGGTCGAGGAGATAACCAAATCGTAGTCTGAGAGGTCTATCCCCTCAAAAAGGAGGGGGTAGAAAGCGGTGTAGTACTTCAGAAAATGGGCCACGGGAATCCGCGGCAGCTTGAAGGGTCTTATATCCCAATTTTTCATCCTCAAAGGCAGTTTTGTAGGTCTGTGGAGCGAGGTGTAAACGTGGGAGTATGGGAAGATGTCATGAATGGCCTCAAGTACCCTCTCCGCTCCGCCATATTGATTTAAAAAGTCGTGTACCAGAGCAACCTTCATATAGTCTAGTTTATATTAGAGCAGTTTTAGTTGATCTTCGCTTTCTACCTTCGTCTCGGGAGAATTATTGATTTTTGCCAGCAAGGATTTGAAATTCCATTTCTCGAAGAGCTGCACAACTTTGTCGTTGACAAATCCTCCAAATTTTAGATCGGAGAGCTTGAACCGGAGCGGTGCTTCGGTCGCTATGGTAGCTAAGCGTTTGGAAAGTTCTGCTTTGTCTTTCCCGTCGTTTAGCTTGGTGGCAACCGCAGGCCTTATCTCCAATATATTTTTATAAATCTTCTCAAGGTTTCCATGTTTTCTGATAAGCTCCGTCGCGGTTTTTTCCCCTATACCGCGGACCCCGGGGATGTTATCCGAGGTATCTCCTCGCAAAGCTTTGAAATCGACGAGATTTTCTGGAGCGAACCCGTACTCCTCCAAAAACTCCCTTCTCCTGTAGAGTTTGGCTTTATTCTTGCCCACCGCCGGAAGGTAGAACTTGACTCGCCCGTCGATAAGCTGCATCAGATCCCGGTCGTTAGATGTGATTATCACTTCTGTCCTTCTTGCTATTTGTGACTTGCTACTTGTGACTTGTTTTGCCACCGTCCCAATAACGTCGTCTGCCTCATATCCTTCGGCCGTAAGCGTCTTAATATCAGCAGCCGCCAAAAGCTCCAATACAAGAGGAAACTGAGACTCGTAGGCGACCTGCTCCTCCGGAGATTTGGGAACCCTTGTCGCCTTATACTCGGGAAATTCCACCTCCCGAAAGACGACCTCCTCCTCAGATTCCATTGCGCAGGCCAGATGGGTGGGTTCGAGCTCCTTTACAAGGTTGATAAGCATGGAGGAGAACCCGTAGACGGCGTTTATCACCTGCCCATCGGAAGCGGTCAGGTTCATAGGAAAGGCATAAAAGGCGCGGTGTAAGAAGTTGGCGGTATCGATTAGGACTAGGCGGTTCACAGTAACAATAGTAACCTAAGTGACCTCTAGATTTATTGGAGTTACTTTGCGGTTATCAACCGCTTGAATTCCTCCCCTTCTATGGTTTCCTGTTTAAGAAGCGCGTCGGTAACTCGATCGAGTTTATCGCGGTTTGCTTGCAGTACTTCCTTCGCTCGGCTGTAGGCGCGGTTAAGGATCTTTCTTACCTCCTCGTCTACTCGGGATGCGGTATCGTCCGACCAGCCCTCAGGATCCCTGGTCATTCCAAACCAAACTCTCTCCCCACCTCCTGTGGAAACGGGTCCGAGCTCGGACATCCCAAACTCCGAAACCATCTTGCGGGCGATGGCTGTGGCTTGGGCAAGATCCGAGGCCGCCCCAACCGTAAACTCGTTAAAGATGAACTCCTCAGAAGCCCGCCCACCGAGAAGAGACGCAATCCTCTCCTCAAGTTCGCTTTGCGTGTGCTGATAACGATCTATGGCAGGGGGAATTTCTGTAAATCCAAGAGCCACGCCTCGGGAAACAATACTCACTCTGTGAACCGGGTCCATATGAGGCAGCTGCGAGGCAACTATGGCGTGGCCTGCCTCGTGATAAGCCGTCATACGTCTCTCCTCCGGGGATTGCAGTCGCCTTTTTTCCGGCCCGAGCTTCACTTTGGTCGCCGCCTCCTCGAGGTGCTTCATACTTACGGACTTCTTCCCCTCTCGGGCGGCTAGAATTGCCGCCTCATTCAACATATTTTCGATATCCGCTCCGGAGAAACCAACCGTTCGCTTGGCGATCTTTTTAAGGTCCACCGCGCGGGCCAAGGGCTTGCCTCGAGAGTGAATTTTAAATATCCCAACGCGCCCCTCAATATCGGGGAGGTCCAAAACGACTCGCCGGTCGAAACGACCCGGGCGGGTCAGGGCGGGGTCCAAGAGTTCGGGGCGATTGGTGGCCGCCAAAACTATAACGTTATCGGAGGGGGTAAAACCGTCCATCTCGGTCAAAATCTGGTTCAAGGTTTGCTCCCTCTCCTCATGCCCCCCGGTAATTCCGATTCCTCGCTGGCGACCGATGGACTCTATCTCGTCGATAAAGATAATCGCCGGTGCATTCCTTTTGGCGGTCTCAAAAAGGTCCCGGACACGCGCCGCGCCAACACCCACCAACATCTCCATAAACTCCGATCCGGAAATGGAGTAGAAGGGAGCGTTAGCCTCGCCCGCCACCGCGCGGGCCAAGAGAGTTTTCCCCGTGCCTGCTGGCCCGACCAGAAGCACTCCTTTGGGAATACGTGCGCCAAGAGCTCTGTATTTGCCGGGGTTCTTTAAGAAATCGACGACCTCCTCCAGCTCCTGTTCGGCCTCATCCACACCCGCCACATCCGCGAAGGTAATCTTGGGCTGGCGACCGCGGATAAAAAGCTCTGCGCGAGACCGCCCAAAAGAGAGAATATCCGACACGCCCCCGCGAGCCTGCCTGGAGAAGTAGAAGAAGAACAGAATAATCAAACCCACGGGCAAAAACCCAAGAAGAATATCCACCCAGGGAAACCCTTTCTTAACCCCAATGCCTTCTTCGACCAAAGAGGGGTCCACCCCGGATTGCGCAAGTATCTCCAAAAAACCAAAGTCGGTCTCCTTGGTCGAGACAACCTCCTCCCCAGACTTAAAGGTTACGGAAAGCTTGTCCCCGGTGATTTCGATTCTTTTAACCTCCCCGGCCTCAATGGAGGATAGAACCTCAGATACCGGAACCTCCACGGGCTGCGAAATAGGGGTAGCAAAAGCCCAAAGTATGATGACCAGAACTATAGCGAAAAACAGCCAGGACACCAGGTTTTGACCTTTTCGCGCAGGAGATTTAAGGTTTTTCGGTAGTCTTGAGCGTTGCATCGGCTTACAACCCCATCGCTTCGCGAGCCTCCTTAAGCGTCACGTCGGCGATTGAGGAAACTTTGTCTCTTCCGTTCTCTAGGATTTTATCCAACTCGGTAGATTTTACCAATTGGCTTCGGCGTTTCCTAATGGGTCCCAGAAATTCGTCCAGAATCTCAGCCAGATACCCCTTGATCTCTACATCCCCTACGGTCCCAGCGCGGTAACGCTTTTTATACTCCGACACCTTTCGGGTGTCGGTAGCGAAGGCGTCTAAATAAGAGAAGACGGGGTTGCCCTCGACGCTCCCGGGGTCACTCTGGTGGACCCTCTTGGGGTCGGTATACATCCCCTCGACCTTCTTCTTTACAGTAGAGGGGTCGTCGGAGAGCATGATGGCGTTGCCCAGGGATTTACTCATCTTTGCTTGCCCATCGGTCCCGGGCAGAACCTCTCCCTTTATGAGGGCCTCGGGCACGGGGAAGACCTTCTTAAAATCGCCGTTGAACCGGCGGATTATCTCGCGGGTCACTTCCAGATGCGAGGCCTGATCGCGGCCCACCGGGACCACCTCGCCCTTTACCAACGCTATATCCGCCGCCTGCAAGACCGGGTAACCCAAGAGCCCGAACGAGGGGGTCTGTATCTTCTCGTCTCTCATAACCTCCTTGAGCGTAGGAACCCTCGATAGCCGCGGGACGGTGACTAACATTCCAAAAAGGAGCGCCAGTTCGGCGACCTGGGGAATGTCTGATTGGCGATAGATGGTGATTTTTTCGGGATCGAGCCCCACGGAAAGGTAGTCCAAAAGAAGTCCGCGGGTGTTTTGTTTGATTTTCTTAGTTCTCTCGGGGCTTATGCCGCGAGTCAGAGAGTGGTAATCGGCGACGAAAATAAATACCTCGGCACCTTTATCTTGAAGTTCGAGACGGGCCTTTAAGCTCCCGACATAATGTCCCAAATGTAACGGCCCCGTCGGGCGATCTCCTGTCAAAACTCGTTTTGCCATAACAGAGAAATGATAACACTCACCACAGCAAAAGGGGAAATTGAATAACCCGCGTGGTGGCTGGGGTGGGATTCGAACCCACGACCTCCGCTTTATGAGGGCGGCGCTACTAACCGACTGAGCTACCCAGCCTTGTCTGCCGACAGGCAGGCCTGGTTGCGGGCCCTGGAGTTGAACCAGGTCCTCGTGGTTATGAGCCACGCGTGGTAAACCGTTCCACCAGCCCGCTTTGGGCTCATCTTCATGATAACAGGGGATTCAAAAGGTTTCTATATCCAAACCAGTCCAGCTTAGCTGGATCAGCTGCCGAAAAAGAGTATTCGCCACCTCTTCCAATTGGGAGCGGGCTCCTCCTGCACAGCGGTCTCGGAAGGTTCCTCCTCTTCATTGGACGACGCTCCCTCCTCTGCGGATAAGGTTTTACCCTCCTCAAAATCCGGTAAGACCGCAATCACCTCACCGGGCCTTGTGTAACCGAGCTGTTCCAAAGCTTCCTTATAGACAAACTCTTCCGAATTTCTGTAGTCGAGTTCTCCCAGTTGCTCCTCAACCTTACCCTCCAGAGCTTCCACCTCTGTCTCTAGACGTGAAAGCTCCTCTCCTTTTGAACGTACGCCATAGAAGCTTTTAACCAAAAGAAACATAGATAAAACAAAAAGAGGAAGAAATATCTTCCCAGAAGTGAGAAACGAGAAAACGCGGTGTAAGGTTTTACTTCGCGGTCCACGGGCAGGTCGTTCCATCGGAAAAATTATATCAACATTCCCATAGATACCGTTATCCAATAGCGTTGTACTTCTGTTGACTTTATTATGGGTTAGTGCTATTCTTTTATCCGATAATGATACCGATGAAAGACGCGCACCAAAAGTTCATAGACCATTTGAAGAGCAAAAACCGGGCACACGCTACGGTTTTGGCCTATGGTAAAGATATCGACCAGCTTATCGAGTTTCTTCAGGAACTTGAGAAAGCGCACATCGCCGAGATAACCAAAGACGATATAGAGGCTTTTATGGCCAAGCTCCTAAAGCGCGGCTACACCAAAAAGTCCGTTTCCCGAAAAACCAACGCCGTCAAGAGCTTCTTTAGATACATTAAGGTCAACGAGTTTATAACCGACGACCCGGCGCTTTTGGTAGAGCATCCTAAATTTGAGGCCAAGCCTCCGCGTATTCTTTCCGAAACCGAATATAGAGCGCTTCGAGACGCTGTGCGAAACGACGCGAGAACCTACTCCATCGTCGAGCTTTTGCTTCAGACCGGCGTAAGAATCGGGGAATTGTCGCGGCTTCGTCTTGAGGACATTAAGTTTGGCAAAGGCACAAGAGCTGGGGAGGTGACCATCAGAGAGTTCAACCGCCACCCAGAGCGAAAAGTTCCTCTAAACTCAAGGGCACAAAAGGCACTCGAGACCTATCTCGAAAAAGAAAGACCCAAGAACGCCAAGTCCAACCACGTCTTTATAACAAGAACCGGGAGACCTCTTCTCGTAAGAAACATCCGCGCGACCATCAAGCGCTATCTTGAGCTTGCTGGAATCGACGATGCGACCGTAAACGATCTTAGGCACACCTTTATCGCTCACCATCTAAAGCGCGGAGCCTCGCTGGTTTTGGTCTCGAAGATTGCGGGGCACAAACGCCTTTCAACGACCGAGAAGTACCTCGACCACATCGAGGTCTCAGCTCCTCAGGAGAAGATGGATCTCGCCGAACTGTAAGATCCCTTAAATCTACAGCCTTCTTACGTGACCGGCCAATACCAAAATCCACAGCGAAACCAACATCCATTGGGTTGAGGCTAGCCAAATGTCAGTTGCGGTGTACCACCCGTATGTTGCCAAACCTAAGGCGACTAGCGAAGCGATATCCAACAGCAGATGTAGCCTTTCCCTGTATGGGTCAAGAAAGTTCACTTTTTATCACCCCCTCTCAATCGGTTAACCACCAGAGCGCAATCTAACTACCCATTTTCCGGTTTCGGTAATAACCAAAGACGCCAGTACAAACGCCCCCACGATGCCGAAATGCTCGGCGTCCAAGGCGACGGTTCCCATAGCGGACTGCAAGGGAGGGAGGTAAATCGCCAAAAGCTGAAGCGAAAAAGATAGCAGAAACGCCCAGATAAGATAGCGGTTGGTAAAAAGACCTTCCCAAATGGGTCCGGAGGTCCTTATAGAAAAGACAATGAAAAGTTCAAACAATACGGCTCCGGTGAAAATCATGGTTCGGGCCAAGTCCACGTCGGGAAGATAAGAGACAAAAAGGAACGACTCCCCGATAAGTGATATAGCACCTAGAAAAAGGGCGTATAAGAGCACGGGGCGAATCATTTTAGAGCTTAAATCCCGGGGTTTGGTCTTAAGCGTTTCCTCGCTGGGAGGATCGTAAGCTAGGGCAAAGGCCGGGAAAGCATCGGTCACAAAATTTACCCAAAGTATTTGAATGGTAGTAAACGGTTGGGGCAAACCCAATACAAGCGCGGCCGCGATAATAAGAAGTTCCTCAAAGTTCCCTGACAAAAGGAAGGTAAAGAATTTCTTGATATTGTCGTAGAGGGTTCTGGCTTCCGATATTGCCGGCAAGACCGCCTCTATCTCGTCATCCATAATGACAAGGTCCGCCGCGTCTTTTGAGACGTCGGTGCCCTTGCGACCCATCACCACTCCTACGTCGGATTTTTTGAGGGCTGGGGCGTCGTTTACCCCATCCCCCGAAACCGCTACCCTAAGGCCCATCTTATCCTTGAAGATAGAAACCAACCGATATTTTTGAGTCGGCGAGATACGCGCAAAGACCCAGATATGCGGGGCAACCCTAATAAGTTCCTCATCAGATAGACCATCCAAGTCGCGGCCCGAAAGGACGCTTTTATCGGACACCTCAAGGCCCAGGCTTCTGGCAACCGCGAGCGCCGTCCCCGGGTGATCGCCGGTTATAACGATTGGTCTTATCCCTGCTCCCCTCAACGTTCTAAACGTATCCGCAACGTGTTCTTTTGGTTTATCAAGGAGCGCCCCAAAACCAACAAACGTTAGGTCCCGCTCGACCTCCTCACGCTTTAACCCACCTCCACGATAGGTTTTAGTAGCCAAAGCCAAAACCCTGTACCCCGCCCTAGCTAGCTCGTCGGCTTGCTGCTGCAAACCCTCCTCGTGCTGGGGACACAGGGCCAAGATCTCCTCCGGTGCCCCAAGGGCATAAACGTGATAGTTCTCCCCCTCCTTAAAAACCCGAGATCTCATACGGCGGGCCGATGTGAAAGTAAAGTCTTTGATAAACTTCGCACGGTCGGTGCCCACACCCGCTTTGCGAGCGAGAACGTGGAAAGCCCCCTCGGTCGGGTCGCCGCGAACGACAAAGTGTTCGCCGCCGTCTCCGGCGGGCAGTATGGCGGCGGAGGCGGAAAGCGTCCCAACCTTCACGAACCGCGAAAGCTCCTTATCGCTTTTGGGGTCGACTGCCCTACCACCCTCCAAAATTTCCCCCGCGGATGAGAACCCAGTTCCGGTCACCTCAAACTCACGGCTTGGCAAGACGATTTTCGCAACCGACATCTCGTTTAGTGTGAGAGTCCCGGTCTTGTCGAAAGCAAAAAGATCGATACCGGAAAGCGTTTCGGCCGTAGCCAAGTGGCGAACAAGAACTCTCCTTTTGGATAGTCTAAGCGCCGAAAGCGCCAACGCAAGGGTGGTTATGGTCGGCAAACTCTCCGGTACCGCCGAAACAAAAACCGCTATCGCAAAGTTTACCGTATGAATGAGCTCGTGGCTTCTTATGAACCCCAGCGCAAGTATAAGAAGAGAGAGCATCGCGGATATACCGACCAGCCAAACACCAAGATGGGCAATTCTTTCAAGAAGGAGGCTTCGCTCCTCCTCCTCCTGGACGAAGGCGGCGATACGCCCAAGCTCTGTCGCGCCACCGGTTGCGACCACGACCCCGAGTCCCTCTCCGGCAACCACCAGCGTTCCGGCAAAAGCCATATTTTTTCTGTCCCCTAGGGCTACACCCTCCCCAAGACCCTTGGTAACCTTCTCCGATACCACGGACTCACCAGTCAAGGCCGCCTCGTCCACTTTGAGGTCGCTCTCCTCAAGAAGTCTCAAATCGGCAGGAACCGCCACCCCTTCTCTCAAAACGACGACATCCCCAACCACGATCTCGTGTATATCAACTCGCATCGACTCGCCTGAGCGAATAACCTCAACCTTGTTGGGGTATATCTTGCGAAGCGATTCAATGGTCTTTTCAGCCTTTCGCTCCTGGAGAAATGAGACCGCGACGTTGAGCGCCACGACCACGAGAAGTACAAAACCGTTCGTGGCGGACTCGAAAGCGAAGGAAAGAATAGAAGCGAATATAAGGAGAACGATAAAGAAATTTTTAAATTGGGACGCGAGAAGTCTCAAGGTCTTAAACTTCTTCTCCTCAAGAATTACGTTGGAGCCGAACTTGTTCAAACGGCGCTCCGCTTCTTCAGTGGAAAGCCCGCCCTCGGCCGTCTCTGCGGCACGGAGAACCTGGGATGTCGAGAGTGTATAGGCTTTGTCAAGTTGCTCCATCTATAAGGAATGTTAGCAAAAGATAAGGGGTATTATTCCAGAAAATATAAGACCCTTTGATATTCTTTAATGTAGACAAGTGAGGTTTAATAAGGCCCTCAAAATCGCGACAGTGACCCTAATCCTCTTGGCGGCGTTCTTAATCATTTTCGCTCGCCGGATCGAAGAGCCCCAGTATCAACCCCCAGCAAGCGAAACAGCTGCTTTCTCCTTTCTCGCCTTTGGAGATAGCGGAACTGGGGGAGACGTTCAAAAGGCGCTGGCTTCGCTAATGGATGAGGAAGAGACAACGTTTGCTATCTTGACCGGAGACGTCGTCTACCCGTGCGGGACCAAGGAAGGCTATAAAACCCGCTTTGGCGATATATACGCCGAGTTCTTAGAAAGCAGGGCCATCTACCCTTCACCTGGCAACCACGACTACCAGTGCGACTCCCTATCCTCTTACCTTAGCTACTTTAAAGAATACGGACGTTATTACTCATTTGAAGAGAGCGGCGCTCTTTTTATCTCGCTCGATACAAACAACCTCGATAGCACGCAGATTACTTGGATCGAGGAGGAACTTTCAAAAGCCACCTCCACCATAAGAGTGGTCTTCTTTCACCACCCACCTTTCTCCTCGGGAACCGTCCACGGCTCAAACGCACAAGTCCAGGATAAACTCGTCCATTTATTCGACAGATACCAAGTGGATCTCGTGTTTTCGGGACACGAGCATAACTACGAGCGCCTCGAGGCAGGTGGGGTGGTTTATATCGTAACCGGCGGGGGCGGAGCGACGACTTACTCACTCGGGGCGCCGCTCGGCTCTTCAAAGGCGAAACTCCAGGATAACCACTTTGTAAGAGTCGATATCGAGGGTTGCGAGGCGACTCTTGCGGTGGTTAGAGCGAGCGGGGAACTATTTGACCAGGTGAGCTATCGAGTGTGTGATGAGTAAAACGTCTGGTGGGCGCGCCTGGATTCGAACCAGGAACCCCCAAGGTATAAGCTTGGTGCTCTAACCGTTGAGCTACGCGCCCTCGCCTTATTTTACCAGCGCTTTAATTTTACTCCGAACTCTCTCCGCACTTGGTATGTGTTTGATCTTAAGGTAGCTTTCCAACGCACGCCGGTAAAACCTCTCTGCTTCCCGTTTCCCCCCTCTAACACTAGCTATATCACCAAGTAAGTCCCAAGCGTCGGCTTTCTCCCTCTCCCACTCTCCTTTCAAAGAGGCCTCTAGAGATTCCCGAGCAAACTTCTCAGCTCGCAGGAGATCCTCTTGTTGAAGATAGAGTCGACCCAATCTCAGCAGTGATGAAGGGTAGGCGTGTCGGTAATACCTCTTGGCTCGCCTAGCCGCCTGCTGAAGATACTCTCTGGCTTCTGAGTAGTCTTTTCGCCAAAGAAATAGATTCCCTAAGTCCCCCAAAACCGTCACCGTCCGCTCCTTGAACCCCGCATCTTCAGCACTGCCTAAAGCTTTGCGGTACCAAATGGAGGCCTTCCTAAACTCCTTGGAGTCTCCGTAGATATTGCCAAAGGTCGCAAAAATGTTGGCGGCTACCTTTAGATTTTCTCTCCTGGAACTCTTCGAATCCTTCTTCAGCGCCCTAAGAGCGCTACGGGCTAGGGAAAGTGCCTCCTCCTTATTGGCATGTTGGTGCCAAAGGAGATAGGCCCACTTCCTCTGAGCATCGGCCAAAGCCAGGTATTCCTTTCCCGCTCGGGCAAGGTCAATGACCTGCTTAAAGGAATTCTGTGCCTCCTCCACTTGCCCGACGTCGATTTGATAGTTTGCAAGCTTGAGAAGAATAGGTATCCGGTCCTCGTCCTTGGCGTCTTGGAGGGCTTTTTCTAAAATCGCCACCGCTCCTGCGGGGTTGCCTTCGATATTTCGCTTGCGATCAGCTCGTTCCAAGACGTTCATCTGACGGGCGTTCCCGGGGCGACGTTTTCCTCTGGAGTGAGAAGAATCGGCCGCCCGTCCTCGTCAGCGGCCAGAAGCATACCCTCCGAAACTATCCCCTTTACCTCTTTGGGCTCCAAGTTGGCGACGACCACGATACTCTTACCCTCGAGCTCTTGAGGTTTCATAAACTCCTTAACACCAGCAAGAAGATTTCGAGGCTCCCCCTCGCCGATATCGACCGAGAGTTTATAGAGCTTATCCAACCCATCGACCTCTTCGACCTTTAGAACCTTCCCTACCTTCAATTCAATTTTCTTAAACTCGTCTATTGAGATAGCCATCTCCCAAGTATTACTAACTACTAGCTACTTGCAACTTGCTACTAAACTTACCAATCCCCAGCTTTAACGTGGTCGGCGATGTGACTTTTGAGAGCAGTGATATCCTCCTCGTGCCGCTCTTTGAGTTTTCCCCACAGCGCTTGACAATCGGCGCAGGATGAGGCGTCTTGCATATAGTGGTTTTCGTATCGCCAAACTGAATCCATAAGTTCGGAAAGCTGTTGGATAAGGTTGTGATGATGATTAGGCACCATACTTCTGCTTCGCAGAGGTACCATCTGGTACTTCCGCGATTATGCGGCTTCACCTCCTTCCACCTTAAAGATAGCAAACCTACCTCGTACCAAAAAGTTCCCGAGCGGTTTCAAAAAGTTGAGGTTTTCCTCCCGCTTTCTCCCGGAGCCACCACTCAACTCCCCAAAGATAAGCTCCGTCCGCTGCCCCTTGCGACAAAAGAAGATCCCAATTGTTTTTTAAGATCTCGGGCGACATGGTTCTCGGGTCGCCCGCCCATGGCTCAGCCTGAACCTCTATAACCCAAAAATCTCTATCTTTACCCTCGATAAACTCTCGTTCCCTCCAAATCGCGCGGGGAGACAGTATCCCCAATGCATATACGTCCATGTAAAAGCGTCTAAATAAAGGGTCGAGAATGCGCGTATAGTAACTGGCGCCTATGATATCCGCTTCCTTATAAAGAGGCCAAAGAAGCGGAAATCCCAGAACCTCACCGCCGCCGAAGGTTAAAAGGATTGGGCGCTTGAGATCATCCGAGTATCTTATTTGCTCAATCTCCTTTCGGATGGTAGAAAGCTTTAAAAATCTGCAACGGGGGTGCAGAAAAGGTTCGTTTTCAAGTTGCCAAACGTCAACCTCGCTTCCCCCTGCAAACTGGTCAGTCACCTTCCCGACAAAGATGAGGAGTTCTCGCTCAAAGTCGGCGTAGCTTCCCTCCTTGAACTCCTCGGGAGCATAGCATTCGGGCCAACGGAAATTGCGGTATCCAAAAGATAAAACCACGCTAAGTCCGCGGCGTTTCGCCTCTCGAATAAGAAAATCGACCTCCGAAAAATCGTAGATCCCATCCCGGTAAACCCGATTCCAATAGACGGGGATCCTGACGCTTGTGAAATCAAAAGTGTCGAGAAGTTCTAGGTAGGATGATTGGGGGTCGAGTCCCAATTCCTCAGCGTAGCGGGGGCTAAAACTAAAACCCAGGGAAAGTTCCTGTACGCCAGAGGCGACCGGAGGCGAGAAGCTAAAAAACATCGACAAAAGGAGTGATATAAGAAAGATTCGAATTAAACTGTCCACCCTTGAATTCGATTGCACTAAGTTTCCACCGATGAGCTGCCCTGCTTAAGGCTCTACCCACGAACCATAAGGTTCTCAAATAAAGGTCGGGTAAATGCGCTTGAACAGGGCAGCCCACCCTAAACTATTAAGCCCCGCATTAAAGGGATTATCATCCCCTCTTAAGATATGGGAGGCCAGTGCGGGGGTTTTCCTCAACCTTCATCCCGGCAGGAACCGAGTCGATGGCGCCTGCGCGAACATCGGGAGCAAAGTAGTAGATGGTTTGCTGTTTTCCGGTGT
The DNA here is from genome assembly GCA_964348395.1 of uncultured Candidatus Saccharibacteria bacterium. Lineage (GTDB taxonomy): Bacteria > Patescibacteriota > WWE3 > 9FT-COMBO-53-11 > 9FT-COMBO-53-11 > CAYGCK01. Next base: position 110,558 of record CAYGCK010000001.1, on the reverse strand, counting down.
TTTTAAGGGTTACGGTCTTGGAGTGAAGATAGTAGGTGCGACCGCTTTTCTTTGAAACGTGACTGTAAGCCATATTGGTTGTTTGGTTATCTGGTCTTTTGGTTATCTAGTCACTAAACAACTAGACCGCCAGACAACTGATTAACTGATTTCACCTCCTCTCACGGTTTCAACAAAAATGCCCTTTCGGCGAGGCTCAAGACAAGCCTCTGAAGGGGCACTGCAATCACTTTACAGGAAGCTTACTGGAATTGTCAAGAGTGAGCACGCAGACCGCTTCCAGCGGGCGAGGTCTACTCCCCACCAAAAGCCGAGGGATCGATACCCCCTAAGTGGACGCTACCTTCGGTAATGGTAATCTCCTCAATCGGAATCTCTTCCAGCGAAACCCCCGAAGAAGAAAGAAAGCTATTTATCAAACCGCTGGTTACAAAAGACGGCAGCGACAAGGATCCCAAACGAGCTTCTTGAATCTCAAGTTCCAAAGGACCGTCCTTCTCCTTGTTTATCTTCACAACCGCATAAAAAGTTGTGTCTTGTGCGGCAGCCATATCGGGGATGGTCACCTCTCCCTTCACCTTAATAACCCCCTCCTCGAGCCGAACCGCTATACTTTTGGCAGCCGTTCCGGCGCCTACAAGCTCTGAATTGATAAAGGTATTTACGTCGTCTGAGGTTAGGGTTAGGTCGACCCTATCTACCGTTCCTTTGGGAAAAGAAATTTTCTCTTCGATTCCGTCCAACGGAACCTCCTGGTAAGAGAAGTCCTCGGTGATCTCGGGCGGCATGAAGAGACTGGACAGAACCGGCACCTCCACAAGCCCGGTCGAGGTTATGGCGACAGCCACACCCGCCAGAAAAAGGAGAAAGACAATGACAAGACCCAAAGCAAACCCCCCAAAAAGGGTCAGACAGGTCCGCTTGGAACCCGTCGTTTGAGGTTGAGTTTCCGGTTGTTTCTTAGTTTTTACTTTTTTATCCTCCATTACTCGAAATCCAGATGTACCGATACTAAGTCGACGATCGAGCCGTCTTTAGCAGACGTATGGAAAACCTCCAAAATCCCGGACGAGGCCGTGGTTTCAAAGGTAACGGCCACATCAAAGTACCCCAGCTCCCCCACGTCCGGCGCGTTATATATGATGGGTTCCTCAAGAAGGACATCTCCAGCGTCGTTTTTGAGACGCGCAACGATGGTTGCCTCAAACGCCCCCTTGGCCTCGCCAGCAACGCGGAACGATTCGGATACCGAGTCGGCGGGCCAGGGAGAGAACAGGAAGATATCCTGTCCCCAAGGCGGTGAGGAGACGTCGTCCAAGAACATAAAGCTCTCGACAAAACTCTCAAACTGCAAGATGTTTACCTCGTAATTGTCCGGGGAGGAGAGAAGGTCAATCGCGTAGGTTCTATCAAAGTTCTCAAACACCACCGTCACTTCAAAGTAGCTGGGGAAAAACACATTGTCGGAGGGGATAGTTCCGCTTACCTTAATAGCGGTTACCCCGTCCACGGTTACCGTCTCGGTCGTAGGGTCAACCAACCCCCCAAGGTGGTCGGTCAAGACCGCGGCGCTACCTTGCCTCGAAACGTTTACGGTAAAAATCCCGCCGTACTCGCTTGCTTCCGGTATCGGGAAGGGGTCAAAACCCACACCAAGCTGCGAGTAGCCAAAATCCCTCGTGTGCCAGTCCGCCGGATAGCAAACCTTGTAGCCTTGGCGGGCGTTGGTGTAGATCTGTCCATCGCAGGTGTACTCTTGCGGCGTGGTCTCCTCCTCACTAACCTCTCCCTCGCTACCGGGCCTTAGGAAGCGCAAATAATAGAAGATCCCTCCACCCAAAACCAGAATGAGAAGCAAAAAAAGAAGAAACAAAAGCCGTTTGCTCACGGGAGCATTATGGCAGATAATATCCGTAAAACTCAAGCTTGACGCGGTAAGCACCAATCGCTAGTATGGGGAGTGATGGCTAAAGAAACCAAGAAGAAACCGCAAGAGAAGCCCAAGAAAGAATCTAGGGAGAAAGAGGAAGAACGCTCGGTGGTTTGCGAGTTTTGTTAAATTTTATGGAAGCCAAAAAAGAAAAGGGAAAAATCTGCAAAAACTGCGGCGAGGAGATAAAACCCGACGAACCCTTTAAGAAGAACCAAGACGGTACCCTCGAGCACAAATACGAGAAAAACCAAGGCCCGCGCTCCGAAATCTGTGAATTCTGCTAAATCCCAATAATAACTACTATCGCCTCTCCGGCTGACCCAATTCCCCTTCAGTGAACAATCCTATAGTTTTGCATTTTTGAGTTTTTGCTGTATAATTCTAGGAGTACGTAAAAAACCAAATGAAAGGAGATAAGATATGAGAGGAAAACCTTTAGTACTCCTCTTACCGCTTGTTGGACTTCTGGCCGCCACCCTCGCTTGTTCGAGGGCTGACGTGCCTGCCCCTCCACCGCCGACTCCTACCGCTCAAGAATCCCAAGAGCGGGAAACGGTGGTGATCCCTACCGAAGAGCTAGCACCGCTAGATGTGGTGCCAACACCTCTCCCCGCCCTTGAACCGACACCGACACCGACGCCGGTCTATTTGACTGAGGAGGATCTCGTGAACGGGGACGTGAGGCTCGAGATTCCGGCCATCGGACTCGACGAGCCCCTCAGGGTTGCCGAGGTGGTGACAACCACCAGCGGCTCCATGTCGTGGATCCGCAAAAGCAACGATCCGATATGGATCCCGACCTGGACTAGCTATATAGGGGCCGAAGGGGTAGCTCTCGTCTGGGGCGAGAGGCAATGGGGACCGGTTCCTATGGTCTTCACCTCGCTCGACAAACTAGAAGTTGGGGATGACATCATCGTCCGCTCGACTATCGAGGTCTTGCACTTTCGGGTCATCGGGTCGGTGGTGGTAAACCCGGACGAGGTCTGGCTCACATTCCAGACCTACGACCGCGAGGCGCGGGAGGTCAGATCAAGCCAGCTTGCGCTCTTGACCTGTACCCCCTGGGGAACGTCTCGACAGCGCTTAGTAGTTTTCGCCGAGCGCGTCAACTCGCCGGAGGAGGAGTATGAAGAGCTAACCGCATATCCGCATCCGTAAGTTCCACCAACCAAACTCAGGAAAGGAGAAACGGCATGAAACCGAAACTGTGGAACGTTTTGCCGGTCATCGTTGGTCTATCTTTGGTCGCCCTCGCGCTGTTTGCCTTCGCCGCAACGCCGGCACAGGCAACCGGCCAGGATACCTGTCCCGATGGGAACGGGTGGACCAAGATCAACAGCGGTGACCTGTCGCAGTACCCAGTGGAAGGCGCAGACGAGTACTGCTTCAAGGCCGGGAATTGGGTCATCGACTACATTCCCGAAGGCGGGTTTGGCCAGGAGGGATCCTGCAATGACGGCCCGCAGTACTGCGAGCTGAGTCACTGGGCGTACCACATGCCAGAGGCAACCGCGACGCCGGTCCCACCGACCGACACACCGGTACCGCCGACGGAGACACCGACGGAGCCGCCACCCACGGAGACTCCACCGGGACCGACGGAGACCCCCACCGAGGGACCGTCTCCAACGCCCACGGATACTCCAGAAGAGCCGGAACCGACGCCTACCAAGACGCCCAAGGAACCGCCCGAGATTCCGCCTTCCGGCGGTGGTTGGGGGTTCTTCATCGCGGCGCTGGGTCTGCCGGCAGTCGGTGGTGCTATCGCCTGGGCGATTCGCCGCCGAAAGGTCCAATAACCAACGGACCGCAAGAGCCACCTTTGAGCTTCACGCTCCGAGGTGGCTTTCTTTTTTTCGATGTTATACTTTAATTAAGACTTAAATGGTAGGGAGAGAGGCGCCCCTCAACAAGGGTCAAAGCCCTACACGGCTCCGTTTTCCTTAGTAGGAGGTAGACAAGATGGAAGCCGTAAAAGGAGAGGTGGTACTTGCGGGCGTTGAGACTCTCAAGCTTAACGGTACAGTTATAACCTTCACAAGTATCCTGCCGCACCCGGGAAGAAACGACCAGGTGAGCGTTCTCTTCCACAGCAATCCAGAATTCCTGCGCACCGACGCTCTCCTACCCCACAAGGTGGGAATCGAGACAAAGGCGTGCGACATTGTGAGACGGTACCTAAACTGGGAGAAGGTAGAGCCCATTCGTATCGCCCCCCAAGCGGTGGTGGTTCACAAGAACTAACCACCCAAGAGAAGCCCCCGCAGCACAAGCGGCCGGGGGCTCTTTCTTTTAGCCCAAGCTCGTGCTATCTTTTTCACAACAATAAAACCTAAAGAAAGGAGGGCTAGATGGCCGACGAGAAGGTACTTGAAGCTGTGGAGCTAAAGAATGAGAGGCTGGATCTAACTCTTCCGGTAATCTTCACTAGAATCAATCCGTCAACCGACCCGCTTTTCCCAAACGCTGTGAAAGTGAGCTTCAACTTCGGCGGACTCCATCTTTACACGGCGGACGGTTTGCCTAACGCTCTTAGGGATAAGATATCCCTTCGTGCCCGTCTCCTAGTACAGCAGTACTTAGGTTGGGATTTTCCAGAAATGGGAGGCTGGATAGAGCCAAGTGCCGTAGTAGTGACAAGGCACAATCATCAACTGGCTTTACTCTAGGAGAGGACTTTGTGTAAGCTTCAGCGTGACTCTACGCTGAAGCTTTTCTTTTCTAAACCAACCTCAAAACAACCACAATTCCCAAAGCGATCATAATAAGCCCACCCACGAGGTGCAAAAGCCGAGTATTTCTCTCTTTCCACTCAGCTGCTTGCTGTACGCTAGAGTACCCCAGATAAACTAGAGCGATGATTAAAAGCAGAGGAAGAACGAAGAAAACGTTGTAAAGAAGAAGAGGCGGCACAGCTTGGGACAAGGGAACTTTATCCGCTAAAAGCCCCAGCACAAAGAAATAAGGCCCACCGGTGCAGGGAAGCTCAAACAAGATAACCACAAACCCCACCAGAAACGCCCCCAGGGGCGAAGTCGCCTTGTGGAGTATGTCCTTGAGGGTATGACGCCAGCTTCTGGGGATTTCCATCACAAATCCCCCACCGCCGTACCAAAAATAATCCTTTATGTTCAAAAGTCCAATCAAGATGGCCAATACTCCCACCGCTCTGTAGACTATGTTGGAAAAGCCCGAGAGATGTATGGCCGAGAAGAGTCCCAACCCAAAGAGGAAGTAGGCGGTATAAATGGACGCGGTAAAGGCGAGACCCGCCGCAAGCGCTCGCTTCTTGCTTCCCGCCCTCATCAAAAACGCCGAAAGAAGAACCAAAAGAACCGCAATCGCACAAGGGTTGATGGAGTCAACGACCGCCGCTCCTATTATGGTTGCCAAAGGAAGCGCCCCCAACCCTTCTTTAGGGGCGGGCTCCGGCTCCTCTCCGGGACAGAGCAGGGAGGGGTTGGCGAGAATCTCCCCTTCCAAACCCGCGATTATTGGCACGTCCCCGACGAAGTATTTATCACCTATAAAAATAGTCGGCACGCCCCAGGGCTGAGGAACTTCGTAAGAGGTATTATATTCCTGAAAAAGTGTGGCGTTTCCGCGGTCATACCAAACCTCGTAGCGCTCAATTTTAAGATTTGGGTACTTATCCTCAAGCTCATCCAGCACAGGGTCAACCTTGGCGCAGTGGGGACATCCCTCCCCGTAGAAATAATAAACGCAGGCTGATACGTCTTCGGTTTGTGCCGTAGCAAACCCCACACCTGCAAAGAGAAAAAGAAGCAGAAACAGTGCTACCTTTAAGACTTTCATCGCCTAAATCTTAACCTTTTCCTAGAAAAAGAGAAAGACCAGCTCGATTTCTCGAACTGGTCACCAGTAGTCGTATCCGTCGGAGTAGTGGTGTCGGAAGAATACGTGGGTGAACCGCGCCCACAACCTCCATCCCCAATTCACGACGAACCAACGCCAAACGAACCCCAACCAACCAAGCCCGATAGGCTTGGGGCGAAGCTTCTTGAGTTGCCGCTGAGCGTTGAACCATAGCTCAAGCGGTTCCTTAGAAAAGCGTACGTTGTCCCCCGCCCCTCTTGTGACGTCGTGAGCAAACACGATCATCCGACGCCTCCAGGCGGTCTGCCCGATGATATAGGCATACTCCTCGAGGGCTCGGGAATCCGAGGCCTCCTCGACGAGCTCGGTCCAAAATTCATAACCCGGATCCGTATCCAAAAGAGCGGAGTCCGATGCCTCAAGCTCCCTTCTCATCAAGATGGGGTCGAGGAGCTCGCCCCTCTGAACCAAGGTCACCGCGGCCTCCCAGACGCGGCGGTTTCTGTGCTCATAGAAATCGTCCGCGGAAATGAGGCCTCGAGCCGTCATTCGCCGAACGGTCCGCGAGTCTCGGTCTTTAAGAATGGTTCCCAAAAAAGCCCTTTCTGTATCGGGCGAACAAGGTACAAACGCCCTTTGGACGCTTTCCACCCTCTCGCTCATCGATCCCTCCTTTCTTTATGGTTGGTTAATTGGGGTAATTCTAACCTACGGATATAAAAAAGCAAGAAGCCGAAACCCCAAAACCAAAAGTCTCGGCTTCACTTAGGGCGGCGTTTGCGGCGCGGCTGGGCACCTCCAAACTTGGCGAGAATCCTCGGAACAAGCCACCAGCTCGCCTCTTCAATTGTCATTACCTCACCTTCTATGGCGGCATAATTACTCCAGATTTCACACCTCAAGCCCAAGAAGCGGCATACCACCAAGACATCGAGCCACCCTATCGACTCCTCTTCCTTTTCCATATCTCCCTCCTCATAGAAACTAACGGGTGACACGGGTAAAAATCACAGGGAAAAGATTAAGCCAGCCCTTGAGTTTCAAGCTCGCGGACTGGCTTTACCTAAAGTTGTGGTTGGAGCTCATGGGACCCCTATTCTTTCCGTTGGGACAGGCGCTGGCTTTGGCTTTGACGCGACTACCTTTCGGCTCGCCCGAATTCGCGGGCGCTTCACGCGCGGGGAGTTCGAAGGAACTACCACGGGCGTGATCTCCACCCGGTCTGCAGAGCGAGTCGCGTGTCGTGCGGGAGTCGGCAAGACAACCTCCTCGTAGACGCCGATAACGGTTTTCCTCCCGCATTTGGGGCACATCGAAGGATAGGGCGGTGGTCCGGAACCTCGTGCCGGACAGGTAACCATCCGGCCACCGCTGGATGCGATGCCCACGCACCTCCAACCAACTGGCTTGCTGGCCATCATCTCTCGCCTCCTTTCTCTAAAAAGAGATAACGACCTTTCCCTAATTCTAACACCCGATCCCTACACTAGCACCCTATAGTTTGACAGATCGGGAGAAAGGAACTATAATTTAGAACAGTCTTTAAAACCTGTCCGCCTAAGGCGGAGAAAGGAGATGGAGATCATGAGAATGGTGATCTGGCTGCTCGTCGCCTTAGCCCTCATGGGTATGGCGTACCTCCTGATCGACGCCAACTTCTCAGGCGGCCCGATCGAGATCGGCCGAGGTTTTTGGGGAATGTACATTCTCCCCTTCGCGCCGTTTCTCCTGGCTGCCGTGCTGGTGCTTGTGGGGACGGTGATTCTCTTCGCCGCCGCCTTCAAGCGCATCTAGCACACACAAAGGGTAGGACCCCGCGGTTCTGCCCTTTCTTTTTTACCACCCAAATTGACTGAAACCGAAATAGTTTGATATTATGGGTTCAGTGTGAAACCACTACATTACCGAGCGAATTGGCCCTGCCACCGCCGCCCTTAGGGCGGTTTTTTATTTGGAATTTATTAGGTAGTGTTGAAGTTTTTGAGAGGGGGTGAGAAAGAGTGAAAATAAAGAAACATCTAGCTTTAGCTTCTGGTATTGTTGCCTTTCTCACACTTGCTTTTGGACTCTACACCCTAGCACCAACAACGGTGGTTGAAGCGACTGACCCTCCAACCATCGATGGTGTCGTCGACCCTGAATACCAACTTCTTGGTACCAGCACTACAAGTTGGGGAGGTGGGACGTCCGTCGATGTATACGGGTACGTTGTAGGAGATTACCTTTACGTAGCGTATGAGGCCGATATGACTGAACCAGGCTGGGCAACGGCTTGCGTGCTCAACGTCAACGGTAACTTCTACTATAGAACTCCACAAACTGCAAGTTGGCCAGATGCTGGCTACACAATACTGGAAATGGTGTTTCCCCGCGTTATGCAAACAGACGGTAGCGGTTGGGTAGATTTGGGTGGCTTAGCAAGTAACGGTGTCGAGTACTGGTATACCGATATGTTCTCGGTAGACAACTCTGACTGCGCAGCTGGACTCACTAACAATAACATCGCAGAATTCAAAATACCGTTGAGCCTGCTAACCTACGCCGGTAACGATGGGCAGGTTAGACTTAGTGGACAATACTGGCAGTATGATTTTTCTGCGGCGCTTTACATTTCTATTCCCATTCCTCCTCCAAAGACAATAAGCGGTGGTGGGCACATTCTAAAACCCGCAAGCAAACGCAAAGACTGGTTGGATATCAGTTTTGGTGGAGATGCAAAGGATTACGGGTCAGGAGTGTTTGAAGGTGAGTGGCAAATTAATTTCCACAATGTTAGGGAAGAGTGGCTTGATAAAGGGAGGTTCCACTCGACCAATATCACCGACATGAACTTCTACGCCCCTACCAGCAATACCTGCATAGCAGCGATGAACATGACTATGACGGGAACACTGAATGGGGAACCGGGGTATACCGTGATATTCCGAGCCGGCGATTCTGGTTCGCCAAATAATGTAGACACGGTGCGGGTGCAGATTAATGGGTCCGGAGAAAGTTACGACACCTACGTGGATGGATTCGATGGTGGAAGCAATTGTGTCGGCTCAGCCAGAACGGATTTGGACAAGGGTAATATCACAATTGTGCGCTAGCCATCGGAAAACCGCGTGGTAAAATGGCGCAGTTCAAGGAGTAATTTCCTAATCTATTTACCCCAATAGTTGGGGGGAAGGAGGGAGCAATGCAAAGGAAACTCCTACCTATCGTTTCCGTGTTGGTGTTGTCGCTTCTTGTCGTGGGTGCGGCGTTTGCCAGCGGCCCAGCCGAGAAGGCGACCGGGGACGTTGGGTTCGACACCCCGTGGGGGTGGGTGGACCTCGTCTTCGACGCCCACGAGGCCTGGGACGGGCGCCCGGCCAAGGGTTGGCTCTCCTGGGATCGCGGGGGAACTTACGCCAGCTCGTGGTCCGGCCCGGTGGTTGCGACCAACGTGGTCGATAACTGGGCCACCTTCACCGTCCGCGCAATGTACGGCAACCCCGCGGTTGTTGGGTGCGACCTCACCTTTAAGGTCGTTGATGGAGGTGAGCCGGGTGTCGGCTACGACACCGTGAACCTGCTGTCCGTGGTGCACTCCCCCGGAGACTACTGCGCCGCCTACGGTCAGATCCAGGGGCCCTACACCATCGACGCGGGCAACCTGCAGGTCCACAACTACGGTTACGACTAGGAGCCCTCTGCTCTAGGGGTCGGTGTGTAATCGCCCACACACGCCGGCCCCGCTTTCTTTTCGGTGGTATAATTCTATTCCAGATAAGCTCGTTCTAATGTACTTGCCTTTAAGGAGGGAGATTCATGGGAAAGAAACGAGTAATAGTTGTCTCCGATAAGGACAACGTGGAGATTCGCGAGCGGCTTAAAGAGATGGTCGAGGAGTCCGGGGAATTTGAGATCGTGGCTTTGAGCCGACTCAAGGTCTCAAGGGTTCGATCCGAGCTCGCTCCCCCCAGACCAGATGTGGTTTTGGTGAGCGCGTTCCTTTACCACCCCGAGGAGCTCTTAGAGCTCGCCGGTTTTATCCGCCGCGCTCGGCGTCACCTGCCGGATTCCACCATCTTCATCCTCCATGCACCGCTTCTTCTGGAGGAGGAGATGGAACCCATCTTCAAAAGCGGCGTGGACGCGTGGGTGGACGAGCGCACACCCGCCGAAAACTTCGGGCGGATTTTGTCCAAGGTGGTCGCCGCGGGTCGGGGCTCTCGCGAGGTCGCGCGGAGGTAACTCAGGGTCGGTGTGTAATCGCCCACACACGCCGGCCCTTACTTCTTTTTTGGAAGCTTTATTACAAATACCGTTCCCTTGGGTTTGTTGTCTTTAACCCTTACACTCCCGCCGTAGCGCTAAAAGCACCGCGGCGACGGTGGTAGGGTCCTTTTCCACCGCCTGCAACACCCGGCGCACAACAGCTTTCCTCTCCTTTTTCATGATTGCTCCAATAATACCAATAAAAAAGAAGAAGGCGTCCGGAGGAGATAACCCGTCCAGACGCCTCACACCCTGCCGCGGGGGCTAGATGTTGGATATGATGTTCGAATACATGTTTCCAACAGCCGGCCCGAGAAGAACCAAGATCACGAGCACAATCATGGCGACCAGAATCATGATCAGCGCGTACTCGACCAAACCCTGGCCCCGCTGGTTGCTAAGGTTCATTAACATCGTCTTCTCTCCCTTCCTCTCACAAAACAGAGTTTGAATGCAGGGATGATTTTTCAAGCTTTGGCAGGGGGGTACGTCGATGATAACCCGTTATAGGACTTAAGTCAACATCCCGTAAATCCATATATCTAAATTGACAACTACAGATTATAGGGTAAAATTCAACTACAAAACGATAAAAAAGAAAGGAGACTTGAGATGGAAATCTTGCAAAACGCCAAGTTCGTTGGCGACATCGTGGTTGCAGTTGCGGCCTTGCTCGTCATTTTTCTTGCCGAGACTCTTCAGCAAGGGCGGCGCCCCTCCCATATGGAAGCGGCGTTCGTGAGGAGCGTCAAATCGATCGGCCTCATCGTTTCCATGGTCTTTGGCGCGAGGGCTCTTTGGGAGATTGAGCGCGCCTTCGGGTTTCTCAAGCTGGAGGAGATGAGGGCGCAGATCGAGGGCTTCCGAGCGGAGTTTGAGCTTCTCTTTTGGATGGGAGTGCTTATCGGAGCAGCTTTTGTGCTCTGGCTCTTCTTCGGACCGCTTCTGCGCTTCGCGGCTACGCTTCTTCGAGGAGTGCTCGCCTATCCGGCGGCAGTTCTTGGGTGGTTTTTTGAACCCGCCCCCGAACCCGCGGAGGTCGCGGTCGAGGAAGAATCGAGACGAAGGGTGCTTACCAACTTACCCAAGCTCCCCTGGTACGCCACCCCAACCTCCCACCGGCTGCTCACGGGGTTTTCGAACCTCTTCGGCACCGGCGCGGGAGTTTTCCAAGGGGTCTCAGGTGCTTCTGAGGGAGCGCTGACCGTCACGCATCGAGGATTCGGCGCGGTAGCAAACGTTGCCCGCGGAGGGTCCAAGAAGCTCCGAGAAGGCGCCACCCAAACCCTGGAGCAAAAGGCCCGAAGCCTGTGGCGAGAGAAGAAGGACACTGCTATCCTCATCCTCGTTCAGCTCGGACTTATCCTAGGTTTAGCGGTGTACCTACTCTACCGCTTCGTCACGACACGGCTCGCAAGCTACCAAGGGTCCGCGACATCAGGCGTGGACACGATCCTTTTGATCGTGGCCGGCGTCCTGGGGCTTTACGTCCTGCTTTGGATTCTTCGGGTTGTGGGGAGCGCCGTCGCCAGACCGTTGGCGGCTCTGGCCGGAGTCTTCGGCCGCGGGGCGTCCCGCATCCAGACGGAACTCAGCAAACTCGAGCAGGCCATCGAAGCCCAGCTCAACCTCCAGTTGCGGGCCAAGTGGCAATTCGTCAAGCAGATGCAAAAGCGGCTCGAGACCGGTCAGCTCGCCTGGGTTGAGCCGGAAGATGAGTCGGAACACGTCCTCCCCGCGTATCTTGTGACGGGAGCAAACGGCGACGAGGACCTGACCCTTCTGCTTAAGCTTGACGGGTCCTGGTACCGCTTCAACAGCCCACACTCAGAGGAATCGGTCTCCATAGAACTTCTCAACGCTCAGATTGAGAAGGAAGGGCGTGAGCCCGGAGCCGTCTACCGCTGGAAAGGTGAGACCTGGGAACTCGTGGACGGTATGGGCCCATTCCGATCCAAGATCGAGGGCTCCAAGAGCTTCCTGCAAGGAGAGGAGCTCGTGAACCTGCACTTCCTCGAAAACCAGGGAGAAGAGCAGGAGCTCATCCTGCTTCTGGACGTCGAGTACACCGGCGGGCGAAGCTGGATGCAGGCGGGGCGACTCATCAACTGGAGCAAGGGACGCGAGGTTAGCGCCTCCTTCGCCGAGCTTTTCGAAGGCCAAGAGCCTGAGATTCTGCCCGGCGAATACGAGACCTTCTTCCAGAACTAGGGAGGGTTGAGACTGTCAAAGAGTGCCGATTGCGGGCTTAAACGCTCACAATCGGCACCTTTTTTGCTACATTCACTTCAGGAGATGAAAAACTACCTCAGAAAATTCTTCGTAGGAATAAAAGTCAACCGCATTATCGAGTTCTTGACTCTTTCCGATATTCTTGTGCTCTCCGGATGGGGGCTCGTAACCCCTATTATCGCTGTCTTCTTTACCGAGCAGGTCGAGGGGGGAAGCGTCGCCCTGGCGGGTCTTGCCTCGGCGGTCTACTTTTTGGTTAAAAGTTTTGTTCAAATTCCGATCGCCCGCTACATAGACCTCAAGCGCGGAGAGTGGGACGATTATTGGATTATGATAGCGGGGTCGTTGCTTATCACGACCAGCGCGTTTTTGTATATCCTTGTCAAATACCCCTGGCAGGTCATGGTCGTCCAGGCAATTTACGGGATTGGGGGGGCGCTATCCTACCCCTCCTGGCTTGCTATCTTTACGCGCCACGTCGACCGTCACGAGGAGGGTTTGGAGTGGAGTCTCTACTACACGGCGACCGACTTGGGCTCTGCTTTGGCCGGCGCTATAGGGGGTCTGATGGCCGCTACCTTTGGCTACAACTTGGTTTTTGCGGTCGCCGGAGTCATGTCCCTGGGTGGAACTCTGTTTTTGGCAGGCGTCGGGAGACGCATCAAGAAACGCGCTTGGTAGAATTAAAAGCAAGTGTTCCACTACATAAAGAGAATAAAGGACAAAACCCTAGATCAGGATGAAACCAAGATAAAACTCGCGGCCGCCGCGTTCATTTTCCTACTTATCATCGCCCTCCACCCCGTAATTAAGGCGAGTCTAGCCGTGGGTATACAAAGGCGCGAGAGATCGGGAGGAGAAACCCTCACGCTCCCTCCCGGACAGGCCAAGAAAACCTTCGAATCCCCCGCTTACCTTGCCGAAATGCCCTTTAACGCCATTGCCCCCCACTGGAAGGAAGAGAACGCCCCCGAGGGATCCAGAAAGTTTTATATCAGAGTTTCCGACGACGGCAAACAGTGGGGACGGTGGATTGAGGTTGAGGTCGCCGGTCCCATACGAGACGACGATCCCAACCCCAACGAACTTTTCCCCGAGGTCCCCATACTCGCCGAAGGACGTTACTTCCAATATCGCTTGGACTTGAACCGAGGAAAAAACGGCGACCCCGCGCCCAAAATAAAGGATTTAAAGATAACCTACATCTCATCCAAAACTCCCAAGCTGCGCTCCGTTCTCGACGATCTCAAACAAACTTTTAGCGCTCTAGCCCAAGGCGAAGGTCCGACCATAGTAGATCGCGCCGGTTGGGGAAGCCCCGACCCTTATGGAAATCTATTTAAGGGAACCGCTCAACACTGGTACCCGCAATATACCCCGGTGACCCAGTTTTTCCTCCACCACACGGTCTTGGACTCCTCCGATCCCGCGGCTGCAGTGCGGGCGATATGGGAATACCACACATACACTAGAGGGTGGGGTGATATCGGTTACAACTATCTAATCGGCCAAAACGGAATCATCTACGAAGGGCGCTTCGGCGGCGATAATGTGGTCGCCGGACACGTCTATACCTACAATAGCGGGTCTTTGGGTGTGGCTTTGATTGGGTGTTTCCAATCCAACGCCTCCGCCTGCGCGGGCTCGCCTCCGCCGTCCGCGGCTATGATGAACTCCCTCACCGATCTCCTCGCTTGGAAATCGTCCAACTACGAGATAAACCCCAACACCACCCACACCTTCTGTGGCTCCTCTTCCTGCTTAAATTTGTGGACTATAGCGGGTCATAGAGACGCGGGGGTTACCGCATGTCCCGGTAACCTCGCTTACGACCGTCTCCAGACGATTCGGGAGACCACCTGGAACAAGAAATCCGGCTGGAACCTCTCGGCAAAGCAGCTCGACTTCGACTGGATATTCTTCTCAAGCTACGGAACCGACAAGAGCGTGACGTTGAGGTTCAAAAATACCGGGAACTCGACGTGGACCAATACGGGAAACCGGCTCCTCCTTAAAACCGCAAATCCCTCGGGGCGCACTAGCATATTCCAAGGAACTGGATGGATAGACTCCCAAACCCCCGCCGCCTTAAACGAGGTGACCGTTGCACCCGGTGAAATCGGATCCTTTACCTTCAACCTCCAGAGCCCCTCCTATGCCAAGGATTACTACTGGGAAAGCTTTAAGCTGGCGCTTGGGGACGGGACCTCCCTCTCCCAGTTCTTCACAGTCTCGGTCGCCGCACCGCTTTACCGCTGGGAGTTTTTGGGTGTTTCCCACAGCAAAAACTCGGTTTCTATGAGCCCTGGGGAAACCCAGACCATCCGGCTCAAGGCTAAGAATATAGGCACCGCTACCTGGTATCGCGATCAATCCTGGCCGGTGAGGTTGGGGACGTGGGGACCTTCGCGTGCTAGTTCCTTCTACCATTCTGGTTGGTTCAATAATATAAGGCCAGCGCTTTTGAACGAGGAGACGGTTGCACCCGGGGGGATAGGAACCTTTACCTTTGAGGTTTCGGCCCCTCTTAACCAGGGCTGGTTCTATGAGCGCTTCAACCTGGTCGCCGAGGGTTTAACCTGGTTTAACTACACCGGAGCCGGAGCGTACTTTTACGTCACTCCTCCCGGATTTAGCTGGCAATTTTTGGGAGTCGGACACAGCACGAATTCCGTTTTTATGAACCCGGGGGAGGTCCAAACCATAAACCTCAAAGCCAAAAATACAGGTACTACCACCTGGTACAAAGATCAATCCTGGCCGGTGAGACTGGGGACTTGGGGACCTAGTCGAGCGAGCGTTTTCTGGCACGGCGGCTGGTTCAACAATATTCGCCCGGCGCTCCTTAACGAAAGCTCGGTCGCGCCCGGTGAGGTAGGGACATTCGGCTTCCCCGTCCTCGCCCGCTACGCTCCGGGCTGGCACTACGAACGCGTCAATTTGGTAGCGGAAGGTTTAATGTGGTTTAACTACCCGGGCGCGGGCTTTTATATCAACGTTCTACCCGGATACCGGTGGGAGTTTCTGGGAGTTGGGCATAGCACCAACTCGGTCTTTATGAGTCCCGGACAAACCCAAACCATTCGCCTCAAAGCCAAAAACGTAGGGTCGGCGACCTGGACCCGAGACGGGCCGTGGCCGGTGAGACTGGGGACTTGGGGACCTAGTCGAGCGAGTTCTTTCCAAAACCCCGGTTGGTTTAACAACATAAGGCCCGCGACGATGGTTGAAGCGACGGTTGCACCGGGAGAGGTCGGGACCTTTGTCTTTGGCGTTACAGCTCCATCTACGGGTGGCTGGTACTATGAACGCGTCAACCTGGTGGCGGAGGGGTTGTTGTGGTTTAACTATACAGGAGCGGGGGCTTACTTTTACGTCACTCCCTAGGGGAGTTTTCGGCGTACGCCTCGCGGGAAAGCTTATCTTACGACCCCGTAGAAGCTTTCGAGGAATTTATAGACCAAGAATGCGGGCCAAACCAGGGCTTTTAGGATTCCGAGAACCGCTGATCCAAAGTCCGTCGCCGCCTGGATGTAGTAGACTAGTGCCCCAATCAAACCCAGACCGTAGATAGCGTCGGGGCCGCACCAGGAGGACTTGAGTTTCTTATTCTTACCCAAATCCTTCGCCCACTCTTTCCACCCTTCGGTGCCGCTCATTTTGGCTTTGATTTCGATTTTGGGATCTTCTTTCTTGGCTCTCGGCATAACTACCGTCAGACTAGCATGTTTGGTCAGCGATCAACTCAAGTCTTTGAAAGGTATTCAGCTCTTTTTTCCTTGGGAAATTTTTCAATAGCATATCTCAACATTGTCCTGGGCATTGAGCTGGCGTGCTTATCCAAAAACTTCTCTTCGGTGGAGCGCGATTTATTCCCAACCTCCCTTAGCATCCAGCCGACCGCTTTGTGGATCAAGTCGTGCTCGTCTTTTAGAAGGTTTTTTGCAATTTTGAGAGTATCTCGGTACCGACCTTCTTTTATGAAGGCAGCGGTAGCAATTATAGCCACCCGGCGCTCCCAAAGGTTAGCCGAACGAGCGAGTTTGTAAAGAATTGACTTGTCCTTATCTTGCAAATAGTCTCCAAGGATATAAGAGGCGGAGGAGTCGACCAAGTCCCAGTTATTAACGTATTGCAAATGTGAAAGATAAAACTTAGCGAGCCGCTCTTTTTCTTTGCCATCGGCCTTGTTGTACTTACCAACAAGGATAAAGAGCGCCGTTAGACGGCATTCGTGGATTTTATTTTCCAGGAGTTTGGCAATTTCTTTAAGGGGTAGTTCTTTAAACTGCTTGGCTACCTTTCTTTGCTCCGGGACGGTTACCCCCGCAAAAACGTCGCCCTCGCCATACTGACCTTTGCCAGTTTTGAAAAACCAAGCCGACGCCTTGGCTTTTTTTGGATTTCCAAGTCGTTTTAATTCTTTAATAACGGAACGTGCGGTCGGTGCGTTCATGAAACTTTCGATATCCGCTCAATCGTATTAGGAAAGAGGTGGCTCCCCGGTCCAAAGGATAATATAAATACCCCTGATCTCTCCAAACTACTTAAGTTGCTGGAAGACATTAACTATCTTAGGGATGTGGGGAAAGAGCTGAGAGCTTTAGTTTCCCCTTAGTTGTTAACGACGGACCTTTCGCAGAATCATCACCAAGACCAAGGCGCCAATTCCCCCAAATAGCAGCCAGAGGTACCATTGGACACCAAAGAAGTAACCTTCGGGCGGAACACCTTCAACAGTCACATCCAGCTTGTAATCTTGCTCATCGCCGAGGAGGTTGAGCGTCCGTTCCACCTTCTCCCCACCGTATTCAAAGGAAAGGGTGTGCTCTCCGGGAGTAACGTTAGTGAAGGTTGCTTCTCCGTTCGCATCGGTTTGGGCGGTTTGCGGTTCGGAGGCCAGGGTGACCCAGATCCCCGCCAGCGGCTTCCCTTTCTGGTCGGCGAGGCGGACGGTAACCGTATTGCCTTTAACCGCCGGCTCCTCTTCCTCCGGGGGCTTCTCTTCTTCAACCGGAAGCGGACCCTCTTCCGCCGGATAGAGCTCCTCGCCCGTAAGTTGGGTTACCAACCAACTGGGGAAGAGGCTCCAATCAGGGGAGATAACGAGGGTGAAGGCGGCAGCCGTCTGGTTACCAGCGGCGTCGGTGGCTGTAATCTGCGCTGTATGAGATCCGGCGGAGAAAGTATAACCGCCCAAGCTCCAGCTCCCATTAGCACTGATCGTCCCGGTCGCCCGGGTCGTGCCCCCGACCTTGAGAGTAATGGCTGCTCCCGCTTCCCCCGTGCCGGAGAAAGTCGGCTTCGAGCCGGTGTAGTAATAAGTGTTGATCCCCGATTGGTAATTCAACGTTCCGATCTTGGTCAAAGCGAAAGAGGGGGTAGCGGTATCGACCGTAAAGGTCCCTCCTAAAACCCAAGCGCCGGCGCCGGCCGAGTTGTTCGCCCGCGCCTGCCAGTGGTAGCTCCGGCCGTTGGTCAGGCCCGAGACGATGGCGGTACCGGTCACGGGAGTCCCGGAGAAGGCGACCGCGGGGCCGGAATGGGTAACGGCGTTGCTGAAAGCCGTTCCAACTTCCCTTATCTCGACTTGGGGGGTGAGGGAATCGGCAGCGTTGACGGAAGACATCGCCAGCTTCAAGACAACCGAATTCTCGTTCGTTAATCCGTTAGTAGGGACTACCGTCGTCCCATTAGATTTATATTGGGCTAAAGAGCTGGGGGCGGCGGGAGCGTAGACGTATTCGTAGGCCCCGATGTCCGGCGCGTCCCCGTTGAACGCGAGACCGACGTCCATCCCCGCCCCGATCGCCGGGCTGTCAGCCTGAAGGGTAAAATCATAAACAGAAGGGTCATTAAACAAGGGGTCTGATGTTGGTCCCAAACCATGTGTATCGTTGCCCACTACTGTCTGCCAGTTTGTAAAATTATATGCCGTTCCCTCCTTCATCCAACGCGCGTTACCAGCATAAGGCGAGAAGTAATATTGATTGTAGTCAACAACCATGTTTGTTGAACTATTAAGGGCCGACCCGACAAATTGACCAGAAGTTGTAGTCATGTAGAAGATATTGTTTTTTGCGGATATCCCGTCAACTCTAGTACCACCAGAGACGAAGAGCATCCATATGGGATTTGAAGGACTGAGGTACGTCGTGTTGTTCTGAAATGTAAAATTTTTCGCACTGGAGACTTGCCCGGCCTGATTTGTACCATAAAAGGTCGATCGCTGTATCGTTACATCATCACCTTCTACAAAAAAGCCATAGGCCGAATTGTTCCCAAAGACATTTTTATCAACTAAAACGTCTCCATGGATATAATAAGAACCGGACTTAAAGACCCTTACTCCCGTATTATTTGATATAAAACGGGAATTGGTGATATCAATGTCTACTGCCTGGGTTTCGTCTTGGGTGAGAATTTGGATTCCATGGCCAGTATTGTTGTGGCTATAAACGTTATTAATTGTTATATTTGTGGGGACATCTGTTCCCGTGTGGTTATGGATGCTTATTCCAGCATTCTCCGCACCATAAAGCTCGACTCCGTCGATTGTAAAATTACTCCCCCCATTGGCAATTTCAATATTAGTAACTTGCGGTCCTGCCACTCTTCTTACTGGATCATAGTATTTCCCGCCAGAAACAGTGACATTAGTATTATCCGTGATGAATAAAAGATTATCATTGCCCGCTCCGCTCATCTCAGAATCGACCACGCTAACGTTATTGGTCCGAATAAACTGCGCACAAGCATCGTAGCAATTGGTAAACTTAATATCTTCCACTCTAACGTTATTAACATCCATACCCAACATCCCATCACTGACACCATTACCATCGATTATTGGCAAATTCCCGCTTCCATATGCTCCGTAGGTTACCCCACTTCGAGCAATTAAACGGTCGGTTGAAGTAGCAAAAACCCATGTCTCCCCTCTTTTAAAATAAATGTAGTCCCCCGGGGCCAAGCTGGCAGCATTAACCTTAGCCACCGTTTGCCAGGGTGTGGTTATTGAAGTGCCGGGATTGGAATCGCTCCCTCCAGTAGCGTCAACGTAGTAAGTAGTGCCGGCGGCTTGAGCAGGGGGAGGGCCAAACAGCGGGAGCCAGGGCGAAAATTGGGAGAAAACTAGGGTAAAGCCAAGGAGAAGAGAGAGAACTCTTCTGAAGGGAATCTTCAACCTCCCGAGTTTTAATCCAGGCAGGAAAGTTTTCATCTAACTGAATAGATAATAACAAGAGCGGGGGGGGTCGTCGAGCAAAGGGGCTGGGACTCGATAAAGGATTATATTAAGCGTCAGACTGGGTAGGTTTGGCTCCCCGGGATGGATTCGAACCATCGACCTACCGCTTAACAGGCGGGCGCTCTACCGCTGAGCTACCGGGGAACGGACACATATATTTTAACCTAAGATTGGTGAATCCCCAATTTAAGGAAAGGCCCGAAGGTGTTAGCTTCAGGCCACGGCGCTCAAGGGTACGCCGCCGCAGAAAACGCACTCGCTGTCGAGCTCGCCAGAACCGCAGTGAATGCAGCGAACGACAAGCTTGAAGCCGTCGAAATCCTTATTGGTAAACCTCCCCTCGCACTGTCGGCAAGTGTATTCGACCCAAAGAGTTCTTCCGCACCCACTGGACCGCGAGTCCTCACTGCACGAAGAACAAAGTGGCATCTCTCTCCTCCTTTTTAGGGAGTTTAGCGGGCGATAAATTATACAAAAAACTCCCCACCAGCTCCTAATGGGGAGGTTTTTCCAAGGCGCTACGAGCCTCCTCCAAGACCTCAAGAAGCGCTATCCAAAGCTCCTGACGGTCACTTACAATGCGGTGGCCTCCAAAATCGAGGCACACCTTTGGCCCTCCGACCTTGGGGAAGCAGTTGAAGTCGAGCTGAAAGGTCGGTTGCCCGGAACCCCCGAGAAGAACGGCCAGGGAGCAGACGTGCTGCAGAAGACCGTCCACGGGTTCGACGATATCCCGCGAGGGCATTCTCCCGTCCACACCCAAGGTCTCCTCCAAACTGGTGTAGACGTCCATCAGGGCGTCGGCAGGACGTCCCGTCGGTATCTCCAGGAAAATCGACCTGGATTCCCCCAAACCCTTAGGGGGCTCGAGCGTCCAGAACCTCACCCACCCCACGGAAAAAGAGAGCTGAAAGCCACGAAATCCCAAGGGGGAAAGATAATCCCAAAGCCAATCCACGAAGTAGAGAGATTCCGGACCGGGTTCCACGTCTCCTCCTCTCCAAAGATATTTTCTCTTGCTATTTTGCCACAAAAAGCCGATAGAAGGAAGATTATATTTAAGAAATAAATTTTTTGACGAGGTCTCTGGGAATGCCGTAGTGCTTCTTATACCAGTAGATTGTGGAGTCGAGGAAGTATTTCTTGCGCTTGGCTTCGGGAGTCGACTTCGCCCCTAAGTGCTTGGCCTTGAGCTTAGTGGTAAAGCGAACGTCAAACCCGGCGGTTCGAGCCTGCTTGCAAAAATCGGGGCCCTCGTGGAACATCTTAAATCCCTCATCGAAACCGCCGAGCTTCTTAAAAACACCCCCTCTTACCATAAAGAAGGCCTCGGTCACCCAGTCCACCTTCCCGTCCTTTGGTTTTTCAAAATCCAAACTCACTTCTTTCGCGTTTTCTTTGATATACCCGCGTATTGCTGGGTCGTCCCAGAAGTTAAGTGCCATTTGATGCAAAACCGCCGATTTGGCACTTCTTATCGGGTGCAAATCGTACCCGCGGTTATACCACATGGGCTCGCCTGTTTCACCCAAAATAAACCCCCCAAAAACGGCTGCCTTTGGGTATTTTTGGAAAAGTTTTTTTATCTTGGGGGTTACCTTTTTGCTGACGAGCTCCATATCGACGTCTAAAAAGACTAAGATATCGCCAAAACTCTGCTTTAACATCCGATTCCTGTTTGCCGTGGGACCGACGTTTTTTCTTCCGCGAATCACTTTAACGGAAGGAAAGTTTTTTCTCAAAAACTCGGCGCTTCCATCCTTAGACGCGTCGTCTAAGACAAAAACGTCGTCGAAATCTTCCTCTAAAACACGGGGAATCAATCTTTTCAAATAAGAGAGACCGTTATAACTTGGAATGGCCAAAGTAATCTTCATCTAAAGGGAGTTCTCCTTGGCGATCCTGGCATAGACTCGGGCTGAGGGGCGAACTTTCCGCTTCAGGGTTTTATAATCAACCTCCACCAAGCCGAACCTCGGTTCGTAACCGCTCTCCCACTCGAAGTTATCGAGAAGCGACCAGTAAAAATATCCCTTAACGTCCGCTCCTTCTGATATCGCCTCAAGCGTCGCCGCCAGATGGTCGGCTATAAAGTCGGCCCTTTGATCGTCGTCCGCGTCTGCAATCCCGTTCTCGGTTATGTAGACGGGAAGATCAAAGCGCTCCTTAACGTCCATCAGGTTTTCGTAGAGCCCGTGAGAATAGATAGCCCATCCTATGTCACTTTTGGGTAAATCATTTATCCGACCTACCGCGCGGTAATAGTTGACGCCTATAAAATCCTGTGCTTTGGCTTTTTTAATGAAAAACTGCTCAAATTCGCGGACGGGATCGAAACTCACAGGAACGGGCGATCTTAGATACCCCAAAACGTAAGCTATACCCACCCGGGCTTTCGGTTGAATGTCGTGTATGATGTCGTACGCCGCCCGGTGAGCATTAAGCATATGTCGGATAACGAGGTACCCTTTTAGCGGATCCCTTTTCCCAGGAGGTCCCCCGCCTTCCCAATACCCCTTTTGAAAGTAAACCACGGGTTCGTTAATGGTCACCCAAAAGTCGCAGAGGTCCTTAAGCTGGGTTACGATGTAGCGAGCATAAGACTCAAAGTAGGAAACAACGTCAGGATTCTCCCACCCCCCACGCTCCGCCACCCAAAGGGGGTTGGTAAAGTGGTGGAGGGTGACCAAGGGCTTGATTTTGCGCTTTTTTAGGGCTTTCAGCACCTGTCTGTAGTGTTCTACCTCCCGCTCGTCGAACTCGCCTTTCTCCGGCTCAATCCTGGCCCACTCGACGGAGAAGCGGTGGGCGTTTTGATTCAAGGACTTGGCGATGTCGAAGTCCTCCTCGAAGCGATTATAGTGGTCGCAGGACAAGCCCGCCCTAACCCTCCAGTGCTCCCAGTCGGAGTTTTTATTGCTCCCCTCAACCTGGTACGCCGAGGTCGCCGAGCCCCACAGGAAATCCTTTGGGAAGGATTTCGAGGTTCGAGGTTTGATATTTGAGGTTTGAGATTTAGACATCATTTAATTCCAAAGCTCCTTCGCCGTGTCCAAGAAATCGGGAATCCCTAACTTCTCTTTAGCGTAAAACCACCACTCCGCTCCCCAAAGGTAGATGCGGTCAAACCCGGTCGAGCGGGCGAAGTCGAGGTTGTAGCGGAACTGACCCGGGGATAGCGTTCTGTACTGCTCCTCAAGGGTCATCTCGGTCAAGGGTTTGTGGCCCCAGGGCTCCCCTTGAAGCTCACTTATAAAAACCTCTTTTACCCGACCTATACCCTTGTAGAAGTTAGCCTTAATACGGTAATACCACTGCGGAAAGAAGGGACGGTAGCTTAAGTATAGTTTGGTGTAGTTCCCGTCGTAAATAATCCTATACATCGAGATCCCAATGTAGTCTCCACGCCCCGTAACCCTAAACCAGGTGGAGAGTTCCCCACTTTCGGTCAAGACAAACTGGTGGTCAGGGTCGAGCTCGCGGATTAACTCGATTTCACGCTTAACCAAAGGCGCGCTCGGTCCCGGGCACTCGCCAAAAAACCAGACAAACTGTTCGTTTTCAAGCTGCCAAAACTCAAGGGCGGGGCTATCTTTGTAGCGGTTGACGATTTGGAGCACGAGTTCCAGAACCTCCTCTTGCTGCTCCTTATCCGTCATAGTTAAAGCCCACTCTGGAATATGGCACTCCGGCCAGCGGGGAAGCCGGCGTCCAACCGCCAAAATCACCTTCGCCCCACGGCGCTCTGCCTCCTGAATCTGGAAATCCAACCTTTCAAAGTCAAACTCGTCGTCCCGCGGCTCTACCGCGTTCCAAAAAGCGACGAGGCGAAGATGATCCACCCCAACCTCATCAAGAAGCGAAAGATATGTCTCCCGCCAGTCGAGTCCTAGCCCTTCGGCGTAGTAGGGGTCGAAAGAGACTCCCCAAGCTATTTCCTCTGCCTCTCCCCCTCGACCAAGAAGAAGATATAAAACCAGAAAAGAAAGGCCAAAGAAAGTAAAAAGATAAAGCGCGATTTTTGCGATTGTTGTCAGATATCTTCTCATCGTCTAGCTTATCGAAATAAGATACAACCCGATACCCACAACGGCAATGGCAAAAATTTTTAAGCTCCACTCCCTAAGACCCAGCTGCTCCTTAAGTTGAGGAAACCGCTTAGATAAAAAAACGATAAGAACAAGAAGAAAAGCGTACTGCACACCCTGGAGCGCCCCCACCAGAGCGGCGGAGCCTAAAAATATCGCGTAGTTTTGCAAGATAGCCCCCGCGCCGCCCAAGCCCTGATTGAGCACAAAAACTACGGGCGCGCGCTTGGGAGCTTTTTTAGCGGCCCAGTAAATGCGTTTTAGGTTCTCCGGAACAGCCAGAATTGTCAAAGCTCCCAAAATCCCCCCAATCCTAGTCCAAAAGAATCCGTTGAGAAAGGGTTCAAAGATAAAAACAAATCTAAGAAGAGTAAAGGACACAGCAAAAAAAGCCGAAGCCCGCGCGGCGTGCGCCAGAATCTCAAAAGTGTAAGCCCGCTTCACGTTCTCCCGGTAGGAGATGATAGCCCCACCCACAACCAAGAGCACAAAGGCGATGAATTGAAGCGCGTTCAAGCCCTCGTTCAGGATGACGATGCTTAAAAGAAGGGTAAAAATAGGTACCAAAGCGCCGACCGCGGTCACGACGCGGGAGGCCTCGTGCTCCTTCAAAGCGCTGTAGAAGGCCCAAAGCGCATAAACTCCACAAACCCCCGAGGCTAGGGAAGCAAGAATAACCCGCCCCGTAGGCACGCTGACCACCCCAAAAGGCAGTAACACCAAAACCCCTACACTCAAAATCCCAACAAAGAAAGCGTACGCTCGAGGGGAAACGATGGTTGTTTTAAGAAGAATCTTGTCAATTAGGGCGGCTAGCGCCAAAAAAAGATAGGCCAAAACCGCGGGTACCAAAAAGACAGGAAACATCAAGGATAAGATACCAGAGATTAGATATCAGATACCAGATAGTTCAATTTAGCTACCTGCTTTATAGGTAATCCTTAATAATCTTTGAACGCGAGGGGTGCTTGAGCTTGCGTATGGCTTTAGCTTCTATTTGGCGTATGCGCTCGCGAGTGACACCAAACTCCTTCCCCACCGCCTCAAGCGTTCGGGGTTTTCCATCTCGCAAGCCAAAGCGAAGCTCGATAACCTTTTGCTCGCGGGGCGAAAGCGTCCCCAAAACCTCTATAAGTTGCTGGCGGAGAAGCTCCTTTGAAGTATCGTCGGTTGGAGCGGCTACCTCATCGTCGGCGACAAAGTCCTTTAATCGCGAGTCATGTTCTTCACCGATGGGGGTCTCAAGCGACGCTGGTTTTTGGGATATCTTTATAATCTCGCGCGCCTTGTCCGCGGATATTTTCATCTTTTTTGCTATCTCCTCGGGCGTCGGCTCGCGATCCAGTTTTTGCTCGAGTTGCCTCTGAACTCGATTGAATTTGTTTATCGTTTCAATCATATGCACGGGAATCCTTATGGTCCGAGCCTGATCGGCTATGGCGCGGGTTATACCCTGGCGAATCCACCAGGTCGCGTAGGTTGAAAATTTAAAGCCCCGCCTCCACTCAAACTTCTCAACCGCCCGCATCAAACCAATGTTTCCTTCTTGAATCAGATCCAAAAAAGATAGCCCTCTCCCTAAATACTTTTTGGCGATCGAAACCACCAGCCGAAGGTTAGCGCGGGTTAACATCTCCTTGGCCCTGCCTCCCTCCCGAACATCCTCGGCGAACTTATCTCGAGTCTTTTTGCTCATCCTGGATGTAGCGCGGCGTAACCTCCCCGCACCCTTCTCACCTTTTTCTATACTCTTTGCTAGCGCAACCTCCTCCTCTTTGGTCAAAAGCGCGGTTCTCCCTATCTCCCGAAGGTACATGCGCACGGGGTCGGAGGAGATGGTCGTGTCGCGGGCGGCTTGAGCCTGCAGTTCCCGCTCTATCTCTTCCGGTTTCTTCTCCTCCTCCTCGGCGGTTTCAAAGACGTCGACCCCCTCCTCTATAAACACTTGATAGAGGTTATCGAGCTTTTTTATATCCTCCTCCGCTTCAGGGAAATGTTCCAATACCTCCTCCTGGGTTATGTAGCCGTCGCGCTTGCCTTTTTCAAGGAGTTTTTTGATTATTACCGATTCCTTTTTCTTAAATTTCGCCATTTCAAATACTAAATCGCCGAATCTATCTTTGAACTAATCTCATGGATTTGTTTTTGGAGTTTGCGAACCTTAGCGGTTTTTCCCTCTCGCTCAGCCTCTCGAACCTGGGAGACCAGGTCCCGTCTCTCCCTCACGAGTCGTGCCTTTTTGACGGATGATAGAGCACGACTAAACTCCTCCGCAAGCTCGCTCTGGGGCAGAGGCAAAAGAACCAACTCCTCAAGAACTTTTCGCTCCCGTTTCCCCAGTTTAACAGAAAAATTCTGGAGGAGAAACCGTTTTACCCCCTTCAAGTATTCCCGCAATTCAAGCAAAATCTTCCTCAACCCCTCGTCATCTAAATCCTCAAGGGCAATCTTTCTTTGCAAGGAACGGAGTCTTTGCGCGGGAGCAGAAAAAAGCAGAGCCATAAGATATGCTTCTTTCTTGGGCAAGGCCGAGGTCAGCCCTTTGGTCTTAGTTGCCCTGGAAAACGCTTCCTCATCCTCGATAGCCTGCTCGCGCTCGAGCTGTCTCCACAAAACTTCCTCGGCGACCTCCAAGACCTCGCTGAGTCTGCCGATGTAGGCCGCTTTCTCAACCTCGTTGGCCAAGCTTTTGACCAAGGGCAGGATTTCCTGAGAAATTTCCTTCTTCCCGGCGGCGGTGTCGGGATCGAAGCGCGAGAGTGCGGAGGAAAGATAATAGTCAAAAACCGAGGGGGCTTGTGAAATAAGCTTCTTGAACCCTTTCTCGTCATCGCGAATAGCCTTATCCGGATCCTCGCCCTCGGGAAGCAGCACCGCGCGAACCTCGAGTCCCGCCGATTGAGCAAGAAGGATACCCTTCTTTGTTGCCGCAAGCCCCGCCGCGTCTCGGTCGAAGCAAATGGTCACACGATTTGCAAACTTAGCAAGCTGGGCGACGTGTTCTGCGGAAAGCGCTGTTCCCCCCGTCGCGACGGCGTTTTTAATCCCTCGCTCCCATAGAGCTATAACGTCCATCATCCCTTCAACTAAGAGGACGTCTTTTTTCTTTCTCACTTCACGTTTGGCGAGGTCTAGATTGTAGAGGAATCGACGTTTTTCAAAGACGGGGGTTTCGGGTGAGTTTAAATACTTCGGCGATTCTTCGCCGCCCAAAGCCCTCCCCGAAAAACCGACGACTCGACCGGCACTCGAGCGAAGAGGGAAAATAAGTCTCCCTCGGAAGAAATCGAAGTAACCGCGTCCTCCTTCTTTTTTACTTCCTACACCGCTTTGCAGAAAATCCGTCGTGCTGTAACCTTTCTTCAAGATAAAACGTCCCAAACTGTCCCAAGAGTCCGGTGCGTAACCTAGACCAAACTCCTCTACGGATGTATCCTTCACGCCTCGTTTTTTGAGAAACTCGCGCGCGGACCCTCCGATTTTATGACCTTTGAGAAGAAAGTGGAAAAAATCCGAGGATAGTCTATTTATCTCGTGAATCTTTTCCCTTTGCTCATCCTCCGGTGTTTTCTTCCGGGAGGGGAGTTTAACCCCAGCGCGGCGGGCGAGCTCGTTTAAGGCTTCTGAAAAAGGAACGTTCTCCATCTTGCTGTAGAAGGAAAAGATGTCCCCACCCTCCCCACAACCAAAGCATTTAAATATCTGCAGCTGGGGAGAAACCATAAAGGAAGGGGTCTTTTCGCTGTGGAACGGGCAAAGCGCCTTGTGGTTCTTCCCCGCTTTCTGAAGCGGTACGTAAGAGGAGACCAGATCAACGATATCGATCTTACGCTTTATTTCCTCTACCTCATTTGCCATTGCCACCCCCATTTTATCTCTTAACCGCAAGCCCACACGTTTGATATGCTTAAACGGGTGGGTATCAAAGTTATTCACCAAAGTAGAATCCCCGAGCTTGTTACTCTTTT
The DNA here is from genome assembly GCA_964348395.1 of uncultured Candidatus Saccharibacteria bacterium. GTDB lineage: Bacteria > Patescibacteriota > WWE3 > 9FT-COMBO-53-11 > 9FT-COMBO-53-11 > CAYGCK01. Next base: position 83,003 of record CAYGCK010000001.1, on the reverse strand, counting down.
AAAAGATAGATTCGAGGTTTTCGCCCCCCAGGAAAAAGATAAAGAAGTAGTTTTTTCTGAAGTCTCGGATCCGGGAAAGATAGTTTTACACTACCAAACCACAGTCCTGCCACCTAAGACCTTCTTCCTACCCCCAAAAGAGACGCTTTTTACGGTTAAGGGCAAAAAAGTCACGGCAAGCGCACCGCCAAAACCGTTTGTTCTCTTTGGTCTGCATCTTAAGGATCTTTTGGGTATTTGCGAGCTCGACGAGATCATGAGGCATGAGCCAAAGGATAGTTTTTATTTCAAAAGAAGAAACAAAGCCGTCATTATCGCCGCCTCAGGAAACGAAGTCGGGGTCCCACCAGGAGGAGACTTGGTTTTGGAGAAGATAGAGGGATTTTACCGCGCGATAGCCCCCACAAAGGCGGGACAGAAAATCGCCAGTCTCCCCGTTTTTGAAACAAGAAACATCGATCTCAAGCCGAAACCCAAAAAGATGAGTAAGCTCGACGAGATGCTTTTGGATAGCGAGCTTTTAGCCCGCTCCGTTGAATGGTCAAGAGAGAACTACCCTCAGATTTGGCAACGACTGGAGAAACTATGCATAAACTGCGGAATATGTACCTATGTTTGCCCCCTTTGCTACTGCTTCGAAGTGGAGGATCAAAAGAGTCTCGACGGCTCATCTTGCAGCCGGTGTAGGTTGTGGTCGGCTTGCACGCTGCCGAGCTTCGCCAAAATTGCCGGAGGGCACAACTTCAGACCCACCGTAAAGGAGCGTTACTTCAACTGGTACTACCACAAGTTTGTCCGCGCCTACAAAGAATTCGGACGCGCCCAGTGCGTGGCTTGCGGTCGCTGTCAAAAATACTGCCCGGCGGGTATAGATATCGAGAACGTTCTTGGGGAGATAGTAGAGGAGTTTCAAAAGGCTCATCCCAAGAGGGAGTTTTGAAATGGGGAACGAGTACAAACCACAGAACGCAAAACTTACGAAGATCGTCGAAATGAGCCCAAACGTCAAGCTCTTTCGCCTTAAACCTACCAGCAAGCTACCCAAAGTGGACGGCGAGATGGTTTTTGCCCCCGGACAATTCTTTCTCCTGGGGTTATGGGGATACGGAGAGGCGCCTTTTGGCGGCGCGTCCTCCCCTTACGAGGATCGCTATGTCGAATTTGGAATACGACAAGTCGGGGAAGTAACCGCGGCGCTGCATCGCTTAAAAGAAGGGGATTTGGTAACCATCCGCGGACCGTACGGGCAGGGGTTCCCGCTCGATTTTTTTCAAGGGAAGGACGTGGTAGCCGTGACCGGAGGGTGCGGTATACCCCCCATATCCGCCCTCATGACTTACATAGCGAAAAACCGGAAAAACTTCGGCAACGTCTATCTGCTCTACGGCGCGGCAACTCCCAAGGATCTTTTATTCGAAGAGCTTTATTCAAGCTGGGAGGAAGCCGGAATCAAAGTAATCCTAACCGTCGACAAACCAACGCGCGATTGGAAGGGCCACGTCGGACTCGTCTCCACCCTCATCGACGAGATAAAGATCAACCCTACAAACACCGCTTGCGCGATGTGCGGGCCGGGTCCTATGACGAACGCGCTCGAGAATATCCTTCGCCCGCTAGGAATCTCCGATAGAAGGATTTTTGTGAGCGAGGAGAGGAAGATGTACTGCGGGGTTGGGAAGTGTCAGCACTGCACAACCGGAGAGAAATACGTCTGCATCGACGGGCCGGTTCTAAATTTCGACGAGGTTCAAGGGAATTGGGACTAGAAATGGCTAAACCAAGGGTTGCAATATTTGAATTTACAGACTGCGAGGGCTGTCAAGTGGAGCTTGTGGGCTTACGCGAGCGCCTGGTTGAAATTGCCGAGCAAGTCGACATAGTCACCTGGCGCTTGGGACAGGAAAGGGCGGAGCCCGGACCATATGAAATAGCTATAGTCGAGGGCACCCCCATAAGCAAGGAAGAGCGAGATATGCTCAAGTGGATCCGCAGCGAATCCAAAAAGATAATCGGACTGGGCTCCTGCGCTACCTTAGGCGGAATCCCCGCCATCATGGATCCCGAAAAACGCGCCTACTGGTACAAGAAAATATACGGCCCCAAGTATAAACCGCGAGGAATAGACGCTCTACCGCTTTCCGCCCACGTCACCGTCGATTTCCCCATCCACGGTTGTCCCGTAAACCGCGACGAGGTGGTCCGGGTGGTGGAGGAGCTTTTGGCAGGAAAGGAGCCGCATTCCAGAGGTTATTCGGTCTGCTTTGAATGTAAGCAGGCCGGTAACCCATGCCGACTCATCAACAAAAAGCCCTGCCTTGGTCCCATAACCCAAGGCGGGTGCGGAGCGATCTGCGTAACCGGAGGAAGCGCCTGCTGGGGCTGTTTTGGACTGCGGGAAGGAGCCGACGTCGAGGGGCTCTTGGATATAGTATTCAAGTTCTCCGATTCGGACGAGGCGGAAAAGTACTTTTCCATGTTCCTGAAAAGAACGGAAGCTTACGAGAAACTAAAAGAGAGGACAAGCAAATAAGAAGAAGGATTTCGAGAACGCTTAAGCCGGTATGGAAGACGCAATCATCACTAAAATCGAAGGCCACGGACGACTAAGAACCGATTGGCGAAAAAACGAAGTCGTGCTCGAGGTCACCGAGAGCGAACGGCTCTTTGAGGGTATCGTCGTCGGACGTCCCGCGGCCGAAGCCCCCTGGATTACGGCCCGCATCTGCGGCGTCTGCCCGACCGCCCATAACATCTGCGCCTTCAAAGCGATAGAGGACGCCTTGGGAGTCAAGCCCGACGAGACCACCGTCCTTTTAAGGAAGCTACACCTCGACGCCCAAATGATTCAAAGTCACGCCCTACACCTTTACTTCCTCTCCTTCCCAGATTACCTAGGAATCGACTCCGGACTTGAGCTCAAGGACTCCCACCCCAAACACTTTAAAGCCGCTCTAACCCTAAAGGAGGTCTCGGATGAGATCGCTTTCATAGTAGGCGGACGATCCACCCACCCCACAACTACCACCATAGGCAGCTACCTAAAATACCCAGCCCAGGGTGAGCTCAAGAAACTTGCAAAAAAACTCGATAGAGCCCTTAAGGCGGGTATTGAAACCGCACATCTTGCATCCAATCTCAAATACCCCAAGCTCAAAAGCCCTCTCCTTTCCCTCTCTCAAATAAACGAGGAGGGAACATACAACATATACGAAAGTCCGAAGGTTAAGCCAAGCGGCGCGCCCTCTTGGGTAAGCGAAGACTACAGAAAAGAAATCGGCGAAGCGCTCCGAGACTTCTCAACCGCCAAATTCGGTTTCTACAGGGGAAGACCCGCCATGGTCGGGGCGCTGCCAAGAATAGCCATCCAAGGAAAGCTCCTCTTTCCAAAAGCCAAAAAACTCCTCTTGCAATCCAAAATCGACCTAATGAACCCCTTCAACAACAACCTCGCCCAGGCGATAGAGATAGTCCATTTCACGGAAGAGGCCATAGAGATGGTAAAAGCGTTATCCGAAAACGTTACCATTAAAAAGGACAAATCATTTACTCAAATCCCAGAGCTCAAATCCCCACAAACCGGCGTAGGCGCACTGGAGGCCCCAAGAGGTGGTCTCTATCACGAATATACCGTAGATGCGAAAGGAATAATCACCGAAGCCAACATCATAACCCCAACGGTTCAAAACCTCGGGGCTCTGGAGAGGGCGTCCAAGGATCTGGTCGCTCAAACCAAGAACCTCAAAAAAGAAAGACGCGAAAAGCTTCTGGAGATGCTTGTTCGCGCCTTTGATCCCTGTATCACCTGTTCAGTGCATTAAGCGTGCGCTTTGTGTACTTTTCGAGGCTCTCTATACCTTCCGGCTCGAGAACATCACATACCCTACCCCAGTGAAAAGACACATAATCGCCCGTGGAAACTCCCGGCGTGACACGGGAATCCCAGTCTACCTCCTTCTCACGCTCCTCCCCAAGCGTCAACGCTTCTAACTTTAGAGGACGAAACCGGATCCTGACCTTTCCCTCCCCAACTCTTAAAACCTTTCCCCACCCTATACGACAAATCTCCCTCAAAGGCCCGCTCAGATCCACTTTTCCGGTTATAGATCCCAAAACCAGAACGTGAAAGCTGTGGTGCGGAACTACCCCATCCACAACCCGCAAAGCCCTGTCCTTAGCCTCATCCATTGTCAAAAGACGTGGTTTAACAAAGTCGGTGAGGATAAGCTTTTTGAGGCTCTCAACGCGCACCCCGTCGAGAAGATCGTTACCGACCCAAAGAGCCTCGACAACCTCTCTCTCAAACGGATCGGAAACCCCGTTTTCTGAGGCGATAAGGCGAAGATAGGGGTACATCGCCTCAAACCCTTCAAGGGTTTTTCGAATCTTCTCCTCACCAGCATCCTCCCCCACGACAAAGCCATAAAGCGTCTGCCGTCGCGCCTCTTCTTGGGGACCGCAAAAACCCAACCGACACGGAGGAAGTGCGTATTTAATAGCCAGCTGAAGGCCTGACGAGTTCATAAACCCTCCCAATTGTGATTACTCCAAGAACCAGAAGCATTATCCCCAACACTTGCCCGATATCGGGTAAGGCGGAGGTGGTGGCAAAAGCCAAAAACGCGGTCACCGGACCGCCCAAAAGAAGAACGCTTGTTGCAACTGTAGCTTTAACGTGCTTTAACCCAGCGTACCACGTTGAAACATACCCAAAAAGAAACGCGGAGGTTACCAAAACCCACACCCAATGTGCTGTGGTTAGATCAGCAATCCCGTTAAGATAGCCGCCAAAAAGGAGAAAGCTAAGGATAAAAACCGACCCAAACGCCATTCTCCCAAAAGCAACCACCGAAGAGGCGAGTTCACGAAGCGCGTATTTGGAGATGACGTTCTCAACCGCCCAAAGAAGTGTCGCTAAAAAAACCAAAACATCCCCGGTCCCCAAACTTAGGCGAAGCACCTTTAGGAAAAGAACGTTGCCCAAAAGAAGCGCCAAACCCGCAGCTAAAACCCGGGCATTTAGTTTTTCCCCTAAAAACACGGCGGCCAAAAACGCCACGTAAACAAACATGGTTTTGTGGATAAAGGAAGCGCTTGCCGCGGAGGTTAAGGAAAGCCCCTTAAAAAACAGTAAAAATGGAATAGAACCGCCCACCAGGCCGATTAAAGCAAGAAGCCCCCACTGCTTAACGTTTAGAGCCTTAAGCTTCCCGATATTGCCCGAGCCCAGAAGTAGCGCCCCTAAAAGAAAGGCTACGCTCGCGTTCTTGAGCCAGGCGAAAAGGTAAGGGTCAAAACCCGAAACCCCAAACTTATTGGCAAAAATGGAAAAACCAGATATGAAGGCCGTTGATAGGACAAGAAGAGTTCCGCGTTTTTCTAGTCTGGTCATGAGTTATGCTCGCACTCCTCAACCAATTTTAATATTTCTCGCGCCTCTTCTGGGGCGAGTTTTTGAATGGCGAGCTCACCTTTAGCCAAAAGATAGTCTCCCGCGGAGACATTCTTCAGGAGACTTACGTCCACGTCAAGCTTCTCGCCCAGCGCGTCTACGGTGGCTTTTGAACCCTTCAGCTTAATAATTTTTACCGGCGTTGCTATGCACATCAGAGTCGAGTGGCGGAGGCGGGAGGATTCGAACCTCCGTGGGGTAAACCCCGCATGGTTTTCGAGACCAGCCCGTTAGGCCGCTCCGGCACGCCTCCTCTTCCTTATCATTATAATAATGATATGAATAAAGAAAAACTTTACCCCGTCGTATCCTACCTTTTTATTCTGACTTTTGGTATGGCAAGCCGAATCTCTCAACCACGGGAGATATCTGCCTCATCCTACTACGATCTATTTGTAACCGTTCCGCCGGTTGAGATCGAGGAGGGAACCTTCGCCGAGGAGAGGAGCGTTCTGGCTCCCCAAGGGGAGGTAGTTTTATCCGCCGTCGAAGACACAACTCTAGCGCATATAAACAAAATCTATGGTCTGCCATCAAGCTACGTCCCTACCAATCTCACACAGATTACGTCGGTACCTACCTTTGGAACCCAAAGGTTACGAGCAGGTATTCTCCCCTACCTCTACCAACTTTTCGGCGCGGCACAGGAGGCGGGCTATGAACTCGCGGTCGCTTCGGCCTACCGCTCCTACGCCGAGCAGGAGCTGGTTTTCTTATGGTGGGTGGAGCAGGTCGGGTGGGAGGCGGCTCTGAGGGGTTCAGCTCTCCCTGGACACTCCGAGCATCAGCTCGGGACAACCGTCGATTTGGCTCTTGCGGAAAACGTAAATTTTGAGAGGTTCGTGTCGAGCCCAGCGGCTCCCTGGGTAGCCAAAAACGCCCATCGCTTTGGGTTCGTGGTCTCCTACCCACCGGGGAAGGAGAGCATCACGGGGTACATATCGGAACCCTGGCATGTGAGGTGGGTCGGAATCGATCTGGCTACTCAACTTTTTAACCAAGGTCTTACTCTTGAGGAATATCTATCCAGATAGGTGGTGCTCCCAGCAGGACTCGAGCAGTCGCCTTAGGCGACTATTCCTCCGGAATTCACCGACACCAATTTAGATGGTACGCCCGGAGGGACTTGAACCCACAGCCTTCGGTTCCGGAAACCGACGCTCTGTCCAGTTGAGCTACGGGCGCGTGGCGGAGGGGGCGGGATTCGAACCCGCGAATCCTTTCGGATTACACGCTCTCCAAGCGTGCGCACTAGGCCACTATGCGACCCCTCCAAGTGTGGCGGAAGGGGAGGGATTCGAACCCCCGAACCCCTTGCGGGGTCTCACGCTCTCAAGGCGTGCGCAATCGTCCACTCTGCCACCCTTCCTAAATGGTGTCCCCGGGGTGACTCGAACACCCAACCTTCAGCTCCGCAAGCTGACGCTCTGTCCAGTTGAGCTACGAGGACTAACATTTAATTATAACCCGAGAACGGAAAACCTACTCTAATGGAAACTTACGGGCGATACCGACGGAGATCTTCTCCAGAAAATCTTCTTTGACCTTTTGGCGGTAAGGGAGGTATTGCCTAAGCGTCTCCTTGACCTCTCCCTCCTTAGCCCCATCCAGAATAAGAAAGAGCCTTCCGGGATAGAGGCTCTTTGTATCCACAAGAAGCGCTCGCTGACCAGCAATCTCGTCGAACCAGAAGTCCTTGAGCTGGTCCCAGGTATACTGGTGCCCGTGGGTCCTTATGCCGAGGTTGGAAACGGAATGCTTGGATTCCTTGGGAGGGGTCGTCCCGAGCGCCCACTTCACGAAACCGAGAGCCGCCAAAACTCCGGCGAGAAGAAACTCTTTAAAGAAGATAGCGACCGCGGCCAAAATCGCCAAAAGTGTGAAGAGGTTGCGAAAGTAGGATGTTCCCTTTTTTGTGAACGCTCTCTCTGGGGATTCCCACTCCAAAAGAATGTTTTCCTTTTCCCCCTGCCGCTCCATCAAGGGTAGTTTAGCAAAAAGCAAGCGCCCTGCTGGTAAAATAAAGGGTACGGAGGGTTGGCCGAGTGGTTTAAGGCGACGGTTTGCTAAACCGTTGGTGGTTAACAGCCGCCGCGTGGGTTCGAATCCCACACCCTCCGCCATTACTAGATCCACTAACCAACGGAAAGTATAATAGTATAGTTAGCAGGTAGTCAGATCGGGTTTAGTAGTGTGCTACAAACCTATGCGGTAAATCTTGCTACCTACGAGTATGTAGAGTGTTTTCTCGTCCTCCGAAACCCAAAGGTCTGTAGCTCCCTCCAATCCGTCGCCCTTGACCTGCCGGACAAAATTCCCTCCTTTGTCCAAAACCACGACCCTCTGGTTTCCTGTGTCAAGAATGTAAAGGCGGATTAGATTGGGGCGGGTAAATATTTTGTTCACACTAGAAAAAGGTGTCGACAGATTGGAAATCGCGAAAGCGGTGCCCTCACCCTTGGTCAGACGCATAATCTCTCCACCGGAGGCGGAGAGCCAGATATCCCCATCCACCGCCATATCCGTAAAGTACCCCAAGTCCACGACCGCCTTAACCCAAGAAACCGCCTTAGAATATCCCGTCTCGAGATTCCAGAACTTGTAGATCTGATCCTCCTCGGGAACTAAAAGATAGACGTTCCCAGAGTATGTATCCAAGGAGACGGAGAGGCTATAGCGCTCGAAAGGTACGGGCTCGTCGACCGCCTTGGTCGACAAGTTAAACCGGTAGAGTTTATCTTCGGAAAGTAGATATAAGAATCCGCCTTCGGAGCCGATCTCGCGGATACCTTGTATAGTTCCCTCTGCGATAGCCGAAACCTGCGGAAGCTCCCCCTCCCCCGAAGGGATAACAATCGAAAATACCGATCCGCTTGTTGAATCTGCAACATAAAGTGTGGTTCCAGAACCGGAGATGGCTACACCCTGAGCCCCCTCGACCTGGAGTCCCAAATCGTATACTATATGCTCCTCCCCAACCGGAGTAATTTTCTCTATGGCGTTGTAGAGTTCCTCGGCGCGCGACAACAAGGGGTCTATCTCGCCAGAGCGGGGGTCTATATCCCTCGCCCGCTCCAAATCGGCACGCGCTTCTTCGACGAGCTCAAGCGCCCGCTCGTTTGACAACCCCACCAGACCTGCCGCCTCGTCCAAACTTTGCGTGGTTTCGGTGATGATGCGTTCAAACTCCTCCGCCTTGGCTTTTTGCGCTTGCCTCCATACGGTGAACCCGATGGAAACGACAAGAAGAATCACCAAAACGGCAATGATTCGCGACAATGGCAGCCGGGGAAGCTTTTTAAGCTTAGGCGGTTTGAGCGCCTTAAGCTCTTCCCCGCCCTCTCTCTCCTCAGGCGCCGCCTTTCTCGCCTCCGCTAGCTTTTTGCCTCGAGAAACGCGGTCGCTCAAGAAGCGCGAAACCCCTTTACCTAGTTTTGACGGGGACAAGGCGCCGAGCTTAACTTTAGGCAGATCCGCGGGCAGTTTCTTTGCTCTTTTGAAAATCTTTGCGAGTGGGGAGCGGGATACCCCATTTTTTACCGCCTCCTCGCGTGATTCCCTTGAGGGTTTGAGCATTAAAAGGAGAGCGGAAAAACCCGGGACCTTAACCCCTTGCTCGAATTGTTTAACCAGAAATTCCGTTTGAGGGAGGTTGGCGGCGGTGAAGTTTTTGCCAAAAACCGGGGACCCCACGGCTAAAACATCGTCTCCCTCTAAAATCTCGGAACCGATATCGACGGCTTCCTCCTCTTGAGCTAAATCTCTAACCTCCGCGCCTCGCCTAAGATAAAGTGCGCCGCCGCCGACGCGGGAGAAATAAGCGACGTTTCCTAAAATGGCGACAGCTATGAGGTTAAGGTCGCTATCCTCGGCGAAATCTTTAAGCTTCTCGCGGGCGGTTTCGGTTGCATCCTCCAGCGCCTTTAGCGCTGTTTCTTCCGATGGATCATAATAGGTTCCGACTAGGGTATCCCAAACGAGTTTGGCGGCCAAAGCCGCGTCCTCGGTCAAATCCACCTCTTGCCGCTCGGTGGGCAAATTCACCTCCACAACGGCAAAAAGTTGTCCTCGTTCTTCCGGAAAATCCTCTCCTTGAGGGGGGATGAACTCGAAAACCTGAACAGTCTTTCCGCGCTCGGCGGCAGGGGAGCCTTCTAGTTTGGAGACTTTAACCTCTAACTCCTGAGGCATCAGGATTATGATAGCAGAATAACCTACTGCTTAACAGTGAAATCGAAGCGGTAGGTAGGAATTTGGAGAGTCCCGCGGGAGCGTAAATTGAACATATCCCTAAAGTAACGGGCGCTAAAGGCGTAAGTTCCATGTGACCCATAAACGAGGACAGTCGAGGTGTTGGCCGGGACTCCTGATGGAAATGTGGGAACAACCGCCGAGATAGACGTTATCGGAGTAACACCCGAAACGTTGTTTCGAACTGTGGGCATATCCCAACCGCCTTTGTCTATCGGAGAGAGGTATTGCATATACGGACAGTCGGAAGCGAGTTCGTAGGGCTGGGTGTTCGACTTGCGACAAAGCAGAATTGCATTGAAGATATCGGCAAACTCTTCCTGCGTCATCCAAGGATTATAACCACTACCGGTACGAGAACCCCATCCAGTGTGGTACCAAGGAGCACTAGCGACCTGCTCGTATGCTTGTCCGTCGGAGTGAAAGTCTTTAATGCCATCGATGTAGTTCCAGTAGCTAGTCCATTGCTGCGTAGAGATGGTGTAACCACCGGCGGTGGAGTGATAGAACGCCTTAAGTGGGGCTCCGCCCTGTACAATCACTTGGTTCGGTGTAGCGTTCACGGCCTGTTCCCAGTAACTCCCTTTGTTATAACCCAAATAGACCTGACAGTAAGTTGATGGGCAAATAGTCCCTCCATTTCCATCCGCATAGGCCCAGGCATAACTACGTCCAGCAACCGCCTGGGCTTTATATGCCTCCATCGCAGCGCTTCCCCAACTTAGTGGCATTTCTCCAAGACCCTTAATATATGTTTCCATGCTTAAAGTGGCGTCGTACCACTTATACCCTTTGCTTTGACAAGTACTCTGACTCCAACCTCCTCCTCCGGGGTACCAAGGCGGTGGGCCTACGCTACAACCCTTTACGTGGATAGTTCCTCCAACCCGGTAAGTCTGGATACTTGAGGCAGAAACTTTGTAATAAGCAGCCAGAATTGATTTATAATCTTGGTTTTTCTTCGCTCGACCATAGGCCCCGTACTGGCTCATCCCAATTCGATGGGGATACCCGTAGGCGGCCACCATATAAGCGGGGGAGAACGATGGGTCAGGTAATTGCTCGGATAGAGGTGGGCTATCCCCAACCGTCTCACTCCCGCCACCAGCAGCAAACTTTGCCAGTATCAACTGTTCCTGCTGCGCGGTTAGGTTTTGGATCGAAGACTTGACGGAAGCTAATTGCGAGGAAGTTGAAGAAAACTGGCGCTGGCTTGAAGCAAGACGGTATTGATATTGATCCCTAAGAGCGGCAAGATCATCACGCAACTGCCGGGCGGTGGCTTTGTTGGCTTGGAAAACCCCTATCTCGTCGACCAGTAATCCTATCCGGTCTTTAAGAAGATCTAGGTTGTCATCGTAGTACTGTAGGTTTTTGGTCGATTCAACCAGATTGTCGGAGGAAAAAACCACCTCGACAGGGGATACGCGGCTTTGTTTGTAGAGGACTCTTATAAGGAAGTTGCGGTCTTCCTCCCACTGCTTTAGAGTCGCCTCACGCTTGGCGAGCTCACTTTCTATCGCCGATAACTCTTCTTCTGCTTGTGAAAGCTCGGCAGAAACCTGGGATAAAGATGCAGAGGCCGAGGAGATATCCCGCGCCAGCTGTTCTTTTCTTTCTTCAAGATCGGAAAGCTGTTGTTGCTGCTGGGAAAGCTCGTTGGTTACGTCGTCGAGCTCATCCGCCGAGGTAAGTTGGAAGCTTATTACTACGCCAAGGAGAGCGAGAACTAAACCAAAAACAGTGAGTTTGCGAACTTGGGGCAGTTTTGGAACCATACCTTTATATTGTAGCAAGGGGCCGGCCGCTTTATCCTCTAGCGTATTTCCCGTGAGTTCTGCTATTATCAGCTTGAGAATGAAGAAATCACTTGCCCAGATATTTTTCGGTTTGCTCATAACCTTAACTTTCCTTGGATTATCGGCCTCCTCACTATCCACAACTTACGCGGCGACCTACAACTGTCAGTTACGCGCGGATAATTATTGTGATGTTCAGCCCAGCACCTGCACTCCCTCTCCCAACCCATGTTTACCCAGATCCCCATCCACCTGCGCATCAGGAACTTACACCTGCGACGATGGAACACCAACGCCCACCCCGACTCCAGAGCCGGAAACGACTCCAACCAACAATGTAGAGGGAGAAGAGGCCGGGGAAGTGGAAATCAAATTACCAGAGGGCAAGGACGAGATCGACATAGGATTCATCACGCTCCCCACCAACCCCACGGCTCTAGCCACCGTGCTTCTTAGGGTTGGTATCGGTATAGGAACCTTACTTTCCATCCTTTTAATCGTCGTCGGTGGGTACGGGGTTGCAACATCCACGGGTGACCCGGACAAACTCCAAAAGGCAAGAGCCCAAATCACGGCCGCAATATCCGGCTTAGTATTTCTCTTGATATCCACTGTAATACTCCATATAATCGGAATTAGGATTATAGGTATTAGTCCGGACATCTTTCCGTTTTGAGAGGAGGTGAAATAAGTGCTTAGAAACAAAGTCAAAACGACAGCAGCAACAATCAGTGCGTTAGCGTTGTCAGCTACACCGGTTCTCGCGCAGGCAGGGAAAAACCCGTTGCGGTGGGATTCCATCTGCGACGCTGCTTCCGCTATCACTAACATCCTTTTCGGAATAGCCGGAACAATCGCCGTCATTATTCTCATTATGGGTGGTATCCAGTACATGACCTCCGGCGGAGATAAGATTGGGGTTGAGCAGGCACGAGGCCGAATTACTAGCGCGGTTATCGGGCTTGTAATTGTTCTTGGGGCCTGGTTGATCGTCAACGTTGTCTTACGTACAATCACACCAAATATACCGGCCTGTGCAGTCTAGATTTAGGTAAGGATTGCCCCAGCGCTTGGTCTTAAAGTGTTTAACGTTGAAAGGAGGATAACGATGAAAATAATATTGAGCTCATCTGCAGCAGCGATTGCCTCATTAGGTCTGGCTCAGCCGGTTTTTGCGGCTAGTGCCTTTGACTTTATAGAGGATTACCTTGGAATATCCCTCACCGCGTGCTCAACCGAAGAGATATCTGGCATATTTTGCATAATCGCGCGAATTGTGGATGTCCTTCTCGGTCTTGCCGGAACAGTGGCGGTACTGTTTCTCATCTACGGTGGAATCCAATACATGATGTCCGGAGGTGACGAAAAATCTCTCTCGACCGCCAAAGCAACCATCACCTACTCAATTCTTGGACTCGTTCTTATTATTGCGGCCATATTTATCGTAAATCTGGTCCTGACATCCATCGCCCGCTAGATAAATTTCTTTCCAATGGGGTTTCAAGATATTTCTGATAAGATTTTCTTGATGAATATCCCAAGAAAACCCCTAGTCCTGCTTACTGTTCTTCTGTTCTTAATTCTTGGCTCTGCCCCTCAAGTCACCGCGGCAACTACGGTTTGTCCACAGTTTAAGAGTGGGAGCCTATCACCTTCCGACGTAGCTACCAACCCCAACGAGCTTAAGGAAGACGATGTTATTAACAAGGCGTGCTCTCAAGGCGGCTTAATCGGTTTCGTCACTTGTGTTCTCGCCAAACTCTTCGCCGACTACACCGGTCCAGGGAACCTCAACCTCCAAGACTCCCAAATGCCCCCATACCTTAGGCGAGCCAACCGACTCGCTCTATCGGGGGACCCCACATCCGACGAGCCTGGGGAACTTAATGGTTCCATAGCCCGCGTTCTAGCTCCTAACTACAGACAGGACGACCGCGACCCGCTCGAGGAACTCACCAAGTCGGAGGGCCAGCTGGTCACGGGAACCATAATCCTCAACAACCGAGCCCTTCAAAAGGGTTTCACTACCACAATCCCCAGCGCGGTTTATGAAGACACCGGCTTTGACCCCAACCGGCTAGGATACTACGACCTCCAACTAGGAGCGGAAGAGGAAGCCGTCGCAAACTACGACGTCCAAGGGAGATTTGGCGAGGTCTCTCCCCTTTATGACCGTTTTGGGCTCTTGAAACAAGCTCTAGTTCCCTTTACCCAAGAGGTTGCGGACATACCGGATCTAGACAAAGATTGCTCCGCCTACGACCCCAGCACCATCGTGGTTACACCGACAGTAGGTTTCGCGGACGCCAATCCCCACAGAGTTGCTCCCTGGACGGCGTATCAACCAGTTCCGGAGGAGGATGCAGAGGAGGAGAGGCTACCCTGCGAAACCGATGAGGACGGCAACATTACAGATTGCCCCGACAGCGCGGGGGAATTCAATTACGAAATTGGAGGAAATCTCGACACGCAGACAGAAGTATCCTACGCCAGCGACGCGTGGGAGAGGATAGGCGCCCCGAGCACCACCGCCGGTGGTGGTGGCGTGCTCAATGTTCTTCTTCCTCCAGGGAAGTTCTTTATGACCGAACAGGCCAAACCCCTCCTAAACTACGTCTACGATCCGCACAGCGAGGGCAAAGCCACATATAACGATAGTTCAAACCTTCACATCGCGGACCTTGGAAACGTAGGAAGCGCCACTTCCTGCATCTACGACCAACTCACCGCCCACCCGGCAAACGCGGCTGTCGGGGCGTGCGAAGCGGCGTTTGGGCCCTTCGCCGGATTTCCGATTGTATGCACCGACGAGGCTACCCCACTGGAGTTCCCCAATACCATGGGAGGAATCGCCGGGCGGGCTTGGGAAATCGTAAACAATCTCTACCAGGGATTTTGGTGTCTCTGGAACTGGAGTAAGGATGACTACCCCCAATACTTTGACGAGGCCGAATACGCAAGAAACCCCAACCCCCCATACCCGCCGGATAAATTTATAAACATGTTTTGGTGTACGCGTTTGGTTAACACCACCCACGGCAAAAGCTACAGTCTTCTCTCTAACGAAATGGCAAAATCGTTTGGGGCCATCGTTACTGCCTCGGGGGGCACCGAAACCTACTCCAGCGGTGGGAGGTTCATCGCCGCAAGAGACGCCACCTGGCACAATCTTCAGCCGGGTTACGCAGTCTTCTTTAGAGTCTCAAACGCTACCTCGTGGCGTATAAACCACGTCGGTATAGTCTATAGCGTCACGCAGGATGCTATCAGAATAGTTCACTCAAACGCGGCTACAAAATCGTTGGTCTTGCCCGTTGGAGACGACGGTCGAATCCAAAGTGCCGGCGGCTTTAAGATTGAGGGTTTTGGCAGACCATGAAATTAGAAGATATCTCCCCAAGGACTATAACCATAACCGCAATTATTTTGATAGTGGGTTTGATTGCTATGCTCATCGTAGGGATCTTGTTAATAAGAGAGCCCGAGCTTATGCCAGCTGTCGCCTCAACAATTCCCCAGGACAACGAAGAAGGGGTACTCGGTATTCTCCCGTTGGAGATAACGTTCCAAGAAGAGTTGGATGGGGCCGTCCAAAGCGACGTCGCTGTGGTAATCAATCCAGAGACGGACTCCTCCGCCACCTGGAGTTCCGCAAATACCCTCCAGGTAACCATCGACCAGGGATTGGAGAGCGCAACAACCTACACCGTAGCCGTCCTTTACAAGCAGAAGGAGATCTATTCATTTTCTTTTAAAACGACGGACAAAGCCAAGGAACAAATAGAAGAGGAAGCCCGACAGCAGGCGGCGGACGACTTCTTGGTCGCCGAGGCCGAAAAAGATTTCTATAAAACCTATCCTTGGTACGCGAGCATCCCTATAGAAACCAACGAGTATGTTATCGTCTACAACTTTGAAAAAGAGGCATTCCGAATCCGCCTAACTCTTGGAGAAAACGCTCTGGGAGCGGAGGTAGAAGCGGCTAAAAACAGAGCTCTTGGGGATTTGGAAGCAATCGGAGTTGACTTAAACGAATACAGCTACTATTTTTTGATCGACTGACCCTTACTGGCACCTGTTAATCGAACTATAAACCCCCGTATAGATATCCACACAATCCTCACCTTCTCCGGTGAGGTTAGGGCACTGTCCCACCCCAAACTCTTCCCGCCCCGCGGTACAAAACGCTCTAAAGAAACCCTCCGCGTCGCTGTAACCCTGATAGCACGACGCATAAGTTTGATGGCTGCTTTTGTAGAAGTTGAGAAAGGTGGTTATCTGGGCGGTGAATCCGTCGCCGGCGCGAGCGGGGATACCAAAATCCTGAGGCGGTTCACCCAACCGCTTATAAAGCTCGTAGTTTGAGGCGTTACTTTCGTTTAGCCAGATCGTCATAGAGATTCGAGGGTCCACCCCAACCTCCTTGGATTTGGCGATTACGTCGTTGTAGCACTCCTCCACGTGGTTCCCGGGCCCTACGCCCCAGTTGTCCGCAATGTTTTTGACCGCGGCTTTGGAGGCGACGCACGCGTCGGTGGCGGTTGCGGTCTGATCACAGTCAATCCCCTCGGCGGCAGAATAGTCGCTTAGGATAATGGAAACAAGAATCACAAACCCTACCAAAACGAGCATTACACACCCCATAGCCCCCGCAATTGTATACCCCACAAGTTTAAGCACCCCGCCCAGCTTTTCAATAACCACTTCTCCAGCGAACTGAATAACAGCTCCTAAAACGGCCCCTAAGGCAGTTCCAGCACCGGGAAGCGCAGAGCCAAGCGCAGCACCTAAGATCCTCCCCAACCCCAGTTTCCGAGCTAACTGCGTGATTCCTTTTAGGGCTAACGAGGTCAGCTGAGCTCTCCATTGGTTCACTATCTGCAAAGGCTTAAGTATGGGGGTTTTTTTCAGAAACGCCCTTATAGCGTTTGGCGGGTAGAGGCTTCCCAATCTCTTTGTGAAGCTCTTCCAAGCATACTCCCGAAACACTCCACCGACCCCATCTTTGCGCAGGGTTGTTAAAAAGTTGTGAACGCCATAACGGATGTTCCTGTTTCTCAGATAAGTGGATAGTTGTTTGTAGCTTGCTTCAAGAGCAGCTGCTCGAGCCTGTATCGAGGAGGCGGCTTCGCCGATCCAGGTCTGTCTGTAGCCTTTGGACGTCGACTGCCATCGGCCTAAATCCTTGTTCAAATTTTTTTGGATAAACTCCGCGTTAGCCCGCATCGATGCGGCTCGCTTTGTATCTCCTCTAGATTCAAAGGCGGCAGCGTCGCTAAGCGCTTTTTGGTAGTTGCTTTGATGGTCTTTTAGTTTTAACTCGGCAAAAAGAGCTCCACGATAAGCCTGTTCCACATCTACTCCATTAATCGTCTTTACCCCTTGATTTTTAAGTTCCTCGAGGCGAACGCGCACATGGGCGGGGTCGGATAATCGACTCAACTCGGCCTCCAATTGCTCTTGAAGCGCGGATCTTCTTGCATCGAGGGAGGTTTCGAGCTTTTCCCCAATCTCCATTGCTTTCTCTATACGGTCTGATCTGCTATCCGTCTGGTAAACCCAAGCGGAAAAGGCGTTTCTGATATCGGCGCCGACAAGCTCCCCACCTAGAGCGCCCAATACCTGTTCGACAACGAGCTTGTCCTCCAAGTGTCTGGTGATAAGGTTTTGGTTGAGAGTATTCCTTAGAGTCTTCTGCCACGAATCCGTGACCTTACTCGGGGCAGTGGCGAGGTTGTAAAGATTGACGCGGAGGTTAGAAATCGCTGCGCCGGGCACACCAGGTAGAGAAGTGACCGGAGCCGTCCCCGCGTTAAAAGCCGTTATAAAATCTTGTCTAACATTTGCGATTATCCCCTCCGAAACATCATATTCCCTAAGCGTTGCTTCGATCGTGCCCAACGTGCGCTGCATAGCAG
The DNA here is from genome assembly GCA_964348395.1 of uncultured Candidatus Saccharibacteria bacterium. Taxonomy (GTDB): domain Bacteria; phylum Patescibacteriota; class WWE3; order 9FT-COMBO-53-11; family 9FT-COMBO-53-11; genus CAYGCK01. The sequence continues at coordinate 65,586 of CAYGCK010000001.1, read as the reverse complement.
CCGGATCCGTGGGACCTCCGCCTCCATCAGGAGAGGCGGGGCGCCTACCGGGCATAAAGAAGCTAAAGATGTTCTGGAAAACCGCCATCGGATAAATGGTAGCATTCTCGAATCAATTTGTTGAATTAGTTTCTAAATTAATTTGATACAATGGTTCCGTAGTGAAGAAGCTTAAACTTCTCCTGATACCTTTAATAACTCTCGCCCTCTTTGGCTTTAAAGCCGCTCCGGCACACGCCATTGACCTTTGGCCTTTTGACGACCTGTGGGAAAAAGCTAAGTGTATTACTAATATAAACTGCACCGTCCGCGCCGCCGGCGTATCCGCTATGAACTTCGTTTCCTATACCACTGTTGGGGAAGATTTCGACGAGGTTAGTATCGGGGATATCAATAAGATGGTTCGTGGGGATTGGGACCAAGGTCTGGTGGCGGCTGTCGGTCGGATGGGGGGACTGGCCTATACTTTTCCGCCTGTGGATTTGGGCGAGTACGTGCGAGGAGAGCTCGCCGATAACCTCCTTAATACCCCAGTAAGAGCTCAGGAAACTTTGGGACAGGGAGCTCTCACCCCCATTCGAGAGGTTTGGAGCGGGATGAGAAACGTGGCGTACGGGCTTTTTGTGATAGTGGTGGTCGTGATCGGCCTTATGATTATCCTGCAAAAGGAAATTTCTCCCAGAGTCGTCGTAACTTTCACCAATGCTCTTCCCAAAATACTGCTGGGATTGGTTCTCATAACCTTCTCGTACCCTATTATCGCTCTTATCATCGACGTCGGCGCGGTTTTCACTAGTAATCTAGTTCTCACGGCCATTTCCGAGGCCTTTGGCACTATAACCGCTGACCTTGTGGGTGGAGCTGGCTCGATAGCAGCGTCTCTTTCTCCCGCTCCTGCTATGATAACCGGAGTTTTCTTAGGAGGGCTCGAAGGTTTGGCCGAGGTGCAAAGCGCGCTTTCATCGCTGGTTCTTCTGGCAATTTTTGCTGTCGCGGCCGTGGTACTTTTGGGGTTGACCTTCATAAGAGTCTTAATAGCTTACGGCTACATCCTTATCTACACCGTTTTCTCCCCGATACTTCTCCTCTTTGGCTCTTTACCCGGTCAGGAGGGATCGATAACAAACTTCTTTAAAAACGTTACCGCTAAGACTTTGGTATTCCCGGTAGTCTTGTTCTTCCTTTACCTGGGTGTAGGGTTAGCAGTCGGCACTGCCGCCAGCGCGACAGAAAGGATACAAAACGTAATAAGCGGAACTTACGGGGACTTAGCCGGCGGGGTTTTCGGAGCGCAAGGAGTTATAGGGGGAGTACTGGCTTTAATAATGATCGCCGCCGCCTTCAAAGCCCCATCAATGGTCGAAGACGCCCTAGATATTAAGGGTATGTTCGGCAAAAAGTAAGCCCCGGGCTCGTCTTAAAAAGACGTAAACCCAGGGCCGTTGCACCTCCCACACTCTCTAGCTCACCAGCTTCTTTAGCGTCGCAAAGAGAGGGATCAAGACTATACCTCCCAGGAGCAGAGCAAACGCTAAAGCAGACCACTTGAAGAAGGTCGTGAATGCGTCTCCTTCGTACTGGACCCCCACCTGAAAACCGAAGTTCCCTATCTGCCAAGCAATCCCAAGGATGCCTAGGAGAAAGAGAAGCAGGATCACAACTCCGGCTTTGGAGAGGACCCAGACTACTATCTTAGCCAGTCCTCCCAGTCCCTTGCCGCCGAGAGTCCAAACCATACCCCCTGCTTTAGGGGTGTTGGTCTGCAACCAACCGGCGAATCGCTCGATCAGCGACCAAACGCCTTGCCGGAAGGGGCGGTGCGCCAGCGCGAAGGCCACAATCGCGGCGAGTGCCAGAGCCAAAGCCGGGTAAGGCCATGCTCGGGACATAAAGTCGATCACGAACATTGGATACTTCCTCCTTTCGTCAGGATTTATTTATCTGGATAGGTGCTTAACTATAGGATAGCACGAGGTGGTGTTCTTGGCAATAGGGCGTTTCCAGAGCGAACCTGGAATTTGATACGCTTTTGTTAGGGTATGCCCGAAGAACCGCAAGCACGAAAACAACACCCGGTCCCGCAGGAGGTTTTTGGGGTCCAGTTCAAGCTCATAGGCGACTTTACTATCCGCCAGTTTGTCTTTCTGGCAATAGCCGGAGTCCTAGCTTTCGCAATTTTTTCCTCTGGGTTATTCCTTCCCATACGGCTACTTCTCTCAATAGGCGCTCTCCTTATCGGCGTCGGTCTGGCCTTTGTTCCGGTTCAAGACCAACCTCTCGACCAATGGTTGATGTCGTTTTTGAGAGCGGTCTACGCGCCGACCCGCCGAGTCTGGGTGCAAAGCAAGGAACCTCCCGAGTTTTTAACCCTGGAAATCCCCAAAATCGCCGCCGAGACGGCGCCCGGAGTCTCCAAAGAGGAAGCGGAGCGGCGGTTGCAGACCTACCTTGAGGCGGTCCGCGAGAAGGAAGGGGAAATTAGCCCTTTGGATCTGGAGGAGAAGCAGTATCTTCAGTCCATAAATGTCTTGGCGCGGCAGATCACCGCTCCCAAAGCACCTCCTGCTTTACCCACACCGCCTCCAACCCCCGGAGCTCCTCCCAAAGAAGCCGTCAAACCCCCCGAAGCCCCCCTCCTCCCAGAGGAGAAGCCCGCACCGCCGGCGCCCACTTTGCCCGAGCTTCGCTTTATCGAGGTACAGAAAATCCAGAAAAGACCGTCCTTGGCCTCGCCGATAAACTGGGCAGCAGAGAAGGTCTACAAGGTCCAGCGCGGAGAGGCGGCAAGCTACTTCACAACCCGAAAAAACGTCAGGGTCGGTAGGCGTCTAACCCCGATTGCTATATCGGGAGAGGCGGTCTATGCCCCGGCGAGGGAACGAATTCTTGAGCCCGAACTCCCAGGGGCTCCGCAGCTCCCCCCCACGCCTATCCAACCAGTAGCACAGGAGCCCGAGCCGGCTCCGCCGGCGCCCGAGGCGCCGCCTGCAAAACCCGAGCCTCCACCCACCCCACCCCCCAAGGAGATACCGCTTCCACCTCCCGAGGAGGTCACCATAAAAGAGGAGGGCAAAGCTCCTCCACCGCCCCCACCCCAACCAAAACCCGAACCGGCTAAGGAGGAGAAGGTTGAGGAGCCCTCAGCTCCGCCGCCACCTCCTCCGCCGTCTCCCTTGCCGACGGTAAAAAAGGTTGCCCCCAAAGTGGACAAAAAACCTGCGCCCAAAACTGGGGAGCAGGCAAACGCCATAGAGGGAGTCGTACACGACTCAGGAGGCGGGGTGTTGTCCCAGACCCTCGTCGTAATAAAAGACGCCAAAGGAAATGTGGTTCGAGCGACGCGAACCAACGAGCTTGGGAAGTTCGCCACCGCCTCCTTGCCCAATGGAACTTACACTTTAGAGATACCGAAGGCTCCCCAACCCTTTGATACAATAAAACTTGAGCTTACAGGAGAGAAAGTAGAGGAGTTGGAGATCAAACCCAAAGGATAATGGCCTTAGGAAAACCGCAAACACCAAAACAAGCCTCGACCCAAGAACACCTCGACATCCTCGACATACACGAGGATTTGGTAATCCTTAAAAACGGGGGAGCTGCCCTGGTCTTGGAGGCGACCTCTGTCAACTTCGATCTTCTTTCGGAAAAAGAGCAGGATTCGATGATCGCGGCCTACTCCTCTATGCTAAACTCACTGTCTTTCCCTTTACAGATAGTCATTCGCTCGCGAAAGCTTGATATATCAAACTACCTGCGGTGGGTCGACGAGCAAGCCCAAGGCACCGCTTCCCAAGCCAACCCATACCTCAGAGAAAGGATAGACTCCTACAAGGAGTTCATCGTGTCTTTGGTTCAAAAGGGTGAAGTCTTGGACAAGAGGTTCTATATCGCCATACCCTACTACGGAGCGGTGACGTTGCCAAAACCGGGAATTTTGGATTTCCTGTTTGGCCGAAAACCCAAAGCGCCGCGGGTCAATAAATCCCAGGTCATAGAACAGGCAAAAACCGATCTTGAACCCAAGCGAGACCACGTCACAAAACAGCTGGAGCGTTTAGGGATCAAGGCGCGTCAACTCACAACTCCAGAGCTGATCGAACTTTTCTACGAGATATATAATCCAGAGCAGGCGAGGGTGCAACATATTGCAGGAGGAGCCGGGAACTACACCTCTACGTTTGTTCAACCGGCGGTCGAAGGAGGCCAATAGTCGTGGAGTTTCAAACACCACAAAACCCACAAAACCAAATGCCCGAAGGAGCGCCGCCCGCTCCTCAAGTTGCAGCGGGAGGAGCCGCGGTCCCGCCCCAGACCCCGCCGCCAGCAGCGCCCCAGTCCCCGTCCTTGCCTCCGGCTTCCCCAACGCCGGCCGTGCAGCCCACCGGCGGGGTGGGAGTCCGAAGCATGGACGAGTTGGCTCAAACCATAGCCGCCGGCCAGGTTACGGTTCAAGATATTATTGCGCCCCCGTCCTTGGACGTCGACTTCAACCACCTTAAAATCGGAGAGACATTTGTGCGCACCATATTCGTCTCCGGCTACCCCAGATTTGTCGGAGCAAACTGGCTCTCCCCACTCATCAATTTCCCGCATACCCTAACCATCTCCATGTTCTATTACCCGGTTGAGTCCCGAGGGGTTTTGAGCGATCTTAGGAGAAAAATAGCCGAGCTTGAGGCTACCATAAAGGAGTCGGAAAAGACGGGACGGGTTGTGGATCCGGCGGTCGAGGCCGCCTTGGAGGACGCGAAAACCCTCCAAGAGCAGCTTGTCAAAGGGACCGAACGCTTCTTCCAATTCTCCTTCTACATAACAGTGGCCGCTGATTCCTTGGAAGAATTGGAAGCGGTGACCAAAAAAGTTGAGTCAACCTTGGGTTCGCTTCTTCTTCTCTCCAAGCACACGACGCTTCGTATGGAGGAGGCCTTCCAGTCGACCATCCCGACCTGTCAAGACAAAATCAAGATAATGCGAAACATGGACACGACCTCTCTTGCGACCACCTTTCCTCTAACCTCCTCGGAGCTTACCGCAAACGAAGGAATTCTTTACGGTATTAACGAGCACAACGGCTCCCTCATAATCTTCGACCGGTTCTCGCTCGAGAACGCCAACTCGGTCGTCTTTGCCAAGTCCGGGGCCGGCAAATCCTATATGGTTAAGCTCGAGGCGGTGCGCTCCTTGATGTTTGGGACGGAAATCATGGTAATCGACCCTGAGAAAGAGTACGAGCAGTTGGCCGGCGCCATTGGGGGAGACTTCATCACCTTCTCGCCAACCTCCCCGGCCAAGATAAATCCTTTTGACTTGTCCGGAACCTACGAGGAGGGGGCGAACGAACTCGCCCTTAAAATCCTCTCGCTTCACACGCTTTTCAAGATTGTGATGGGAAGCCTCTCCCCCTCGGAAGACGCGTTGCTGGACCGAGCGCTCTTGGAAACCTACGCAAAGAAAGGGATTACCCAGGATCCTGCGACTCACAGCAACCCCGCTCCTGTAATGAGCGACCTTTACGAGGTTCTAAAGGCATCAGAGGAAGGTAAGCCCCTGGCCGACCGGCTGGAGCAGTATGTCACCGGATCCTTGGCGGGTATTTTCGACCAACCGTCAACGGTGGATATCAAGAACACCTTTACCGTTTTCTCCACCCGAGACCTGGAGGAGAAGGTTAGGCCGGTCGCGATGTATATAATTTTGGACTTTATTTGGAATAGAATCCGGCGAGAACTAAAAAAGAGAATTTTGATCGTGGACGAGGCTTGGTATCTGATGCAACACCCCGACTCTGCGACCTTTATGTACTCAATTGCCAAACGCGCTCGCAAGTATTACCTGGGCTTAACAACCATCACCCAAGACGTCGCCGATTTCTTGCGCTCGGATTACGGTAAGGCGATAGTCACAAACTCCTCGATTCAAATTCTTCTAAAGCAGCACCCTGCGGCGATAGACGAGATAGCCAAGGTCTTCTACTTATCAGAAGGGGAGAAACATCTCCTTTTGTCAGCCAACGTCGGGGAAGGTCTTTTCTTCGCCGGCCCAAACCACGTCGCCATGCAGGTCGTCGCCTCAGCAGACGAACATCCCTTAGCAACCTCTTCACCCAAGGAAATCCTGGCTATCAAAGAGAAACTCGAGCAAGAGGCACAAGAGCGGGGGTTACCGACGGAGGAAAGAGGGGAACCAAAACCGCCAAAACCACCAGCTCCTCCGACTCCTCCCGAGGAAAGCCCTAAAAAATGACATTCGAGCCGCTCAAAGATACCCTGGACACGTCGCTTCGCAGAAGCCCCATAAGAGGAGTCGCTCTGGCTCTTAAGGTAGAAGCCATCTGCAAAAGAATACTTCCAAAGTGGGCAGAAATGGTCTCGTTCAAAGACGGCAGACTCGTCTTAGCTTCCCCCTCTCCCACACACTCACAAGAGCTTTTTTTGAAAGCAAGAGAACTCAAGAAGGTGATAAACGAGCAGCTTCCCGCTCGCGCGGTGGAGGAGATTAAGTTTAGAATCCTGTAAAAGCGAGGTTTTCACTAAACGCAGACGTTGCTTTGCGAGAGCGGCGTGGGTCTTAAAGCACCTGCGCTTAAGACAGCCGCGACCCGTAAGGGGCGAGCATCAACGATAAGTGTGGGAGAACCGAGCGATATATTATCCCTGCAGCCTAACGGGCATCACGACGTGGATGTAAGTCTTATCCTTGGGGACGGAGAAAAGGACCGGATCGACAGAAGAGTTTAGGGACAGAACAATCTCTTCGGACCCAAGAGCGTTCAGAGCGTCGGTTAGGTAGCGAGAATTAAAAGAGATGGTTCCGCGCTTTCCCTCACCCGATATTGCGACCATTTGCCTTGCCTCCCCGCTTTCCGATTCCTGCGACGATGCTTCAAGCTTTTTTCCTTTGGGATCGTAGTCCAAAGAAATAATTCCCGTCCCAACCTCAGAGAATATGGAGGTAAGCTGAACCGCTTTTGAAAGTTCGTCCTTGCTAAAGGTAATTTTCGTCTCAAAATTCGAGGGTATTATTTGCTCGTATTCCGGGAATTCCCCCTCAAGCGCTTGAGCGAAAACCGTGAAATCTTCGCTCTTGAAAATCAGCTGACCGCCCTCAGACTGTAAAACCTCAACCTCTCCGCTCATAAGTTTTGAAACTTCAGCAAAAGATCGGGAGGGCACAACAACGGACATATCCGTCCCCTCTATCTTTATCCTCTTCTCCGCAAGACGAAACCCATCAACCCCCACCAGAGTCAAAATCCCACCATCTAGACGAAGTAAAAGCCCGGTTAAAATAGGGCGCGACTCGTCTTGAGCAGCCGCGAAGGAAACCTGCGTGATAGCCTCCCTAAAAGTTTTGGCGTCAATCGCGAATGCTTTCTTTCCTTCCTCAACAAACGCCGGGAATTCCTCGGAGGAAAGACCATTGATTTTGGAGGCAAAATCTTCGGCCTCGACAGTTAAAATATCTTTCTGCGAGGAGAGTATGAGACGTCCCGGGGGAAGGTTTCCAATAAGTCCAACCAAAAGCCGCGCGGGAACAGTGGTCGAGCCCCCACGTTCAACCTTCGCACCCACGCTAGTCCTCACCCCGGTGTCTAAATCGGTTGCGCTTAAAGTTAGAACTCCGCGCTCCGCAGTCAAAAGAATGTTTTCCAAAACAGGGAGCGCTGCGCGGGAAGAGGCGAACCTGGAAACCGCAGAGAGCTTCGGCAGAAGATTTTCTTGAAGTATAGTTACTTTCATATTTTTTAAAGCTAGCGACGGTTAATCGCGTCCTTGCCCCTCTGGTACAACCACCACATGTCTCTCGCGTCCCTCCCCTCGACTTTCGGTTCTGACTCCCTTTTCCCCAGAAAGAGCTATGTGAATGATACGCCGCTCATAGGCGGACATAGCCGGGAATGACACCTCTTTTAGGAGGAATCTCGTCTTGTCCGCCGCCTCAAGCGCTCGTCGGGTTATCTCCTCCTCACGATTTCTCCGGTAGTCTCCTACCTCAACCAAAACAGAAGGAACTTCACCAAACGCGCGAAACGCCATTGTGCGCAAGATGGTTTGAAGAGAATTTAGAGTCTGACCGTGAAACCCGATAAGAAGCGGGGTATCTTCCTCGTCGCGCGCTTTAAGCTCAACCATGACCCTATCGTCATCTGTGGAGACTGAGGCTTCCGCCTCAAGACCCATACGTTTTGTGACTTCCTCGGATTTTCCTTTAAGGAAATTCGTAACTTCAATCATCTACCTCTTAAAAGAGTATCACAAGATACGGACCGTCACCCACTGCTGCAAAAGCTGAATCAGGGAAGAGACGAGCCAATAGAGCATAAGACCCGCCGGAAATTGGAAACCCAGAATAAGCGTCAAGATAGGAAAGATATAAAGGTTCTGGCGCTGGAAGGCGGTTGCGAAATCTTCCTCCCTCCCTCCTGCCTCGTGCGCCGCCTTGTGCTCTTCGGAAACCTGCGGAAGCGTCATTTTAGAGAGGAAAAATTGAACCGCTGCGGCCAAAATGGGGAGTATCAGATATCTATCTCTTACGGACAAATCCCAAATCAGAAAATGCGGGTCCAGGGCGCCGTTTCCTAGGTTCACAATAAAGACGCGATAGAGAGCTATGAGGATAACAAGCTGTAAAATTTGAGGAAGACATCCTGCAAAAGGGTTAACCCCACGCTTCTTGAAGAGTTCCATCTGGGCGACAGACATCTTTTGACGGTCTCCCTTGTACTTTTTCTTTATCTTGTCAAGTTCGGGTTTCAGCTCCTGCTGAACTTTTGTCGAACGGATTGCAGGCAAAGCAAGAGGAAAAAGGAGAATTCTAAGGCCCAAAGTCAAAGCAATAATCGCAAGGCCTAAGTTCTGCCCCAAGTTTTGATAAAGGAAAAAAAGAGCCGATGTCAAAGGATCGATAAGGAACGTGTTCCAGAGATTCATGATTCCAAAAGACCGCCGCCTTTAAGTCGCGGCACCGGGTCATATCCTCCTCTCGCCAGCGGATGGCAGCGTAAAACTCTTCTTACTCCCAAAAAACTTCCTCTCAAGACTCCGTACCTTTCCATGGCTTCCCGCGAATACTGGGAGCAGGTTGGCTCGAACCGGCACGACCCTCCTAAAACCGCCTTACCCAAAACCCCGTGGTCTGGGGATACGGTTTTCTGGTAGAGGTCGATGGCTCGTAAGATAATCTTTTTAGCGCTCATATATACACCATTGTGCAGGCAAGGGGCTAAACTTTCAAGTGTTTTCCTCTTTTAGGATCCCTGCCTCCCGAAAGGTTCTTCGAACCTGCTTTCTAAGCTCCTGGACGTCGGCCCCAACCGCCCGAATTCGGACAAAAAAGGCAGCTTCTACACCGCCCGCTATTTGGGGGAGAGCTTTTTCCACTTCACTAGTCAAAACTCTCCGAACCCTGTTTCTTTTGGCGGCGCTTTTACTAACTTTCAAAGAGATCACGAAACCAAAGCGTGCGGGGATGTCTTTCTTAGACCTGGCGATAAATAAAGAGAAGTATGAGGTATCGAATCTCTCCCCAACCTTTCGGACCCTTCTAAAATCGAAATCCGATAAAAGCCGGTTCCTCTTGGATAACATTAAGTCAGGCGCTTTCGTCCTTTCTTCCTCCTCCGCTTAAGAACGGCTCGCCCGCCGGCGGTTCGCATTCGCTTCGAAAATCCATGGACTCGCTTTCTCTTTCTTTTTTTAGGCTGATATGTCCTTTTTGGCATGGGTAATTATTGTGCTCCTTTCGTTATAAGGTTATGACGCGCGCATTGGTTCTTTCCCAAGGGCTAGACTACTATAACATACACCCAAAACTTCCAAAACTATCTTGACAGGGCGTTGATAGCTTTTTTAGATTTAGCTTGCTGTCCCTGCCTCTTTAGCTTAAAGGCTTTAAGCGAAATTAAATCCCCCTGCCCCACGCAAGCCATGCAAGACAACAGAGAGATTTGGAAAAACACTATCTCCTGCCTGGAGACGGAGCTTTCGAAGGCGGTTGTGGGGGCTTTCTTCTCCGGAACCGCTCTCGATTCCTTCGACGACGGTGTCGCAGTCGTCTCCTGTCCCAACAGGCTATCCACGGAGTACCTAAAACATCGCTATGGTGCAAAGATAGAGGAAACGTTGAGTACCTTGTCCGGGATCTCCTGTACCGCGTCGTTTGCGGTCAAGAAAGTTGCTTCGGCTAAGGCGCAAGAGCTCGGGCCCATCTTTAAATCCGGAGAGCTTGACGGCCTCGTCTCCTCCTATACTTTCGAATCTTTTGTGGTAGGCCTCTCGAATCAACTAGCAACGAGCGTGGCGCAGGCTGTCGTAGAGAGACCCGGAAATCTACACAACCCTTTATTTCTTCACTCGGGCGTCGGGCTTGGAAAGACCCATCTTCTTCACGCTGTGGGAAACGCCATAAAAGAGCGTGATTCCAAAACCCGGGTCCTTTATACCCCGAGTGAGCGCTTCACCAACGAGCTTATTAAAGCGATTCAAGACAAGCGCTCTACCTCGAGCTTTCGAAGAAGATATCGTCAAGTCGACGTGCTTTTGGTCGACGACATTCAGTTTCTTGCCGGACGGGAAGCGACGCAAGAGGAGTTCTTCAACACCTTTAACGAGCTCTATCTTTCCGGCAAGCAGATAGTCCTAACCTCCGACCGCCATCCCTCGGGTATAAAAAGGCTCGAGGAACGACTCGTCTCACGATTCTCCGGGGGAATGGTCGCCGACATCCAGACCCCCGACCTCGATATGAAAATGGAGATTCTTAAAAGAAAGGCGGCCGAGCAGGGAGCTACGCTGCAGGACGAAGTCGTTTTGGAGATAGCCGAGCATATCACCGGGAGCATAAGACAACTCGAGGGGCTCCTGCAAAAGCTTTTAGCCGTATCTTCGGCCCACGGTGTTTCTCCAACCAAAGAGCTTATCAGTGCGCTCTTGCCCAGCGCCTCAGCCGGAGCCGCCGGCTCCCCAGAGGATATAGTTTCCACCGTCTGTAAACGATTCAACGTCGAAGAAAGCGCCGTCAAATCCGAAAAAAGAACCAGAACAGTCGTTACCGCCAGACACGTCGCCGCTTATCTTCTACGAGACCTTTCCAGCCTTTCCCTTAAAGACATAGGGGGTCTTTTAGGAGACCGCGACCACACCACCGTTCTTTACGGTGTCGACAAGATAGAAAAGGAGTTGAGGCAGAACACCCTTCTCAAAAACCAGATCGACACCCTCCGTGTGGAAATTTTGGGGAAAACCGCCTAAGCCCTTTTTTGTCAAAATAAGTACGAAGTGTTCCCCAACAAGTAAATGCTCCTTAAACAGGCTTTCCACAAGACGAGGAAACTCTTTATCAGATTAGAGCGGAGTTTTTCCACCAATCCACGGGCCCTACTACAACGACTTATCTTTATATTAGTTTTCATCTTATTTCCCGCAAATCTTGCAAAACACTTTGTAACTCCCTCTTCTTATGTGTTGGGGGTTTTGGTAGATTACCTCTCTCCCGCTTTATATTTAACGGAAATTCTTGTTTTCTTACTTCTTATCACCTCCTCCTGGAAGAAACCCGTGGGGGAACACAGAATATTTCTTCTTTTGCTAACTTTGTTTCTTTTTTCTCTTCTTCCCTCGGTTTTTCTAAGTGACCTTAGAGTAGTATCTCTGGTTCGGTTCTTGGAGATTTCTCTGTGGCTCATATTTTCTTATTGGGTTTCGCAAAATGTATCTTGGAGCAGAAGACGGGAAGTGTTCTTGCTAGTGGGGGCGGGTGTTCTTTGGAGTTTTCTTTTGGCTCTCACTCAATTTATTTTGCAAAGAAATATTTTCGGATACTGGTTTTTGGGGGAACCCACCATCTACCCATCTTTAGCTGGAGTCGCCAAAACCAGTTTCTTGGGGGCGGATGTGCTCAGACCTTATGCAACCTTTCCCCACCCCAACGTCCTAGGCGGTGTAGCAAGCGTGGTCTTTCTTTGGGTTCTTTCGACACGTTTGTGGGGTCTTGCTGTGTCTGGCTTTTTTGGAACCCTTATATCCTTCTCGCGGACCGCTTTTGTATCTTTAAGCCTAGGCTTTCTTGGGTTTCTCATACTAACCAGGAAAATGGCGCTTTTTTTGATGGGCTACCAAACCTTCTTCGGAGATCTCTCCGTTTCGCGGCGAGTAGACCTGCTGAAAAGCGCTTTCTCCATGTTCAAGAGCGCTCCTTTTTGGGGTGTTGGCTTGAGCACTTTTACCCGACACCTTCCTGAATTTGGCGTTCCATCGGGGCTGACCTTATTCATTCAACCAGTTCACAACATTTTCGCCCTCGTGGCCGCGGAAAGCGGGGGGTTTGCCCTTTTATCCTTTCTCCTTCTTTTCGCTTTTGCTTTCTGGACGACTGTAAAGAGGAAGCAACGGCTTCTTGCCGTTTCCCTTTCCCAGATCGTTCTTCTGGGACTTTTTGACCATTACTTCCTTACCTCCCCTCAAGGTCTTTTTCTTCTTTCTTTGACTTTAGGACTCTCCTTCAGCTATTCTCAAGGATGATGGAGCAAAAACCTGCCACTCCTTCTGAAAACCTGCCTGTCAAGGAAGATTCACCGAGCCTTCCGCCTCCCGGGGGGGCGACTACCCCTTCCCCCCCTAAAACCCAACCGCCGGCTCCGCCTCAACCGGCCCCGCCGCCAGCAGCGCCAGCACCTAAGCTCCCAGCAGCGCCCCCCAAGCCGGCCCCGCCGCCACCTCCTCCGCCGTCTCCACCACAAGCACCTCCCCCTCCGCCTCCCACCCCGCCCGCAGGGAACATGATCGAGAGAATCAGGGGACTTATAAGACCTCTTATTATCGTTGGTATAGTTGTTCTTCTAGGGTTTTTGGCTTTTACTTTTCTATCTCTTGATCTTTCTAAAATCCCGATTATAGGGTCGCTTTTCGGAGGTAAGCGAACCGTCGAGCTGACCTACTGGGGTCTTTGGGAGGAGGCCGACGTGATACAGCCGCTTATTTCAAGCTTTGAGCAGGCCTACGAAAGCGAAAACCCCAACGTGGACGTGTCCGTAGTCTATGAAAAACGCTCGTTCGGCTCGCTCGAGCAGTACAAAGAAACCCTCCTAACGCGTCTTGCACAGGGGACCGGTCCTGATATCTTTAGAATTCACAACTCTTGGGTTGCAGACTTCTCCTCGAACCTATCCTCTTTGCCAGTCGACGTTTTGACCGAGGAGGAATACGTTCTTCGTTTTTACCCCGTTGCTTTAAGCTCTGCTAAGGCGGGAGCGGATATTTATGCGATTCCACTCGAATACGACGGTCTGGTCCTTTTCTACAACAAAAAATTTTTTGAAGGAGTTGACGTGTCCTTGACTATAAAAACTTGGGAGGATTTTAGGCGAGAGGCGGTGCGTCTCACGACGTGGGAAGGGAACGACTCGGAACGGGGGAAGATACTTTTCTCCGGAGCGGCTTTTGGGACCGGCGACAACGTTTCACATTCCGCGGATATACTTTCTCTTCTTTTCGCCCAAAGCGGAGTCAACCCACTTACAGAATTGGGGACACAGGCGGCCTCGGACGCGTTGACCTTCTACACCAATTTCTCGACGGAGGATAGGGTGTGGGACGCTACGTTGCCTTTTTCGGTCAACGCTTTTGCTAACGAGCAGGTTGCAATGATTGTCGCACCTTCCTGGAGGGCTCTCGACGTAGTAAACCTTAATCCGCAAATAGAGCTCGCCGCCGTCGCCGTTCCCCAGCTGCCCGGTGCGCGGGAGGGTGGGGTACACTGGGGAACGTTTTGGATGGAAGGGGTTTCCCGGGCGAGCGAAGGGACTGACGTAGCTTGGGCGTTTTTGAAATTCCTGACGGAAGAGGAGCAGCAGAGGACGTTTTATTCCACCGCGAGCCAATCGCGTCTTTTTGGCGAACCCTATGCCCTTCGCTCGCTCGCTTCGGCCGTGGAGGAGCACGATGTTTTAGGCTCTCTTCTTGGATCCGCTGCGAACGCGGTATCCGGCAAGATCGTGGACTTCTCTGGGAACGACTCGTACGCCGACGCCTTGAAACAAGCGGTTCGGGACGTCTTGGCCGGAAAGACCGCGACCGAGGCTTTGGGAACCGCTCAAGCAACTATCAATCAACTCGAAGGGGTAGTGACGGAGGAAGAGTAAGTAGATTATGTATGAGCGAGCCTACCCTCTCCTCCTTTCGGCCCGAACCTAAAAGGACATTCGATCAGTTTGGCGCAACCGAAAAGACCGTCCACGCCCGCGCCGATCTTCTAGCAACTTTAGGTTTCTTGACCGACTCAAAGATACTGTTTCTTGGCGATTTCGACCTGACCTCTCTCGCTTGTCTAGCGAAAGCTAAAAATAGTGAGCTTTGGGTTTTGGACGTCGATCCTGACGTCCTCGCTGTGATTAAAAAAGAGGGCAAAGGGGCAATCTCTATCGTGCGGCATAACTTGGCAAGCCCTCTCCCCAAAAGGCTCACCCGCTCCTTCGACGTGGTTTTTACCGACCCGCCCTACACCCCGCAAGGCGTCTCCCTTTTTCTCTCGCGCGCAATCGAAGCCGTAACCCGCGGCGAGCGAGCGCGGGTGTTTTTGTCGTACGGCTCACTCGACTCCGTTCGTGCGCTCGCCGTGCAAGAGGAGATTTTCAAGCACGGGATTTTAATCGAAGAACTTCGCCCGCGCTTCAACGAATACCTGTCCGCGAAGACGATAGGGGACGCGTCCGACCTTTATACACTTCGCCCAACCGCCAAGACTCGCTCTTTGATAAAGGGGGAGTATCGGGGTAAGATTTACACGTATGAGTAGACGGTTTATACTCTGAACTCCCATGGATAAGACCTTCAAACCGCAAACTGTTGAAAAGGAAATATATAAAAAATGGGAGCGCTCCGGCGCCTTTTCCCCGGCCGTCAAGCCGTCAAGTCGCCCTTTTACTATTATCATGCCTCCCCCAAATGCCAACGCACCCTTGCACGTTGGGCACGCCCTTTTCGTGACGCTGCAAGATATTATGATCCGCTACCGCAGGATGCGAGGGGACGAGTCGTTATGGCTCCCGGGCGCCGATCACGCGGGAATTTTGACTCAGGTCGTCTACGAGCGGGAGCTTGGCAAGCGGGGGAAAACCCGCCGGGATCTGGGCCGAGAGCGTTTCTACAAGGAAGTTTATAACTTTACCCAAAAGAACAAGAAAGCTATGTACGACCAACTCCGCGCCTTAGGGGCGAGCTGCGGTTGGAGTAAAGAGAAGTTCACACTTGATCCAAAAATAAGCGATACGGTGCTTGAAACTTTTGTTCGTCTTCACAAGAGGGAGTTGGTCTATCGCGGCGAGCGTCTGGTCAACTGGTGCCCGCGGTGTGAGACCACTCTTTCCAACCTAGAGGTTATACACGAGGAGAAAAAAACCAAACTTTGGTACATAAGGTACCCGCTTAAAGGGGGAGGATCGCACGTCGTTGTTGCTACCACCCGACCCGAAACCATGCTCGGAGATACAGCAGTTGCAGTAAATCCGAAGGACAGGCGCTATAAAAAACTTGTCGGCAAAACAGCGGTTCTCCCTCTTTTAAATCGCGAAATTCCCGTTATCAAAGACAACGCCGTCGATCCTAAGTTTGGGACGGGGGCGGTCAAGGTTACCCCTGCCCACGACCCCGCGGACTACGAAATGTCCGCGCGCCACAACCTGTCCCAGGTCACGGTTATCGGTTTTGACGACAGGATAACCGCCGAGGGAGGCGCTTATGAAGGTTTTTCTAAAAAAGAAGCTAGAAAAAAGGTGGTCGAGGATTTGAAAACTAAAGGCCTAATAGAAAATATTAAAGACTACACACACTCGGTCGGGATCTGCGAGCGTTGCAAGACCACAGTTGAACCCCTACTATCACTTCAGTGGTTCGTAAAGACGAAACCGCTCGCCGAGGACGCTATGAAAGCGGTCAGAAGCGGAAAGATAAAGATACTACCCAAGCGCTTTAATAAAGTTTTCTTCCATTGGATGGAGAACATCGAGGATTGGAACGTTTCCAGACAGCTGTGGTGGGGGCATAGGATGCCCGTTTGGTACTGCGGGACCAAGGGTCTCTCCGAGCTTCAAAAATCTATGAATCCAGAGATAGCTCGCGGGGACGAGGGATGCGGGCAGGTCTTTGTTCAAACCAGAAAGCCGCCAAAATGCCCAAAGTGCAAAGGTACCAACATAATCCAAGACCCCGATACCTTTGACACCTGGTTCTCCTCGGGTCAGTGGCCCTATACCACGCTAGGGTTTTCTTGGAACGGCAAGCACAGCCAGGACTTCAAATACTTTTACCCCACCAGCGTTATGGAAACCGGATACGAGATCCTGTTCTTCTGGGTCGCGCGTATGATAATGCTCGGTCTTTTTGCAACGGGAAAAATCCCTTTTGAGACCGTCTATCTTCACGGGTTGGTACGCGACGCGTTTGGGAAGAAGATGAGCAAATCGGCTGGCAACGTGGTCGATCCAATGGACATAGTCGAAACTTACGGAGCGGACGCTTTGCGGTTCGCTCTGATTTGGGGAGTCGCCGCCGGTAATGACTCAAAGATTGGGGAGAAGAAGATCGAAGGGATGAGGAATTTTGCCAACAAAATTTGGAATATTGGGCGGTTTACGAAGATGTCCCTTGAGGGTGTGAAGGTTTCGGTCGACGAACCAAAGGAATTGGAGAAGACGGACGTGGAATTTCTAAGGGAACTAGACGGGGTAGTAGGCAAGGTTGGCCGCGGCCTTGATAATTTCCGGTTCTCCCACGCCGCCGAGGTGCTTTACGAGTTTGTATGGCACAGGGTGGCAGACGTTTATATTGAAAAAGCGAAGGGGCGCTTGAAAACCGGGGATTTGGGTGCGATCTATACCCTTTCAACCTTGGTAACCACGTCGTTGAAGCTGCTGCATCCCTTTATGCCGTTTGTAACGGAGGAGGTATGGAAGGAGTTGGATATGAAAGGTCTCTTGCTGCAAAGCTCCTGGCCTGCAGCGCTTAAAAGGTAAATCTAGTCTTGCTTTTCTTCTTCCGACTCTTGCGGTTCTTTTTCGGTAGAGGTTTCCTCTTCCCCTTCGCCCTCCGGTCTCTCCTCGGTCGCCTCAACCGCGGCAACCGCCGCTTCCTCAGAAACTGGCGCTTCCTCCTCCTCCTCCTCCTCTTCGACCTGGGGGTAATCGATCTTTACGACGAGCTCGTTCGACTCGTGTCCTAAGATTTCCACCTTTCTGGGGTCTATAGGTAAGTCTTTTATCTCAATACCCTGCCCAATCTCGGTGAGGTTGGAGACGTCCACTTTGATTTCTGACGGCAGATCTTTCGGATAAGCCTCGACCTCAATCTCATCCAAGAGGGGTAAAAGGATACCTTCGCCGGTTTTAACGGGCGCCGCCTCGCCTACGATTTCGATCGCCACGTTGGCCGTGATTTTTTCGCCGGCCGCGACCCGCTTTAAGTCGGTGTGGATAACTTTTCCTAAAGGGTCGATCTGAACCTCGGAAATTAGGACGTCTTGCTTGTCTTTACCGAGTATAAGGTCTATTACGGTCGACTCTCCCGCCTCGTTGTAAACCCTACTGAACTCCGTCTCGTCCAGCTCAATTGGAAGCGATGGCTTCCCCCCGCCAAAGACGACGGCAGGCAGGACGCCGCCGCGCCTTAGGGATTTGACCTTCTTGCCTAGAATTTTGCGTTTCTTAGCCGAAAGTTCCATAAATCGAGGAAAAGTTTAACACGCTCCCTTATCTTTGTCCTACTTCGATATCAAATGTAAGGTCGCGCTCGAGCGTTCCTTCGAAGACGAGCCTGCCGCCATCTCGGCTGAGATCCTCCGATACCGCCTCTTTGCCTATCGGCTCCTCAAACGCAAAGGAAAACTGGTCCCCCGATGTTCCCGGTTGTTTCCCGACCGTAAGGCTATAGCTAGTTATGTCCTGCGGATGTCCGAAGGGTAGTTCGTAGGTAAAGATAAACTCCGTCGTGGATTGGTTGGGAACTTCGAAGTAGGCAGCGAATCCGGTCTTTCCGTCTTGCTCGAAAACGAATGTGTTGTAGTAATACTCGCCGTTCAAGCGCGCGGCCAGAAACCTTGTCCCGGAGGGAACGAGAACCATGAGGAGGTTGTCATAGCTTTTGGAGGGCCACGCGTCCGTCCCCTTGTGCTCCCAAGTCACCGTGACCTCGCCGCGAATGTCTTGCTCCTTGTCGGGGGCGAAAACACGATAGGAGACACCCCTTTCCACCCAGACTTCGTTGACCTTTCCGGACGAGGTATTATCGAGGACCAGAAGAAAGTCTCCCTCGTTTTGGGGTATGTGGCCGTCAAAGCCTGCCTCCCAGACCGCCTGTGCCAGTTGAGCGTTCTTGAAGTAAAGAAGCAAGTTTTTCTCCTCGAGCGCTTCTTCCGCCACCGCGACGACGCTAGATAGATTTTTGGTTTCAAGAGAGAAAAGCTTACCAATAAGCGCCTCTCCCAAGCCTTGCATAAAGCGTTTTTTCTTGGTCGAGCCTGGGAAGAAATCAAGCTCTACCTCCTGGGTTGTAACTTCAAATAAGTTATCGGCGGTTATCGTTCGCTCGAACCCGGCCACCTCGAGCTCGCCCGTCGCCCCAACCAGATCTTTAGCGAAAGTCAGTGTGGCCCCCAACACCCCATCCAAGGTAGCGCCGTGGGCTTCTTCGAAGATGGCGGAGATATCTCTAGCCGCCTGGGGGAAGGAAGGGGTGAAGTTGGCCTCGCGAAGCGGAACGGATGAGACTTCAAGAAAGCGCGCTACCGCAGGATGCGAGAGGGCTTTGGGTCCGCTGTCGAATTCATAAGAATCGAAGAACTCGAGGTTCTCTATCCCGCCGTCTTTTAAACTCAGGACGGCAAGAGACCCCACGAATCCTCCCTGAGAGCGTAGTTCGGTGGAGTTTTGAAAGAGGATTAAGTAGTTTCGCTGACCCTTATAACCTAAAAAGTCCGGCGCCTCCTTAGCGAAGGGTATGGCGATATCAAGCGCCTCCGTCGCGGTCTCTATAAGCTCCTCGACTTCCTTTATGGCGGCGTTGCCTTGAGGTAGAGAAGGTAGAGGGGAGGACTTAACCTCGAGCAGAGAGACGGCCAGTTTTTGTCTGGCAGATTCAAGAGAGACGGCAAACGATCGAAAATCACCTTCACTTTGGGGAGAGACTTCCCCACCTCTGTAGCTTCTTCGAAGATTTTCTATGGCGGCCTCGAGGGTGTCCGCCTCCAAGGAGATCTCGTAAGCCGCCTCCGCGGCGTAGCGACCCGCGCGAGCTTGAGGTATAAACTTACCGAGCCTCTCAAAACCCTCCATAGATCGCCGCGCTGCTGTCTGCGCCTGGGCGAAGTCAAACGACAATAGAGCGTCTTTGGTCTTCTTGAGCTGCCAAAGGGCAAGCGTCGTCTCCGTGCCTAGATAGATAAGGGGAGCGACGACAATAAGAACCAGCGCGCCGGTTACAAGTTCGCGCTTCTTAGGCGCTCGCAAGTGCAACCGCGGCCGCCATTTGATAAGAGGTGCTCTAAGGTGCGGGAGATCTGCGGATTTCTTTGCTTGGGGCGCGCCTTGTGTTTTTAGAATGCTCAAAACGCCTTCCTCAAACGACGTCTTAGGCTCGAACTTAGGTAACGGCTTGCCCTCTACTTTTCCCTTACTTTCTACTGATGTGAGCCCGCGGTGGAAGCGTAAGTCGTGGCGTCCTCCGCCGATCTCGGTTAATAGTCGTGCCGCTGCCTCGGAGGAGGTGGGTGAGGAGGGGGAGACGGAATAGGTTTCGCTGCGACGCGCTTCTTCGATAGCACGAGCCACGCCTTCTATCGCGTCGTCTATGTAAAGATAATAGTCCGTATCCTCGCCGCGCCCGTATAAGGTTAGATATTCCTCTTCCTGAAATTCTTTAATCAGGTGCCCGACAGCGCCGGCGTCTTTGTTTTCGATTCCCGGTCCGTAAAGTCGCGCTAGGTTCAAAACTGTCGTCGGAACATTCTTCTTTTGCTCCCACTCTAAGGTCAAGCTTTTGGCGAATCCGCTTGCCTCCTCATAAAGGCGCTCGTCGGTTCTGAATAAGACGAGGAAAAACCTCGCTTTATCCTTTACTACCTTCTCCAGAAGATCCCGCGTTCCCTCGGCAAGGTCTGCAGGGTCGCGGCCGAGCTGAACCACGGCGTCGTAGGCGGCCCGCGGCGGTCTCCCTTTTTCCAGGATGGATACCGCATGTCCCTCCTTTTCAAGTCTCTCCTTAAGCTTTTTGGAAAATTGTCTTTGCCCGTAGGCAAGAAGGATACGCATTCCAAATTCATTCTATTACTTCTTCCAAGAGTGACCAAATCCCGCAAAACCAGAGCTGTACTATACTATTGGTTGTGCGTTATTTTTTGTTTACAGATGGCGCCTCCCGCGGCAACCCCGGACCGGCCGCCGCCGGGGTGGTTTTAAAGAACGGGGGCGGAACAATTTTTGAGGAGAAATCCCAATTTCTGGGTCGGATGACCAATAACGAGGCCGAATACAAAGCGCTTCTTCTTGGTTTGGAGCTGGCAAAGCGAAGAGTGAAAAGCGGGGATAGTTTGGTTTGTGTTATGGATTCACAGCTTGTCGTCTCGCAGCTTAAAGGGGACTTCAAGGTAAAAGCTCGGCATCTCAGAGAGTTGATAACCGAAGTCAGGAGCAAAGAGAAGGAATTCCCGGCGGTCACCTACAAGCTCGTTTCGAGAGAGAAAAACGCCCACGCCGATCGGTTAGCCAATAGGGCCTTGAACCTTGCGCTTTGAACTTTGGAATTTAAACCTTAAACTGTAGGTATGGAGGAGGTCGGGGAAGCTATTTTAAGGACGCTTTGCTATCGTGATCTTTTTGACTACCCCTTAACCGAGGATGAGGTTATTCGCTTCCTGGTCGAGCACCAGGGTGATGCTCTATCGGTGCGACGGACTCTGGCGCAACTTGTAGCGGAGCGACAAATCTCAAAGATGGATGGGTTTTACCACCTGCCGGGCCGGAATGAGGTGGTTGGGGAGCGCGCGCGCCGCGAAAAGATAAGCGAGAAAAAATATGTACGGGCGCTCCGTCTATCAAGACACCTTCGCAGGATTCCGTGGGTGAAGGCGGTTTTTTTAACCGGGGCACTGGCTGCGGGAAACGCCAAAGAGGAAGACGATATTGATTTTTTGGTAGTAACCGCCAAAGGAAGGGTCTGGCTTGTTCGGCTCTTATCCTACCTCCTTTTCTCGGTTTTGAGGGTCAAGCGAAAGCCGGGAGTGGAGAAAGCGCCCGACATGGTTTGTCTAAATATGTTTTTGGCGGAGAACGCTCTTAGGGTACCGGAGGGCGAACAAAATCTTTTTTCCGCCCACGAGGTTTATTTGGCTCGACCCCTTTGGGCGCGGGAATTTACGCATCTTAGATTCTTAGGTGAAAATCCTTGGGTTAAGAAGTACCTCCCAAACGCGGAAATTCCGGAAATTAAGATAAAAGCCCCGAGAAAGAGAAACGTTTTAGAAAGACTCTTAAACCTATTTTTGACCGCGACTGACTATTTGTTGCATCGGTTACAGCTCTACTATATGAGAAAAAGAAGGACCCGAGAGATTGTCGAGCGAGAGCGCATCTTTTTCCACCCCATCGACTTATCGAGAAGAATCCTTTCGGCCTACCGGGTCAAGCTCTACTCTCTAAAACATCGAAACCCGGATTTTTCTCCTGATAACCCTTGATTTGGACTCGGCTTTGCGAAATCCAAACAAAAGTGAGCCGCAGTCACGGTTTTGCGTGTTCACCCTTGACAAGAATAGCCGTCGTGTTTAGAATGACAAATTGTGTGAGCCCCTGCCTTAGGCGCGCTCTAAGGTGTCCGCGAAACAACTTTTGAGCTCATGAAATTTAAGGTTAAGCCGCTTGGAAATAACGTACTGGTGCAGCCCCTCGAGCGAGAGGAGAAGCTCCCGTCAGGCCTTGTCATTCCGGATACCGCGAAAGAAAAACCGCAGGAGGGGAAGGTTCTTGCGGTAGGGCCGGGTAAGCGAGAAAAGGGGGAGCTTATAAAACCCGAGGTTAAAGTTGGCGACCACGTGCTCTATAAACGCTTTGGCGGAGACGAAATCAAAGATCAAGAAGGAAAGGAGTACTTAATAGTAGACGCGGACGACATACTGGCCGTTGTTGGGTGAATGGAAGATGGCAAAGCAAGTAATCTACGCCGAGGAGGCGCGGGAAAAACTTAAAGCAGGGATAGACAAACTGGCCCGAGCGGTGGTTACCACTTTGGGCCCCAAAGGGAGAAACGTAGCACTCGACAAGAAATGGGGAGCGCCGAATGTAGTCCACGACGGCGTGACGGTCGCCAAGGAGATTGAGCTCGAGGACCCTTTCGAGAATATGGGGGCACAGCTCGTTTCGGAGGCCGCTTCCAAAACCAACGACGTCGCGGGTGACGGCACAACAACCGCGACCCTGCTTTCCGCCCAGATTGTGAACGAAGGCCTTAAGGCGATCGCCGCCGGAGCCAATCCTATGCTTTTAAAGCGTGGGATTGAAGAGGCGGTCGAGGCGATTACAGCCGCAATCGAAAAGATAGCCAAACCCATAAAGTCTAAGGAGGAGAAAGCCCAAATCGCCGCGATATCCTCCCAGGACCAGGAGATAGGTGAGCTTATCGCCGAGGCATTTGAGAAGGTCGGCGACGACGGGGTGATAACCGTCGAGGAAGGTAAAGGGTTGGAAACCACCGTCGAGTACAAAGAAGGTATGGTCATAGACAAGGGCTTTGCTTCCGCTTACTTTATTACCGACGCCGATCGAGGAGAAGCCGTGGTCGAGGAGCCTCGCGTGTTGATAACCGATCAGAAGTTATCCGCCTTAAACGACCTACTCCCCGTTTTGGAAAATGTAGTCAAAACAACCAAGAATGTAGTTATAATCGCCGACGATATCGACGGGGAGGCACTCGCCACTTTGGTAGTTAATAAGCTTAGGGGCACAATAAATGTGGTAGCTGTAAAGGCACCGGGTTTCGGGGATAGAAGAAAAGAGATGCTCCAGGATATAGCAATATTGACTGGTGCAAATTATATCTCGGAGGATACCGGACGGAAATTGGACTCCGTGACTTTGGACGATTTGGGCCAGTCCGACCGGCTTATTGCCGGAAAGGAGGAGTCCATCATCGTCGGAGGAAAGGGAACCAAGCGGGATATCAACGCTCGGGTGGAGCATATAAAATCGCAAATCGAGGCTGCCGAGGCCGAATATGACCGTGAGAAGCTCGAAGAGCGTCTCGCCAAGCTCTCGGGTGGGGTCGCGGTTATCTACGTCGGAGCGGCGACTGAGGTCGAGATGAAGGAGAAGAAGCACCGCGTGACGGACGCGTACGAGGCGACCAAGGCGGCGCTTGAGGAGGGGATAGTTCCCGGCGGAGGTATCACCCTTCTTAGGGCGAGAGAATCCGTAAAGAAGCTTTCCGCATCCAAAGAAAATGCGGACGTTGCGCTTGGTCGGGACATCGTTTATAAGGCGCTCGACAAGCCGCTTCGCGCTATCGCAGCAAACGCTGGCGTGGACGCCGGATATGTGGTTTCTGAGATCGAAAGAAAACGCTCGGCTGACGCCGCCCAGTGGGGTTGGGACGCCCTAAGGGAAGAGTTTTGCAACGTGGTCTCGCGAGGTATCATCGATCCGGCCAAAGTTACACGGAGCGCCCTGCAAAACGCCTCCTCCGTCGCGGTTATGGTTTTGACTACCGAGTCCCTCATAACCGACATTCCGGAGGAGAAGAAGGAAACCCCACAAATGCCGCCCGGCGCCGGAATGGGCGGTGAGTTTTGATTTAGTGACTAGCTATCGCCACTAATCCGTTACCGTGAAGGTGGTGCTGTTACTCCCCCCTTGAGAGTTGTAAACCTCGACCTGATATATCCCGCCGGTAACTTGAGGGTACGCCAGAGAGCAGGGGATTCCAAGGTCTTCTGCGCTCGGGGGGCAAAGGTCCAAACCGTTGGGCACCGTGAACCTAAGTGTCTTCCCGTCCTTCGACTCGAGATTTGAGATATACCCCGGCATACTGTCCTGGCTGGTAAAAAGGACGTTATTTGCGGTTTTGGTAAATCCGGTTCCCTTCACGGTTACCTCTTCTCCCACGGAGCCCGAGGTGGGGGAAAGGTTTTCTATAACTGGATTGGTCGGAGCTGTCGTCGATTTTAAACCTGGCAACCCAAAGACGAGGATATAAAGGGCAACTAGAACCGCCAGAAGCATAAGCGAGGATGGCAAAAGAAAGGGTTTTATCTTTCCCAAGCCACCCTTCTTCTTCCTCTTTTTTCTAACTCGCAGTATTCTAGCCATTCCTACAGGGGTAGTTTATCATTTTGTTTCCTCCTTTAAGGAGACGGTCGCCGGTTTGACTACCCTTTGGAAGAATCCAAATTAAGAGCTAGAGAATTGATGCAGTATCTTTTTCCGGTGGGCTCCGGGCCGTCGTCAAAGAGGTGCCCCAGGTGGCCGCCGCAGCGGGAGCACACCACCTCGGTACTCACCATCCCCAAACTCTTGTCTTCTTTTAGTTTTACTTTCCCGGTTTCCAAAACGTCAAAGAAGCTCGGCCATCCGGTTCCGGATTCGTACTTGGTTTCGGAGGAGAAGAGGGGATTTCCGCACGCCTTGCAGCGGTAAATACCTTTATCTTTGGTATAGACGTACTGCCCGGAGAAAGGGGGTTCGGTGCCGCACTGGCGAAGGACCCGATACTCTTCGGGCGAAAGCTTCTTCTGCCACTCTTTTTCTGTCAGTTCCATTTTTTCCTAACTATTCACTATTCCTATTCTCTATTAACTTACTCGGAAATAGGTTTTCGACCTTCTCGACCTTTGGTTTTATCACCACCTGGCAGTAGGGGGCGTGTGGGTTTTTGGCGAAATAGTCTTGGTGGTATTCTTCGGCTGGGAAGAAGGTTTTGAAGGGAAGGATTTGCGTCATAATGGGCTCTTTATACTGCCCGGATTCCTCGAGCGAGCGCTTGGATTTCTCAGCGTTGCTTTTTTGTTCGTCGGAATGGTAAAAGACGGCGGCCTGGTATTGCGGTCCCACGTCGGGGCCCTGGCCGCCCGTTTGGGTGGGGTCGTGAGTTGTCCAGAAGACGTCCAAAAGCTCTTCAAAGGAGACAACCTCGGGGTCAAACTCTATCTGCACCGCCTCGAGATGTCCGGTCGAGCCGGTTGATACCTCCTCGTAGGTCGGGGATCCCTTTTCTCCGCCGGCGTACCCTACCGTTACTTTCTCCACGCCTTTCAATTTCCTAAAGATGGCGTCGGTACACCAAAAACACCCACCGGCAAAAGTTGCAGTTTCAGCAGGCATAGTTTATCTTACCTGTTTCTTGGTGGGACAGAATATAATTAAAGCAACTAGAGAGCACCCTAAACCATAATTAAGGAGGAGAGAGTGAGAAAGACAACATTTACCCTTTTGTCGGCGACGGTTATGCTTTTGTCGGCGGTTTTGGCCTGCAGCCGCTCTGACGTCCCGTTACCAGTTTTTGGGACGCCGACTCCGACGCCGTTTAAAACCGCCTCGGCGACCGAAACGCCGACTCCGACGCAGACACCTACACCGACGGCGACCTACACGCCAACGGTAACCCACACCCCAACCGCTACACCTACTCCGGTTGACCCGTGGGAGAACTTTGCGGGACCTTCGGAACCGTCCTCGACCGAGATCCCCCGCCCCGTGAGGCCGATCGAGTTTCCCGATGGTACGCTCAACGTGGTTCTCTTGGGTTCCGACCAGCGCCCCTATACTGCGGGCCTTAGGACCGATACCATTATGATTGTGTCGCTAAACCCAAGCGCGGGAACCGCAACCGTCCTCTCCATACCTCGGGACCTCTACGTCTATGTCCCAGGCGCGCGTATGGACAGGGTAAACACCTCTTGGGGTTGGGGAGGAGCGGAGCGCGTCAAGCAGACTCTGCTCTACAACTTCGGTGTGCAGGTCGACCGCTTCGTCTTGGTCAACTTCTGGGGCTTTATGGATATAGTCGACACTCTAGGAGGGATAGACGTCGAGGTGACGGGTTACCTCACCGACGAGTGTGGCGGAACCTGGTACCGGTTTGCACCAGGAACTTACCATATGGACGGGTGGACGGCGCTTTGCTATGTGCGAATGAGGAAAACAACCGGGGACTTCGACCGTCTACGCCGTCAGCAGGAAGTGATGCTCGCGATCTTTAGAAAGGTGGTTTCTCTGGGCGGGCTTTCCAAGGTTCCCGATCTCTACGAGGTATATCGTGGTATGGTCGAGACCGACGTCGCCTTGGGGGACGCTTTGCCTCTCGTCCCTCTCGCGGTCGACGTGGTTGCGGATTCGGCGGCGCTTCGGCAGTTTGCGATTGAGCGTTCCATGGTTGACCCCTGGAGAACACCAGGCGGAGCGGCGGTTCTTTTACCTAACCGCGAAGCGATGCAGATTCTTCTTGAGGAGGCGTTTGGGGAAGAGTAATTTCGTGTTAGACTCTTTGTGGAAGAAGAAGAGCACATGCAGGCCAAGCAAGCCTTCCAAGCGCGTGCAGGCCCGTTTGGTTGGTGGACAACATGAGAGGCAACCTGCGGTGTTTCTCATCTTCTCCTCCTTGATGGATGGGGCTGGGTATAGTCGGCGTTTACCCAGCCCCGAATCTTTTTTGAAGCAAAAAGAAAAAGGTGCTCTCGGGGCAGAGAGAGCACCTTAGTGGCGATGTTATTCGTCGCCGATGTTGGACAGGTGTTGCTGGTAGACCTCCATCAGATCTGGGCCGTCGGCGTCGTGCAACGGTAGACGGCCGGCTCCTTCAGCACGCATCTGCGCATCACACGCCCACAAACCCTCGTCGGAACCGTCTTCATAGACGGGCCCGGCGCACGGCGCGTTGGTCGCCGTCCAGGTGGGATCGTTGATGGGGAAGCACTTGGCGTTCTGCCACTCCACAGCGGGGTGTGATTCGCTGATCAGGATGCATGTGTGGCCCGAATAGCCGACGCCGGGCTCTTTTCGCTCAACGTAAGGCCCGGTGAGGAGCCACATCTTAGGGATGGCCACCGGAAGCTCTACCTCTGGAGGCGGCGGGCACCAAGGATCTAGTCCTTCGCCGTCTTCCACCTCGAGGTATCCGAGCGCGGTTTCGCCCGCGCCAAGAACGCCGAGACCCCAAGCGCCTTCAAGATCGACGTCTTCGTCGGTGGTGTTGGTGAGGTTTGCGTACACCCGCCCGTCGGCTTCACAGAAACCGAGGACGTCGCCGGTCACCCCTTCGGGGACGCACGCCGCCACCAGCAGGGCGAGTGCGGCCACCACGAACAAGAGTTTCTTCATGGTACGCTCCTTGAACGTAGGTGTTTCGGATCTTTGTGCGCCCCTGCCCCTGAGACGCGAGAGAGACTCGAGACTCTCAAATCCCTTTCGCGTCCCGGGAGGTTTTGGTTTAAAGGAGCCAAAAACAAGCACCTTGCCCGAAGGCAGGTGCAATACCAGACCTCCGTAATGTTACCAGCAATAACGCTAACGGTCAAATTCTATGGGATAAAAGAAAAGGTGTCCGTGGGAGGGTCGGACACCTGTTCGCGTTTAGGCGTGTAGGAAGTTGTTATTCCTCGGCGGCGGGGGTGGGACTTTGAGGGCCTGGATCAAACGCCACGCGACCTCAAGGTTCTCGACTCCCACGCCGATGAAGCCCATGTAGACGGGATCTAAAAGCTCTCCCAAGATTCCGTTGTGCTTCACGGTGTAGGCCCGCTCGTAAGCCTTAAAGTAGGCGAGCATGCGCTCGTGTATCTCGACCGCACAAGCTGGGGGCTCAACCTGTTGCCAGGTAAGATACCTCACCCTGAAACGCGTCGCGAGATTCACCTCCTGGTTTTCCTCACGCTTCAAGTGGTAGCTTTTGGCGTCCTGATCGGCCTCGTAGAGGGCGTCTTCTGCCCTTGCAAGGTAGGAGGCAATCTCGGAGTCGGTGCGGCAGGCGGGGATATTGAGCCCCATAAGGGTCTCCTCCACCGCCACCTGCGCCCTTCGCTCCATGGAGATTTGCTCTCCAAACTTGACCATGAGGAAAAAGGTCGCAGCTCCCAGAGGTACCATCCAGATAAGCGGACCTAGAATATCGCGCAATCTGAGTCCCATATCTCATACTCCTTTCTTTTTGAGGGTTAAAACTATTATACCTTCCCAACCCTATAGTGTAAAGAAAACGGTGGGTTGTGAAATCGAGACCTAATATTCTAGTCTTAAAGAAGGGAAGGGTTTGCTTTTGGGGGGAGGTGATAAGAACAAGTGAAGCTGGACAAAATGGTTCTGGCTAACGCCTTTGCGCTATCAACAGCGATTCTTTGGGCTTTGTGTTCCCTCATAGTTTGGCTTTTGCCCGATCTCTCGCTAACCGCTACAGAGTGGTGGATGCACGGGATGGACCTTTCGGTCCTTGGCTCGTGGAACCTAACCCTAGAAAACTTCCTCTTGGGTGGCATAATTCTTACCGGTTCTTTGTGGGTAACGGGCTACATTTTCGGGTGGTGTTGGGAGGTGCTTAGCAAAAAATAAAAGTATTTTGGATGAGGGGGTGATATAAGTGCTTCAGGTCGAGAAGAAAGACGGTCAGGTAGTTGACTTTGATAAATCTAAGATTTCCTCCGCGCTCACGCGGGTGGGTCTTTCGGGGGAAGAGGCCGGTGCGGTCGCCGACAAGGTTGAGGCGTGGGCTCCAACCGCTGCCGAGGAGGAGGTCATCAAAACCTCGGCGATAAGGGATAAGGTTCTTGAACTTATAACTCCGGAGATGGCGGAGGAATACAAAAGGTTTGAGAGCCAGAAAGCTGGCTGAAAAAGAAAAAGGCCTGAGCCGCTTTAGGACCCAAGCCTTCTCACTCTTCTTCTGGCCAAATCAGATTCTCGAGAGCCTTCTCGAGCCTGCGTCTTGCCAGATAGAAATTTCTCTCGCCAATCCAGCGTATCGCGGAGCGGATGCTCCTCTGCGCCCTCTTTCTCCTTACCACAAGCGGCCGCTCGATAATCTCGTCGAGCTCGGAGACCACCTTCTTAAGGTGGTTCACAACCCCTTGGATGACCTTAGGAGTCATCTTCTTGGGGTCCTTGAGGAGTTTGATGGGCGGGCGGAGCTTCCCCTCTCTTAGACGCTCAATCTGCCTCCTCCTCATAGTCAGCTGTCTTTGACGTACCTCGCGAAGCTCCCGCGCCGCGGTCTTTCGGACCAGGATATAGGGTCTGATCTGTAGGTCAAACGCCCTGGTGTGCACCTCGTCAAAAAGGATGTGGTCCTGCTGGCGAACCAGGTGGTCCATATCCTCGACCTGTTGGAAGATGAGGAGGTAGTATCCATCCTTCTCAGAGACCCAGACTATCCCCTTCTCTCGAAGCTCTTCTTGGGAGAGTTTGAGGAATTTCTCGAGTTCGTACTCTGGAGCCTGGATCCAACGGGGGACGAGGAAGATTCCCTGAGAGAGCGTAGTCCGGTATTTCGCGTTCAAGCGAACCCGAACCGCCTCCTGCACAACCAAGATCTGGGTTCCGAAGAGTGGTTTGGCTTTGAGGATGCTCTTCCCAAGCCAACGCCAAACCTGATAGCCGCGAAGCGCCGGGTGGCGCGGATCACGCTTAGCCATATTCTCGTCTCCTTTCTTTGGTTAGATTTTTAACGCTCCCTCTCCGGTACGGATAAGTCCTTACCGGAGAGGGTATCGGCCACTCTTGCGTAAAGAATTCCGCGCGAACTCGATTGCCAGAAGGGCCAGCAGAGCGGTTCGAGCGATCACCGGGATCGGCAGTAGATCGAACCTTCCGCGCGTCAGAAGTACGGGCCACTCAAGAAGCGATATCAGAGTTAGGGTGGCGGTGAAAAGCAGCGCTTTCTTTCTCGGCAATGCGAGAAGAACGAACGGCACTATGTAGACCACCCACGCCGGCGTCCATCCCGGGGTCCAAAGTCCAAACAGACACCAAGTCAGGCCCAGCATGGAGACGGCGTTCCTGGAGTCGGTTTTGACCTTTGAGAGCTCCCAAAGACCAACCGCTCCAAACGCGACAAGTGTCATCCAGCCGGGAACTACGGCGGGTTTTCTCGCGAGCTTACCGGCCGAAGAAGGGTCCAATCGCTCCGAGAGGGGGCCACCGAAGTTACCGGTTTGGTAGTTGCCGTCCAGGAGCGCCCAGACGGTTTCCCAAGAGCCCTTCGTCAGTTGCGACTTCAAGGAGGCGACGGTCATCTCCGGCGAAGCCGCATAGAGTACTCCCAAGGTCGCCCCGACCAAGGCAAACGCGACCAGGGTTATGGTGAGCGCCCGCCGTTTGGGCAGACCAGCGAAGAAACCTACAAGTGCGAAGACGGGAAACCATTTGCTTAGCATCCCAATACCTATAGTTACCCCGGCGGCCAAATCTTTCCCCGCTAGTGCCCAGTAGATCCCCAAAAGCATCAGGGTAAGAGCCAGAACGTCAAAAGACATTCCACCCGCAGAGAGGATAAGGGCGAAAGCGAGATAAACCCACCAAAGCTCACGATCCTCGTATTGGGCGTGGACTTCGCGAGAAACAAGTGCGAAGAGGGAGATTCCTAATCCATGGACCAGGGCTAGGGTAATCCCAACCATGTAACCGAACGCATGCTCGGTCCCACCCGCAAGATAGAACAAAATCTTGGAGAGGAACGGGAAGATAGGTGGGTACTCCACCCACAAATCGAGGTACGGCCACCCCATTTCGGCAAGCTGGTAGAAGGGCCAGGTTGCCGTTTCCGATTGTACCGTCAGAAACACCAGTCGGCCGAACAGAAAAAAACCTCCCAGGTACCAAGGGAAATGCTTCTTGCTCAGTGGCATTTGGTCCTTCTCCTTTCCTTATAGGTTTCACCAATTTTGGAACTAAAAACCTTAAACGTCAAGTCGACTTCTGATAAACTGTTGTGATTATGAGGATCTATCTTTGCCGTCACGCGCAGGAGGCGGAGGACGGGGGTATAACAAGACTTGGCGAGAGGCAATCTTTGGCTCTTGCTCGTTTTTTAGCGGGAGAAGGTGCGGAATCCCTCTACTCTAGCGACCTCAAGCGAGCTGTCGAGACGGCGAAGGTTGTGGGGGATGGGTTAGGACTCGGCGTTAAGATAGTCCCCGAGTTTCGCGAGATTTCGACCAACTCACCGGAGGATTGGACCGAATACGTCAAGACCCACCATATGGAATTGGATTTTCCTGTCGGTGGGAAGGAATCGTTGAATGAGGTGATGAAGCGTGGACGGAAAGCTTTGGATAAGGTTATCCGGCAAGAGAAGGGGAAGAGGGTTGCAATCATAGCCCACGGGGTGTTTACCAAAGCGCTCCTTTACAGCTTGGGTTAC
Organism: uncultured Candidatus Saccharibacteria bacterium; assembly: GCA_964348395.1. Taxonomy (GTDB): domain Bacteria; phylum Patescibacteriota; class WWE3; order 9FT-COMBO-53-11; family 9FT-COMBO-53-11; genus CAYGCK01. The sequence goes on along the minus strand of CAYGCK010000001.1, from coordinate 34,210 downwards.
CGTGACCAGCTCATCAAAAACTCCCACGTCGCCAACACCGGTGTCACAATCTTGGAGGGTGAGAGGGGAAATATCCTCCTCGTCAAGTTTAACCACTATGGACATCTCTTCCCGCTCCGCTTAAGGGAGATTGTGGACGGACTTTTCCGCAAAATCTTCAAAAAAAGGTAATCCCGTGCTAAAATGGTTAAAACCTATAGAAAGGAGACGTTCGATGTTCAAATTTCTTCTGGCGGTAGGGGCCGGGGCGGTTGTGGTCTACTTCGTGGGAGCCGAGCTCTGGAACGCCGGCCTCATTTTTCGAGTTACCTCCGGTCTCTGGGCTCCCGCCATGCTGGTACTATCGTTTGCCTTCTTTGCCCGTCTTTTTAGGCTCGAAGGCTAGGCGCTCTACCTACTCTCCCTCAACCGGGACGGTGGAGCGCTTTTTCTTTGCGCTTTCTTTTAGGGGGATGTGGATTTTTAAAACCCCGTCCTCGAGCTTCGCTTTGGCTTCACCCTCTTTTACCTCTTTAGGTAGGGAGGTCGAGTAGTGAAACTCGCGTGCCCTCTGGGCTCGGTAAATGAAGGATTTTTCTTTTTTCTCCTCCTCCGTTTCCCGGTGGACGGCGTCAATCTTGATAACCCCATCGGCAACCTCGACAGTTACCTCACCCTTTTTGACGCCTGGAACGGGGGCTTCAACCACAAGTTCTCCTTTGGCCTCGTGGATATTCAAACCCGCGGATGAGAAGCGGGGCATGTTCTCGTCCATACCGCCCCAACCGAAAAGTTTAAAGATTGATGGAAAGTCAAAGTCGTAATAAGCCATGTTTTCACCTCCTCTCGTGATTTGGTGGAGGTGCGGGGGGGAGTCGAACCCCCGTGAGACGCTCTGCAGGCGCCTGCCTAACCACTCGGCCACCGCACCATACGAGTGTATTTTAACACCCGGAATTGATTTCAATCCTTTCCGCTGTTACCCTATAGCTAATACAACTTTAGGAAAGGAGGGGACGATGGATCCCGAGACTCGTCGACGAGCAGAAATCGCTGCAGCCTGTGTGCTGTTTGCTTTGGTTCTTTCCCTCATTATCCTGGTCGTCAGCTTGGTGAGGCTGGGAGAAGGGTTGCCCAAATTCCTGATGTGGGGGATCGTCGCTATGTCTTTCTGTTCGGGAAGCTTCAGCTTTCTCGCACTCTTTACGCTTTGGAGGGCGGGGATCTGGAGGTAGAGCGTAGACGCCGCCGAGTCTTTTGATTTCGGCGGTCTTTTTTCTTCTGTTACACTAGAGGCGTGCTAAGGAAACTTCGCTGGGTTGTTGTATTTCTCATCGTCGTCGGCTTGGTCGCCGCGGTTTACTTAAGCGGGGCAATAGCCCGCCGCGCCGCCTTGTCTATAAATTCCGATCCGCAGGGGCAGAAGGTCTATCTAAGTGGGGAGGAGGTCGGGGAGACCCCCTACTTCTCAGAGCAACTCGAACCCGGGGACCCGGTTATCCAATTCGGAGATTTTAATCAAAAAGTCCACTTAACATCCGGCGCTTTAAGCGTCGTCGATTGGGTCACAGGACCGTCGGAAACTTTCTCCGGTGGACACGTGGTTTGGTTTTCGGAGTCCTCGACGGGGAGTGAGCTTCTGGTAATAACAAAGCCCGTCGCCGAGGTTTTTTTGGACGGCGAATCTATCGGAGACTCTCCGTTATCCCGCTCTATAGATCCCGGTGAGTACGAACTAGAAATCAAAAAAGAGGGTTACTTTCCAAGGACCGTGAAAATATCTGTTAGGGATGGGTTTAGGTTGAATGTTTCGGCTAACCTTGCTCTCAGGCCTTTTCCGGAAAGCCCTCAGGAACTTTCTTCTCCGCATAACAAGATAACCTTGTCAAACCTTTCAACCGGCATCCAAGCGCTATATTCCGATTTGTCCGTCTGGGTTCAAGGTGTAGTATTTTGGGTAACGCGTGAGGGAGGAGCATCTTATGACTTCTTCCTGACGGAGGACGGGAAGTTTTACGATTCGGCGGGTTCTGAGGTTGCCATAGCCTCTTTGCCAAGGACGGAGGAGAGTTATAGCGTGGGGTATCTCGGGCAAGGTAGCACCCTCTCGCAAGCTGGCCAAAACACCCTCAACTTGGTGATTTCAAAACTGTATCCCACTCCTCCCAAGGTTCAAATTCTGGAAACCGGGCTCGGGTTTCTGCGCGTTCGATCCGGCCCCGGCACGACCTACTCGGAGATCGGAAAAGCCGCTCCTGGCGATACATATACCTACCTTAGTGAGCAGGGCGGATGGTTTAAGATAGACTTTCAGGGGCGCGAGGGTTGGGTATCCGCCGAATTTTCAAAAAAGCTTTAGTTAGTCCCCGAGCGAATAAACGATAACGAAGGAGGTAAAAACCCAAACCAAAACCACAGCCAGAAGCGGCAAATCGGTGATAAGAACCTTCTCAGGAGATTCTCCTTCCTTTTTTTCGTAAATTACGAAAAGATATCTCGCTATACCATAGAGGACTAGAGGTACGGTAAGAAGTGCCCACTTCGGGGAGGCGAGAGTGGCGGGCAAGATCCCGGCAAGATACGACGCCCCCTCCGGCGAACTTTGGAAGGCAAAAATTGAATAGGCCAAGGCTGTGTAGGAGGAGGACATAGCGATCATAGAATCCAGCAGCGTATCGGGGTAGTGGCGAAGAGTCTCCCGAGTCAAAAGCCTTTTATGCAACTTAGACAAAAGGGTCCGCTCGCTACGGCGTTTACCAAAAGCAAGAAGCAGCGATAAACCTATTACGGATAGTATCAGCCACGCGGAGATTGGTGTTGGGATAACGAAAGCTCCTGCGTAAACCCGGAGGACAAAAGCCGCGGCAACCCACAAAGCGTCGAGTATGATTACGTCCCTTATCAAAAAACTGTAGCTTAGCTGAAGGATAATAAAAGCTACCGACACTAAGAAAAAGTAAGCGTTGAAGGAGATATAGGTGTAAGTCAAAGTTCCGATGCCTAAAACTGCAGCAACCACCACCGCCCACCCCACCGACAATTCTCCCGAGGCGATCGGTCTTTTCTTCTTGGTAGGATGTTTCTGATCCTTCTTCCTATCCCGTATATCGTTTATCAAGTAAGCGGTTGACGAAAGTAGGCAAAAGGCGACAAAAGCCCAAAAGAGTTTTGGTAGAAAACCCAGCTTAAAAAGATCCCCTCCAAAAAACGCCGCTGCAAAAAGACTCAGGTTTTTCAGCCATTGCCAAGGTCGGGCGGAGATAAGGATTGCTCTTGCGCTACGAAAAAGCATTGCTCCTTAATGATTTTATCGTAAAAGTTTAGTTTGATAATCGAAACCAACAACTTATAAACTATCAACTGATATGCTACTTACCCCTCACGTGGCCGCAGGGATGGCGATCGGCGCTGCTATTCCGGACCCTAAAATAGCGGTGCCTTTGGCGTTTGCTTCACATTTTGTCTTGGACGCCGTTCCTCACTGGGACGAGGTGGGGTTAGGGCTTCTTGAGAAACGCTTCAAAAGAATCTCACGTTCCGCTTTTAAAGCCGTCCTTTTTGATTTTTTAGTCGCTTTGTCCCTCGCCCTCTTTCTAATCTATTTTGCCATGCCTGATTTCGGCGTCGCAGTAACCTTGGGAGCCTGTTTTGTGGCCTCTATACTTCCGGATATTTATTACCTACCTCTTGCTTTTTTTGGGAAACGTTGGGGGACGGTGATGTGGGTTGTGAGGATGCAAAACAAACTTCAAACAGCCGCTAAAGCTCCTAAAGCTTTTGGGCTCTTGACTCAAGGTGTGCTAGTAGTAATCTGTTTGCTAATAGAGTTGCAGCAAATACTAGTGCAACTGCCGCAAACTTGGCGAATCCACTAAGCGCGACCGCCGTCACCGCCAGAGCTAAAACCACAAACCATTCCAAAAATACGATATGCGGATGAGCGAATCCGGCCTCGAGAAGTCTGTGATGAAGATGGGTTTTATCCCCTTTGAAGGGCGATTTACCAGCCCTTAGCCGTCTATAGATAACAAACGCCGCGTCTATTATTGGTATAGCTAGAACCAAAATCGCCGTTCCCGTTTTTGCGCCCGAGAAGATGGAGAGAACGGCCAAAAGGTACCCTAGAAGAAACGCCCCTCCCCCCAGGTATATCTTTGCCGGGTAGAAGTTTAAGGGCAAAAAACCCAGAAGGGTTCCTACCAAAATGGTTCCCAAAACCGCGGTCGCAGGTGTTTGAGCCATAAAGGATATAAGAACAATCGTCGCTCCCGCTAACGTTCCCACGCCGGCGGCCAGCCCGTCCAGCCCGTCTATCCAATCGACCACGTTTATAAGCGCAAAAACCCACAGAACGGTGAAGAGGTCGGCAAGAACGGTGAAATGGTAGGTTGTTCCGAAAAGCGCTATTGGTATTTCGATGGCGTCGAGCCTGATATAAGGGCCCCCGACCCATTGGGAGAGCGGATTTCTTATAAAATCCACCCCACCGCCTCCTGCAACGATAATCAAGGCCGCCAAAACATGCCCCGCACCCTGCACGAGGGGCGGGAGCGGTCTCACGTCGTCGACGGTTTGGATGATAGTTATTAAAGCTGCCCCGGCAAGAAAAGCAACAAGGTGTCGATCGGCGGGTGTGAAGGCGAGAGCGGTCATGGTAAAAGTTAGAAAAATAGGAATCGCGCCGAGGCGCGGGATGGGGCGGACTTTGGGGTAGGGGCCGTGGGGACGGTCAAAAAGGCGAAGTTTCCTCGCGACCAAGATTGTCGCATAGGTCAAAAGCAAACCGAGGGTTATAGAAACGGCGAGCGGGAGAAGGAGGGGATATAACAACCGCTCAAAAGGAAGCGGGGAGATAGGGAAAACTCTGACGATTCTAAATAATGATCCCGACAGTATAGAACTTACAAAAAGACCTAGGAAGGCCGGGAATACGGCGGCGGCCTTTTCGCCTCGCCGAAGGAGCACCTCCGCCGCTATTGCGTCCACGACAACAAAAAAAACGGAAAGTGCCGGCACTGCAAAAAGTAGGGATTTGCTGGTTAGAGCTTGGCTTGTTGTGAAAAGGAGCGGAACCTCCTGCGGAAGCGTTCCGAAGGAAAGAGCCAAAGTAAAGGTAGCGGCGAAGATCACGAGCGCCGAAAGGCCAAAAGGAAAAATAAGGGGAGATGAGCTCAAGAATCTAGGCTTTTCCTTAAGGAGGTTTTTAAGTTTAGACCCCATCTTCTTTTTGTTCTCTTACCTTAGGGGTGGGCCAAAACTCAAGTCGTTTTCCTAGCATGAGACGGGTTTCCGCGTCTATGTAAGGTATGAAGGTGTAGGTTAGAAGATTGAGTATCACAAGAGGACCCTCAACCCACGCCCACACTCTTTTCCACCACGGCCAGCCAGATGGGATGTTGCTTGATATCTTGGAGCGCAGGAATGTCAAAGGGACAAGGAAGATAAACGCGGTTGTGAGGATAACACCCGTTATCTTAGGCAACCTGTAACCCGCCGAGGTAAGTCTTATATCGGGGTTGGCAAGAGTTAGAAGCAAGAAACCAAAGGTTATGAGAAAGGTAACCGTTCTCCAGATGGTGTATTGCTCCAGGAGATGATAAAGCTTGGAAAGCTTGAGGGATAAAGACATCTTGGTCGTAAGGAAACCTTTCATGGCGATGGGAAAGGTTATAACGCCCCACCCCCAACGAAGGAGCTGCTTGTACTGGGAAACATGGGTTTTAATGAACCCCTCGTCTTGTACCGCGTCGGCGTAGACGGGCACGTAGAAGTGATGTCCCTCAAAATTTCCTTCCTTTTTAATAAGAGTTCTCCAGTAAAACGGCGTATCGTCAACCCCCAAAGAGGTGTCCCAGTAGCCCGTCTCCATAAGGGTCGTTAGAGGCACCGAGTAGCAAGACCACGTATCTTTGCGGTCCGGTTCTATGACCCAGGAGGATAAGACTGCCAGCGTTATGGAGTTTGCTTGTATCCTCATAAGAGGCGGCACGTCCCAAAGATTGTTGTCAAAAAGATAGACGGCCGTTTGGAAGAACTTGTTCTTGCGCTCCGGGTCGGTTAAGAACGCGCGAGAAAGACGAGCCAGAAACTGCGGGTGAAACCGCATATCTGCGTCAAGCGTGGTCATGAGAAAATCGTCCGTTTCAAATCCGAGTTCCTTAATCTTTTCAACCGCTCGTTTTGCCGCCCATGTTCTATTGGAGGCCGCACCTACCGCCTCCCCGGGTAATCCCCTGGGGTGGACAAATGTCCAAACGGTACCGAGTCGCTTTCCGAACTTCTTTTTTATCTTCTTAACGTCCTTGAGGATGCGCTTGGCGTTTTTCTCTTCTACCGAGAAAGCGACGAAGATCTTGTCTTGGGGGTAATCTTGGTCGGCGATAGAGGAGAAGGTTCCTTCCAAAACCTCATAGCTTTCCGAGACGGCCGGGATTATGACGAGGTGTTTAAGGTGTTCAAATCCCCAAAGGTTTTGAATCTCAGAAAGCCAATCGACCTTGCTCTCTCGGTTGTAGCGACGGTAGCCTACCACGACCCCGACAAGGTGTATAAAGGCGCGGTAGACCCAAAATATTGCCAAGAAGGTCAAGAAGAAAACAACCACTTGAGGCGCAATTCTACCGAGCCATACGGGGGACAGCAACACCCCCCAGGTCAAAAGACCCGGCACCATTTCAAAAAATCTGTGGAACTTATCTTCGTGTTTTTCGACTAATTCCTTGACCATCTATTAGGGCGCAATCCCTAGTATTTTACCCTATCCTAGGGAACAGGGGTTCGGCGGGAGTGATCTTTCCGCTGAATTGTTTCCGGATTCTCTCCGCGGTTTCTGGGAGGAAGGGCTCTAGGATAGGCGTCAGGTGTAATAGGTTGGAGGTTAGGTGGGTCAGATCTTTTTCAAGGTCAGCGCCTTTCTTTTCCCAAGGTTTTTGTTCGTTTACGTACCGATCCAATTCCGAAATTTCTGACCAAATAAATCCTAGGGCTTCGTCAAACCTAAATTCCTCCAAGGATTTATGATACTTCTCAACTTTTAACTTCGAACTTTTAACTTCGAACTTTCTTCCTTCGGCTAGCTTCGCTATCCTAGACACCAAATTTCCCAACCCGTTAGCCAGATCGGAATTATAAACCTCTTTGAGGTGATTTTCTGAAAAATCTCCATCCTCATAAGGTGAAAATTTGGAGAGGAGATAGTAGCGCACGGGATCGGTTCCGTACTTTTTGGTAAGGGTAAAGGGATCTATAGCGTTGCCCAGTGACTTGCTGATTTTTTGCCCCTCGACGGTGAGGTAGCCGTGGACAAACTCTGCAGTCGGTAGGGGAAGACCGGCCGACAGGAGCATCGCCGGCCAGTAGACGGCGTGGAAGCGCAGGATTCCCTTGCCGATGACGTGCACGCGGCTCTCATTTTTGAGCCAGAATTTCTTAAAGAGTTCGCCTTCTTCTGCGTAACCCAGACCGGTTATGTAGTTGGCTAAGGCGTCAAACCAAACGTACATTACCTGGGTAGCGTCGCCCGGAACAGGGACGCCCCACCCTTTCGCTCGTTCTTTTGAGCGGGAGATGGAAAAATCTTCCAAGCCTTGATTGATAAAGGAGAGAACCTCGTTCTTTCGAGATTCGGGGACGATTTTCAGCTCGTCTTTCTCGATTAGACTCTTGAGTTCGTCTCGATACTTGGAAAGACGGAAGAAATAGTTCTCCTCTTCGACCTTCTCCGGTACGGTGTTGTGCTCTGGGCACCTGCCGTCGACCAGTTCCTTTTTTGTTTTAAACTCCTCGCACCCCACGCAGTAGAGCCCTTTGTACTTTTTCTTATATATGTCCTCTCCCCTACAAGCCTTCCAAAGTTTTTGAGCACCTTTCTTGTGGCGGTCCTCGGTCGTTCTTATGAAATCGTCGGACAAGATATTTAAGACACCTTTTAAGTCTTCAAAGCGCTGGGAGTTTTGGTCGACAAATGTCTTTACGTCCACCCCCGCAGTCAAAGCAGCTTGGACGTTTTTTAGAGCGTTTTCATCAGTTCCGGTCAGAAAATAGGTTTCCTCACCGAGCAAGCGGTGGTAGCGGGCTAGGGCGTCCGTTTGGACAATCTCGAGAGCAAACCCAATATGAGGGGCGGCGTTGACGTAGGGTATGGCGGTTGTGACATAGAACTTTTCCTTTGGCATTTCAGTTAATGATACCTCTTGCCATCAACCTCTACTTATTTGAATCTCAACAAGAAGGAGGATCAAGCTCAAAAGCCCGGCGTTGATAAGATTAAAAATTCCAAGTAGTTTCATCACTCCAAGAGCGGGAAAAAAGAAAGCGACAAAAAAAGCGCGCCGAGCCGCTGGGTAAAACACAACTGGGGGAGCCTTACCGGTTGCCTCTTTTGCGGCTTGGTAAAAAAGGAAGAGAAAGGTCAAGAAAAGCGCAAGAAAGGAGGTACCTAAGAAGACAAGCTGGTTAGGTACCCCCTCGGGCGCAAGGTTAAATAGTACCCACGCCCATCCGCCCCACGCCGCGTAGGCCAAGAACCCAATAAGGTAAATTACCCTAGGGGTCGCGTCGCGCTTGATTTTTTTTCTCGTGGGAAGAGTTCTTCTCATCTTCTTCTTTAAGCTTAGCGAAAAGGGACTCTGATAGACTTTTCTTGATGGACGCTTTAATCATTATTCTCATTGTCGTCCTATTGGTGGCGGTTGGGGGTATTCTCTTTCTTCTTCTTGAGGAGAGGAGCCAGAGGGGCTCCCGTTTCAGGGGGGAGGAGATTTTGCAGAGGCTTGAGCAACACCGGGGTGAGCTCGGCGCTAATCTCAAATCGCTCGATGAACGCCTCCATGCGGTGACTCGTGATATCGGAGGTGTGCGCGATGTGACTACCCAGCTTAGAGAATTTCAAGAATCGCTCAAGGCGTCTAAGTACCGCGGAGGTGTGGGGGAGGCGGTTCTGACTGACCTTTTACGCCAGGTTTTGCCCAAGGACAGGTGGGAAGCTCAATATCAGCTTGGAAGAGATAGGGTTGACGCGGTGGTGAAAACAAGCGGTGGGCTTCTGGTTCCCGTGGATTCCAAGTTCCCCGTCGAAGATTTCCAGGTCTATGCCTCCGCTAAGAGCGAGGAGGAAAGGGACCCAGCTTGGCGCGCATTCAAAAGAAATGTGAAGCAAAAGCTGGATGAAACCGCTTCCTACATCCGCCCGGATGAGGGGACGGTACCTTTTGTTCTTATGTATGTGCCCTACGAGCCAATGTTCCAGGAGGTGGTTTCTGATTCGGAACTTTGGCAGTACGCACTCTCTAAAAGGGCTTACTTTACCTCTCCACAGACGTTCTGGGTTACGTTGCAGTTTTTGACCTTTTCTCTAAAGCGCGAACAGTTTGCCGAACAGGCGGAGGAGCTTATAAGAATGATCCATTCCGTTTCCAAAGACGCGCGGGATTTTGAGGGGCTCTTGGGTACCGCTTCCAATCAGGTGGCAAATGCAAAAAACAACGTCGATAGATTGGTTTCTGTCTTTTCTTCGCTTTTGGGCAAGTTGGAAAGCTTGGAGGATTTGGACTCAAAACCAAGGAAGTAACTGTGGAGGCATCGTCAAGCATAGAATCGAAAACAGCGTTTAACCCAAAGATGGCGTTGGTTGCCGCCGCCGTAGTTTTAGGGAGCGTTGCTTTGGGGTTCTTTTTAGAGGCGGTTTTTAGGGAGGGGTTTATCTTGGATCCCGCTCTTTGGAGGAGATTCTTACCGCTTGTATTATCCTTTGTTCTAACCGTCGCTTTTCTAACCATTTTTTCTGTTACATCCGATAGGGTATGGCGAGCGATTGGTTATGGGTCGGCAACCCTGGGCTTTGGTCTGGCGTTTTTTGTCGGGCCCGCGCCCGTCCCTATACCGATGCACTTTCGGCTCTTTTTACCCTTTCTTTATCTTGGGGCGCTTTTGGTTCTTGACTATGTCTCCCGCCGCGCCGTCTCAACCCGTTCTATTTTCTCCTCTACTATGTTTGGGGCTTCCTATTCTAGGTTCTTTTTCTTTTTTACTGTAATCGGCGGGTTTTTGGTTTACTTTTCGACCCAGCACTCCGCGGTTTCCCAATTTAAGGTCCCCGAGGAGGTTCTTAACCCGACGCTTAACTTTGTGGTCGATCGAGCAATAGAGCAGGTGCAGGAGCAATTCGGTTCGCAGGAACTATCCGAGGAGCAGTTTTTAGAGGAGCTTAAAAAGACGGGTCTTCTTGAGGTTTTGCAGGAACAGTTTAATATCACTCTCGGTGAGGGGGAGGTGGGTACTCCAGACCGACTCGCGCAAAACTTGAGCGAATCTCTCCGAGAGCAACTAGGCCAGGATTTGGATCTTTTTATAGCGGACTTCTTGGGTCCGTACCTTCCCTTCATTCCGCTCATTGCCTCACTCGGTGTAGCGCTTTCTCTGCTTTTCTTGACTCCGGTTTTTACACTCTTTTGCATTGGGGTGTTTGAGCTTGTTTACCGGGGACTTGTCGGCCTTCGCGTCCTTAAGTTTGAGGAGGAAACCCGGCAGGTTCGGGTGTTAAAAATCGGTTAAACAGGAAAGGGCGACTGTGCGGACAAACACACAATCGCCCCGCGCACCCTTCCTGTGCAGATGAACTAGTTAAGTCTTCTCGAATCGATAGTCGATCAGATGTTGCTGACGATGTTGCTGAACACGTTGCCGACGGCCGGGCCCAGGAGTGCCAGGATCACGATCACGACGACCGCGACCAAAACCAGGATCAGAGCATACTCGACCAAGCCCTGGCCTCGTTCCTTGGGTGCAAACAACATGTGTAACTCTCCTTGCCCCGCCTGAGGCGGGTTTTTGACTTGCAGTTTAGGGTGCGCTCGCCTTAAATAGTAACCCATAACTTTTAAAATGCAAGTTTTAGGATGCTGGTATAGTTTTCTTAATGGTCAGACTTGTCGTAGCCGGACCCGGCACCGGAAAAACCACCTATATCACGGACGAGATTAAGAAACTTCTTGAAAAAGACCAAGACCCCGCGGGCATTCTGGCTTTGACCTTCACCGAAAAGGCCTCCGAGGAGATGCTCGGGCGCCTTGACGAAGAGATGCCTCTGGGGTATGAGCCGCCCTGGGTTTTGACCTTTCACGGGTTTTGTGAGCGTGTCCTTCGCGAGCGCTCACTCGACGTGGGACTCGACCCAGCTTACCGGATAATAACCGAACCGGAGGCTTGGATACTTCTTCGGCAACATCTTTACGAGCTACCCCTAAAGTATTATCGACCGCTCGGCAACCCAACGCGATTCTTGACCGCGCTCTTGAATTTCTTCTCACGCGCCAAAGACGAGGAGGTAACCCCAAAGGAGTACCTTAGGTGGGCTATGAGGCAAAAGAAAAAGGCGAAAGGCAAAGAAGAGAAAGAGGAGGCAAAGCGGCAACTTGAGCTCGGGCGGGTTTATGAGGCGTATCAAAAACTTCTCGTAAAAAACTCATATCTTGATTTTGGCGACCTTGTAACCTGGACGATAAAACTTTTTAAGGATCGACCGAACATCCTCAAGCAGTATCGCGAACAATTCAAATACATTTTCGTCGACGAGTTTCAGGATACAAATGTTGCTCAATTTTCTTTACTCAAACTCCTCATTTCAAGCCGGCAAGCAGTCCGGTCGACCAGTCGTTCTGCGAATCTTATCGTAGTTGGGGACGACGATCAAGCTATTTACAAATGGCGCGGTGCGTCAGTCGCAAACACCTTAGAGTTCAAAAGAATATATCCTCAGGCCAAAACCAGGGTCCTGAGAACGTCCTACAGATTAACCGATGCGATAGCGCGGTTGACCTATGAACTTATACAGAACAACAACCCCAACCGTCTGGAGGTTAAACTAAAGAAGATCTCCAAGAAGCTAAATACTTTAAAGACCGGGCCAGACCCTCAATTGCTATACACGAGAGCGCCCGAGGAGGAAGCAGAAGCGGTTTTGCGAAAAGTTGTCGAGATGGTCAACACGCAAGGCCGGCAGTTTAAGGATTTTGCTATTTTGGCTCGCGCAAACGCACACCTTGATCCTTTTATCGCAGCCGCCAAGCGACACGAGCTACCCTTTCAGATTGTCGGTAACCGTGGACTTTTCCAGCAAGAAGAGGTCGCGGCGCTTTTGGCGGTCCTTCGCGTTATTAAAGACCCAGAGGACAACATAGCGTGGTTTAAGGTTTTATCCATACCAAGCTTTGGGCTAACGGCACGAGAGGTTTTAGATTTTTTAAACAAAGCTAGCAGGGATCACAAGGCAATGTCCGATGTTCTTGAGGAGGCGAAGTTTCCGGGATTGAAGATAATCAAATCTCTAACGCGCGACGCGCTGACCGTTGCGCCGTCCCATCTGCTCTTTGACTTCGTGCAAAAAAGCGGCTATGTCGAAAAGCTTTCTGAAATTTCGAGTGTGGAGAATCAACTCAAGGTCGAAAATATTTCTTTGTTTTTTCAAAAAATCCAGCAGTTCGAGTCGCGAATCAGAGAACCGAATATCCCCGAACTTGTCGATTGGCTCGATATGCTAATCGAGGCGGGCGAGTCTCCAGCCCAGGCCGTTATCGAGGATGTCGACACTATAAACCTTATGACGGTACACGCGGCTAAGGGTCTGGAGTTCCCGGTAGTATTCTTGGTTTCTTTGACATCAGACCGTTTTCCAACGAGGCGCCGGTCAGCTTCTATTGAATTACCGCAACACTTTATAAAGGAATTGCGGTTCGCGAGAGCTGGGGATAAATCCTCACCCGAGGATTTGGCAAAATCCGGTCACATTGAGGAGGAGAGGCGGTTATTTTATGTGGGAGCGACACGGGCTTCAGAGCAGCTGTTTTTGTCGTTTGCACAAAACTATGGAGGTTTGCGGGAGAAGCGTCCTTCACAGTTTATTCATGAGTTAGGTCTGGAAGTGCCCGAGAGGCCGGACGGGCTGACCACCCCGTCCGTTATTGAGGTGAAGAAGAAAATTAGGAGGGCAGACCTTAAGGCACAAATTCCCTCCAAGCTTTCTTATTCTCAGCTGGAGGATTACAAAACCTGTCCTTGGAAGTACCGCTACGCTTACATACTTAAGATCCCTGCTCCTCCCACACCGCCTATGAGCTTTGGAATCTCGGTGCACGAGACTCTTCGAGAGTTTGAGGTGAGGAAACTGCGCGGCGAGCGTGTTTCACTTGCAGAGCTTTCAAGGATATATCAGGAACACTTCTTGTCCGAAGGATACCGCGATAAAAAGGAGAGGCAAACCTATTTTCGGTATGGGGAGCGAATGCTTAAGAATTTTTACGATAAGGATCGAAAGAAACTTCTACCACCTTTTATGGTTGAGAGAAGATTTGAGATAAAACTTGGTGGAAAAACGTTAACCGGTAGAATCGACAGGATTGGAAAAGACAAGGAAGGTAATTTTGAACTTATCGATTTCAAAACCGGGGAGGTAGGCAACCGTGACCTCGCGGAACTTAAGAAGCGGGCAAAGCGGGACGATCAACTTTTGCTCTACACCGTAGCCGCGCGCCAAGCTCTGGGGATCGACCCCAAGTCCGTTGCTATTTTCTACCTTGATACGGGGGAGAAGGTGGAGGTCGAACTCGACCGGCAGGAGATCAAAAAACGAAAAGCGGATATTGAGGAGAGGATAAAAGACATTCACGCCGGGAAGTTCAAGGCCACCCCTGGACCACAGTGCGTCCGGTGCCCTTTTAGCCCTATCTGCTCGTTCTCCGAGGCCGGCCGCTATAGATAGAAACACGGAAACCCGGCCGCGTCAAATGGGAACTACGTGAGTAGTTTACCGAGATTGAAAATTAATTTGGTCGGCCAGCCGAAGTATCTCACCAAGGGCCTTGGGTACTCCACCTCCCGCCCCCCAAATTTCCTTTTAAATAAGGTGAACCCGCCCCAGCGTTTGGTCAGCTTGGGGTATCTGGGGTCGTGGATTCCCGCGAGGTCGTGGTATTTGGCCCCTCTCTTCTTTTTAAGGTAGAGGATGGTTTCCCACAAAAGAAGGTAAGGCGCGAACAGACGTTGACCCTCCGCGGAGGAAGCGGAGTGGGTTCCGTCCCACAGCAGCGTCAACGCCCCGGCGACGGGGTTTTTTGATCCAGATTGGACGAGGAAAAGTGTAGTGTCCTTGCCGAACGCCTTCGCTTTTTCCCTAAGCTGGGGCAGGCTGGGAGTCCAGAACCGTCGGCGTTTGCCGGTTTCCTTGAGAAGGTCGTGGAAGTTTATAAGCGCTTGGTCAAAATCCTCGTCGGTGGTTCGGTAGATATTTACCTTTAACCCCATGTCGCGCGCTTTGCGCACGCTTTGCCTGACGTCCTGGGATAAATTTGCCCATAACTCGTCTTCGCTTTTGGTTAGGTCTACGAATATTGTCTTGGTAGGAAGATTGGGGGTTGGGTCGGGCTCGAAACCGGGTAGCCGGGTAACTGGGTAACCGGGGGACTGGTAAGGCGGTTCGAGTTTTACCAGGAACGCTCTGTTCTTTTTGGCTATTCTGTCTATCTCCTCGGCGGACGGGATTTCCGCCGGTCGCTGGATTTTAATCACCGACCCCAGAAGCGGTATTTTTCTAATGTAGACTCTGACCTCTGACCTCTGACCTCTGATCTCTTCTATTTTCCACCCTTGGGATTTTAGATACTTCGCCCAACCCAAGCTTTGTCGAAGGTCCGTGTTCATTGCTAAACTTATTCTATCTAACTGCTATGAAAATAAAGGAGGTACTGCCAGAGGAACCATGGGAGGAGTTTTTGCTTGATCAAACCCACACCCCGTTTTTGCAATCCTATGCTTGGGGGGAATTTCAGGAAAACCTTGGGCTGAGCCACCGGCGGTTTGGGATATACCAAAAGGGCAACCTTGTAGGTGTTTGCTTGGCGCTTGTCGGTTGGCGAAAGTTGGGGAGTTTTGTTTACGTCCCGCACGGTCCGGTTTTTAGCGTTCTTGAAAAAGGCAAAGCGCGAACCGTCTTTAGATATCTCAAAGATTTCTCCAGAAAGGAAAGAGTCGATTATCTAAGAGTAGAGCCCGGTTGGGATCCGAAACCCGAAATCAAAGCATTATTTTCGAAAGAAGGGTTTAAAAAGTCCAAAACGGCAACCATTCAAGCGGGGGGTAGGACCCTGCTTTTGGATCTAAGGCGCAACGAGGATGAGCTTTTGGCGGGTCTTCGAAAGACAACCCGTTACCTCGTTCGCAAGGGTAGGGAATTGGGGGTCGAAGTTGAGCGAACCTCAAATCCGAAAAAGATGGCGCAGTTCCACCGGCTCATGGAGGTAACGCATCGCAGACAAGGTTTTACGCCACACGAGAGAAAATATCTACAAGTTCAGTTTGAAACGCTGGCACCTAGGCGTATGGCGGAGCTTTCCTTGGCGCGCTACCGCGGTGACATTCTTGCTGCGGCGGTGACCTTTTCCTACGGGGATACCACTTCCTACATCCACGGGGCTTCCGTTAAAACCGACGTCCCGGCGTCCTATACTCTTTTGTGGGAAGCGATTCTTGAGGCAAAGCGCGATAAACGCTCTTACTTTGACTTTTGGGGGATTGCGCCTGAGGGAGCCGACGAGAGCCACCCTTGGTACGGGTACACCCTCTTTAAGAAGGGCTTCGGCGGGCAACCGATCGACTATATAGGAGCTTGGGATTACGCCATCTCTCCTCGCTATCTAGCGGTCTCTGCGGTTGAGAGGGTGCGGGGGCTCATCCGCGGGCTTTGATCTTCTGGTAGATGCTTTTCCACTCGTGAAACGACAGATTGCCGGGGCGGGCTTTGGGGTCTATTCCTACCTCTTCCAGTGTTTTTAGCGGAAAGCGGTTTTTAATCATCTTTCGTGGGTGGGAGAATCCCTCGTGCAAAAATTTTTCAAATTTCTTCGCCTCTTTAACGGTCGGTTCCCTCAAATCTATATGCAAAATTGTCGAGCCCACCTTAGGAGGAGGTGCAAAAGCATGCGGCTTTATAGCTCTTCCAATCCGCGCGTTCCCGAAATTTTTGACAAAATTCGAAAGATACGTGCCCTTTGGCGGCTCGGCACAGATCTTTTCGGCGACCTCTTTTTGGACCACAAATGTGATCGATTCCGGCCTCTTTTCGAGATGCAAAATCTTGTGGATAAGTGGAGATGTTATATGGTAGGGGATGGAGCCGACAATTTTAGTGACTGGAGAATAGAGAAGAGGGTTTAGTTGGAGAATATCCTCATTCAGAATCTCTACGTTCTTGAATTCTTTGAGGTTTTCTTTAAGGGTGGGGATAAGGTCGCGGTCGAACTCGACGGCGATGACTTTTTGGGCGCGCTTGGCCAGCTCTTGGGTGACCGCGCCCGTTCCCGCTCCGACCTCAAGAACCGTATCCCGCCCCCAAACTCCGGCTGCCTCGACAAGGTCACGGACGACATTGCTGTCGACGAGGAAATTCTGCCCCAAAGCTTTTTTCGCCTTAACCATATCAGTCCACGAAGGTGTAAATGTCGGTGACTCTTTTACTCCACCATTTGACTTCACCTGCGGAAAAGCCGACGTCTATCTTTTTACCCTTGACCGCTCCTCCGGTATCGGCGGCGAGGCAAGGACCGTATCCGGGTACGTAGAAAACAGATTTAGGGAGTATCACGTCCGTATCCACAGCGCATAAGCCCCAGCGGACCGGTTCGTCGGTAAGGCGGGTTTTTCCAGAACACCCCGGACAATTACCGTCGTAGGAGGAAGCGATAAAACCACTCCTCATGCAGTTGTAGCGAAAGTTCGTGGTTTTTCCGTTTGGGAGGGTTTCCGAGGCCACCCTTGGGTAATTCAATTTAGTCCCTTCGCAGGGTTGCTTTGAGGATAGGACCTTTGGTTCAAGAGTCTTGGTTTGGGGTGCGGAAAGCACCGCCCGATAGGTCGTCAACGCCAAGAGGACGATAAGCGTGGAGTGGACCAGCGAGAACGCCAGTTTTTCCTTTTTGTCTCTTGAGAAACCCTCCACTCTAGACGACCTCCTCCTTTGGGAGATGAAACACAAAATGCTCCTCGCCAATTTCGGCAAGGAAGCGGGAGGGGACGCTCGAGGTGCGGGAACCAAAAAGGAGTCTATCCTGCGCAAAGCAAAGATTAAGCTCCTGTTTAGCTCGTGTCATACCGACATAGCAGAGACGCCTCTCCTCCTCAAGCTCATCTGCGCTACCCGTCGAACGAGAGTGCGGGAGAAGACCTTCCTCCATTCCGGCGATAAAGACAAGCGGGAATTCCAAACCCTTGGCAGAATGGAGAGTCATAAGGGTGACCATATCCAACGTTTTTCTCCCGGCACCCCTTGGTAAGCGATCCGTCGGCTGCACGAGAGAGACGTGCTCCAAAAATTGGAGGAGCGTTTCAAAAGGTACTGCTACGGAGCGAAGCTCCTTTACGTTTTCTATACGGGATTCTCCCTCCGCCGTCCCGTCCTCCAAGCGATCTAGATATCCCGTCTTCTCAAGGACTATATCCAAAATCTCAATCGGCCGGCGAGTCGTGAGGTTTTTTAGGTCAAGCTTAAGAAAATTTATAAACCTTCTCTTGCCTAACTTCTCTGCTCTAGTTCTGCTCACCTTATCTTGAGGGTTTTGGACAAGCCTTAGGTAACTTAGGACGTCTTTTACCTCGCGCCTCTCGTAGAACTTTGTTCCTCCGACAAGTACGTAGGGGATGCCGAAGCGCATAAAAGCTTCCTCCAAAACCCTCGATTGTGCGTTGGTTCGATATAGAACTCCGAAATCAGAAAATCTTTCCGCTTTTGCGGAGGACAAGGCCGTTTTTATTTGGGTGCCTATATAGTACGCCTCGTCGAGTTCGTTTTGCGCCGCATACAGGAGAACGGGCACGCCGTCTTCATTTTGCGTCCAGAGGTCTATCGGTATGTGGGTCGTGTTGTGTTCGATAAGGGATTTTGCCGCGGAAAGGATCCTTTTGGTCGAACGGTAGTTTTGTGCGAGTCTGAAAATCTGGGCGTTGGGATAGTCATTTTCAAAGCGTAGGATATTTCTAAAATCGGCCCCGCGCCAAGAGTAAATGGCTTGGGACATATCTCCAACCACGGTTAGGTTTTGGTGGGTTTTAGAAAGCGTTTGAATGAAGGCGTATTGGGCGCGGTTTGTATCTTGATACTCGTCAACAAGTATGTGCTTGAAGCGGGATCGAAACTTTTCTCTAACGTGGGTAACGCTTTCAAGAAGTCTTACAGCCTCAACCAAGAGATCGTCAAAATCAAGGGCGTTGGCGCGTTTTAGCTCTTTTTGATACTTATCAAAAACCTCAGACACGGTTTCTTGAAAGTAACCCTGAGCTAGCGTCTCGTACTCCTGGGGATCTATAAGCTCCTGCTTGGCGCTTGATATGGCCCCCAAAACCGCCGATGGAGAGAACTGTCTTCCTGATATTTTCAGATCTTTAAGTATACTTTTAATTGCGGTCTTTTGATCGTTCTCGTCGTAGATTACAAAGGATTTTGGTACGCCTATAAAAGTTCCGTCTTCTCTAAGAATTCTCGCGCAAACCGAATGAAACGTCCCAATCCAAAGCCCCTCGACCCTTCTTTTTATAAGCCCCTCAACCCTATCTTTCATCTCATCAGCAGCTTTGTTGGTGAAGGTCACGGCCAAAATTTTTTCCGGGGCGAGCCCACGCTCTTTAATAAGATAAGCGATCTTGTGGGTCAGAACCTTAGTCTTTCCGGAACCCGGCCCGGCGACAACAAGGGAAGGTCCGTCTGTGTAGACTGCTGCTTCCTTTTGTTGCGGGTTTAAATCTTCGATAAATTTATCCATCTTCTTATGGCCGGACGAACGTTTCTTCGCCGATTTTATCACCTTTTTTTGGCTTGTTTGATTTGATATTGTTTTAAGTGTATGGCTGTCAAACTTCTAGATTTTTGGGCCCCGTGGTGTCCCCCTTGCAAGATAATGGATCCTGTGCTTGAGAATCTTGAGAAAGAACTAAAAGGAAAGATCGAGTTTGTCAAGCATAACGTGGATGAGGAGATGGAACTCACCCAAAAATACGCGGTTATGTCCATCCCCACTTATGTTATTGAGAAGGACGATAAAGAGGTTGCCAGAACCTCAGGGGCTCGGTCAAAGGAAGAGTTCAAGAGTTGGATAGAAAAGAACCTATGACAAAGGTTGCTATAAACGGATTCGGAAGAATAGGCCGTGCGTTTTTCAAGATTGCCTTTGAACGTCCGGAGCTTAAATTTGTAGCCATAAATGATCTAGGAGACCCGGAAAACCTCGCATACCTCCTTCGCTACGATACCGTCTACGGTCGTTGGGGGCATGAGGTCAAGGTTTCCGATGGGTTTTTGACCGTTGGGGGGAAGAAAATCAAACTCCTCTCAGAGAAAGATCCTGCGGCGCTTTCTTGGGAGCAGATGGGCATCGACGTGGTTGTCGAGTCGACTGGAGTATTTACCCACACCAAGGACGCTTCAAAGCACTTAAAAGCAGGTGCCAAACGCGTCGTGATTACCGCTCCCGCAAAAGGGGACGCGCCCTACACCCTAATTGGGGCAAACGACGACATGTTCAAGGAGGGCTTACCGGATATAACGTGCAATGCCTCTTGCACGACGAACGCCGCCGTACCGGTTGCTGCGGTTATGATGGAAAACCCGGGGGTTGTTAAAGCCATGTTGAACACCGTCCATGGCTACACCGCCACCCAGAATTTGGTCGACGGGCCGGCGAAGAAAGACGTGAGACGAGGGCGGGCAGCGGCGCAAAACATCGTCCCTTCAACGACTGGCGCCGCCGAGTCTGTGGCGCGGTCGCTTAAGGGGATGGAGGGAATTTTCGACGGCATTGCCCTTCGCGTGCCGGTGGCCGTGGGGTCCATTGTGGACTTTACCTTTTTGTCTAAACGCAAGACGGGGGTCAAGGAGATAAACGATATCTTCAAGAAGGCCGCGAGGTCGCCGCGTTGGAAGGGAGTTTTGGCCGTGACCGAGGAACCACTCGTTTCCTCGGACATAATCGGTGAGCCCTACGGCTCTATAGTGGACCTTTCGATGACCCGAGTGGTCGGAGATGATTTGGTCAAGGTTCTCTCTTGGTACGATAACGAGTGGGGCTACGCCTCGACCCTGGTGGAGCACGTCGTGAGGGTTGGGAAACTCATCTCGAAGTAGCCTTACCGCTCGGATCCGCTCTTCTTGTGTTCAATTCTTTCCCCTCGCTTTAGCTTCTGGTCGCTGCTGTCTGAAACGACGGCGCTTTCAGACCCACGCAGCTAAAGAAAAGTGACCACTGCGTCAAGCGAACCCTCGCCTTCGCCTTAAGCGGGTTCCTCAAAAGCACTTCCCCTGCGCGTGTCAGGATGATTATCTCCCAAGCTGTGGGTAACCGCCGCCGTAGAGTTCAAAAACCCGCGATAGCTGATCAATAATCCACGGTCCCGCAAAGTATATAACTACTCCCACCAAAAGAATAAGCATTATCTGGACGATGAGGTTCTCCTTAAATGGATTAAACACACCATCATTCTAGCGAAATTGGAGCTATCCAACACCATTATCCGATTGGCTTTTGGGAATTTTGGAGTGTTACGATAACTTTTGGAATGCGGAAGGTGGAGGTTGAGGAGCAAAAGACCAAGGGTTTAAAGAAATTTTCTTTCAAGAAGATCGGCTTGATCGCGCTTTTCGTGGTTGGTACGGTCGCGGCTTTTGGGGTTGGTTACGCCGCATCGCTTCTGTGGGAGAGAGTGGTAACCCTGTCTTTTGAGGAAACTCCAAAAATCTCTTATGAAGGCTGGCAGGTCTACAAAAATGAGACGTACGGGCTCGGCCTTAGATATCCGATCGATTGGGAGGTGCAGGAGGTGGATTCTGGATTTGTGGTCTTTAGACCCAAGGTTGAGGAGGGAAGTACACCACCTAAGGAATACGTCGATCTCAAGGTATCATCAAATGAGAACCGCGGGGTAACGGCTTGCGAGGCAGACCAATCATCCTGTAGTTTCCATACCAATGGAATTTTTGGAGAGCGCATCAGCACCCCCGAGGCTGAGATTATCTTTTTCTCTCAAGGGGAAAACGACTTTACACTCTCGCTTTTTAAGTACGGTGAAGCAGATTTCCTGGAGATTTTTGAGGCGATGGGGGATAGTCTTAGGTTTGTGACTTTGGCGACTGAGGGGACGCAAGATGGTCAAAACGATTAAGGGAGTAAAACCTAAGGGAAAGCGAGTCGTTCTGCGAGCCGACTTAGACGTCCCCCTCCGTCAAGCTCAGGTCAAGCTCGAGGTGGGAGAGGACTACCGCCTCAAGGCTTTTCTTCCGACTCTCAAGCTACTTTTGAACGGTGGCGCTAAGGTTTTAATCACTGGCCACTTGGGACGCCCGGAAGGAAAAGTGGACCCAGAACTCTCCTTAAAGCCGGTCGCGGATTGGTTTTCTAGTAAGCTAGGCAGGGAAGTCAAATTTCTCTCTAACTACTCTCTACTCTCTAGTAACTATTCTCTCGCGATGCTCGAAAACCTTCGCTTTTGGCCCGGCGAGGAAAAAAACCCTTCGTCAAGCTCAGGGCAAGCTTTCGCGAAGAAGCTGGCGAGTTTAGGGGATATCTACGTAAACGAGGCTTTCGCGGCTTCGCACAGACCCCACGCCTCCATATCTGCTCTGCCTAAACTTCTCCCTTCTTTTGCCGGTTTGAGGTTGGGGGAGGAGGTCGCGCACCTTTCGGGTGTGGTCAAAAATCCCGAGCGTCCCTTAGTTTTTATTCTGGGGGGTGCCAAAACCGAGACCAAAGCTCCTTTGGTCGCCGCCTTTGCCAAGGTCGCCGACAAGGTTCTTTTGGGAGGGTTGTTGATGTTTAGGCAGGATTTGGAGGGTGTGGAAGGTGTGGTTTTTCCCACCGACGCCGTGGACGCTTATGACATAGGACCAAAATCGATCAAGCTTTTTCTTTCGGAGGCGAAAAAAGCGAAAACGCTAGTGTGGAACGGACCGTTGGGCAAGTGGGAGGACAAGCGCTATGAGTTTGCGACACGGGCCTTGGCGGAGGCTCTTGCGGCTCATCCGGGGAAAACCGTCATCGGCGGGGGCGATACAATCGCCGCCCTATCCGCTTTTGACCTTTTAGGTGAGATGGACTATGTCTCCCTTGGCGGGGGAGCGATGCTTGAGTTTTTGGCGGGCAAAAAACTCCCCGGGCTTGAAGCGCTGGGTTACTACGCGTAAGAAACTCTAAAGCTGCTACCGTTATCTTTTGCGTTGAGGTATCATTATTAAGCTGATGGCAAAGATATTAAAGCCTGCTCGTATGGAACGCTGTACGGGATGCGGCCTCTGTGAGCTTGTCGCCTCAAGAATAGCTAAAGAGAAGCACTCCTACAGCGACTCTTTTGTTCAGATTAGAAAAACCGCCTCCGGACAACCCTTTTTTAAGGCGGTTGTGGACTACGGCCAAAAAACCGATTACCCCGAGGTTCGAGACGTCTGTCCCGAGAATTGTTTTGACATTGTCGAGGAGTAAACCCCATGTCGCAAGCTTCGCCCACCTTTCTCCATATTGACCTATCTAACCAGAAATCGGAGGTGGTATCCTACGAGGAGCTTATCCCGCGCGTTGGAGGTTTGGGGTGGGCTCTTTCGCTTTTTGAGAAGTTCTACAACCAGGACGCAGGGGAGGAAGGTCTACCGATAATTTTTGCACTCGGCCCTTTGAGCGCCGTTTTCCCCGGTGTCTCAAGAGTGGTCGCGGTCTTTAGGTCGCCCCAAACCTTGGGGCTTGCAACCTCCTTAGGCGGGGGACAACTAGCGCGGTTTTTGCGCTTCGCAGGTTACCAAGGGTTGGTAATAACTGGCAAAGCATCCTCTCCTACGTTTGTCGGTGTGGACGACGGTCAGATTGACTTTAAAGACAGCTCGCACCTTAAGGGGCTTCCCACTCCAAAAGTATTTGAACGTATACACTTGATGGAAGGCGCGCCCTCCAAGCGAAGCGTCGTTGCGACGGGACCAGCGACTGAAGCCGGGTTTGGCTTTAGCCCTCTTTATATAGACGAGTTTTTCTCCTTTGCCCGTGATGGTTTGGGGAGCGCATTTTTTGCGAAAAATCTAAAGGGTCTCGCCGTTTCGGGATCGAAGTCCGAAGACATAGCGAACCCGAGACGTTACGGCGAGGTTTTTCGCGAGTTAATCAAGAGGTCTAGCGGTTTTAAGGAACTATCCGCTTTCGGAACCCTTAAAAACATTGCGGTTGAAAAGAAGATTTCGGGAGTTCCTTTTAAGAATCTCGCCGAGGTTGGACTGCCGACGGATGAACTCTTGCCCAAGAGTTTCCAAGACGAGATGCCTGATAAAAAAATCTCGAGTGCGTCCTGCCCTGTGGGAGACGTACGCGTTTTCAAATGGGAAAAAAGGTACGTTCCTTACGATTTTGAAAGCGTGGTGTCTCTGGGACCTCTTCTTGGCCTAGTGGAACCGTCCTCCGTCGCCCGCCTCATCGTCAAGGCTTACGATTTGGGTTTCGATCCGACCTCCTTGGGTGTAATTTTGGCCTATCTTACTGAAGAGGAGAAGTTGAACTTCGGAGATCTGGATTCCTACGAAACCCTGATTGACGCCCTCTACTTTGCTCGTGAGAACTGGAGTAAGGACCTAAAGCAGGGCGCACCGCAAAAAGACAATTCCCTAACCTTGGGGGGAATAGAGTTTCTGCCTTACTTCAACGGATACGCATCTTTAGCCTCTCAAATACTTCGCCTCGGCGCAACAACCGAAGAAAACAGAGGGTACATTTTGGACCTTGACCTTTTGGAGGGAGAGGTTAACGTGGATCAGGCGGTTTCGCTTATGGTTTCGGCTGAAGAGAAAAAGACGCTTTCCGAGCTCTTGGTGGGTAACGGTCACTTGGCCAGTGTATTTGAAGACCCAGCGGTATCCTTCGCCGCTCTTGACGCGTTGGGGTATTCTTTCAAACACGAGTTTCTGGTTAAGGAGGCGGCGGAGGTTTTCCGCCAGAAGCTTTCCTTGCAAAAGCTTTTAGGATTTAATCCTTTAAGTGTTAGAATCCCAAGGAGGTTTTTTGAGGTTCCTTCCCCTCAGGGTTTTCTGAAAGAAGAGAAGTTAAAGGGGATTGTAGAGGTTTATAAAAATGAGGTATTTGAGACGGCAGGTTGATCTTGACAGGTTTAAAGATAAAAGTAGAAGGAAAAGAAAGCGTCGATTGCTTATCGCCCTCGGCGCTTTGGTTTTCGTCTCGATCGTTGTCGGAAGCCTTATCGCCTTCAAAGGTGAGGCAATCCGCGCTTTGTTCGCCCCCATATCGTTCGTCGCTCGCCTGGTTAATCCAGTAGAACTCAAGGAGCACGACGGTCGGGTGAATGTTTTGGTTTTAGGGCTCGATACCCGCGGCAACGGGGGGCTCATGAACACCGATACCATTCTCGTCGGCTCACTTTCCAAAGCCGAGGGTAAGCCGGTTCTTGTATCTATCCCGCGCGACTTTTGGGTCAATCTCTCACCCTTTGGTTGGGGGAGAATAAACGCCGCTTACAGTCGCGGTGGAACTCAAAAGGACGGGACTTTTAACGAAGAGCAGGGCGTGGAGTTTGCTTTGGCCAAGGTTAAGGAGGTTTTGGGTATCGAGATCCCCTATTATGCTGTCGTCGATTTTGAGGGTTTTATAGAGATTATAGACACTCTCGGCGGGGTAGAGATTTGTGTGGATCAAGCGTTTGACGATTACGCTTACCCGGTGCCGGGCAGAGAAACCGCCCTTCCTATCTCGTCGCGCTATGAGCATCTCCATTTTGACGCCGGTTGCCAACAGATGGACGGGGAGCTGGCTTTGAAGTTCGCTCGCTCACGAAGCGGGACAAACGGGGAGGGGAATGACTTTGCTCGAGTTCGACGGCAACAGAAAACCATCCTCGCCGTAAAAGATGCAATATTCTCCGCGGATCTCCTGTTCAAACCCGCTCAACTTGCGAAGCTCTATGGGCAGCTGTCAGAGACCATCAAAACAAACGCAACTTTAGGCGAAGTTGAGCAAGCGCTTGAGCTGGCCGGAAGGTTTGAGGATCTATCCACAGTTAATACTTTGATTCTTGATCCCGAGTCTGGTCTGGTTTACCACCCGACAAATACACAAGCTTACGGCGGAGCCTACGTCTTGGTTCCACAAGGTGGTAATTTTGAAAAGATTCACGCGGCGGTTCGTGAGCTTTTCTACGGCGGAGAGCAAAGGTGATTTTTGTCTTTCACGGTGAAAATCAACCCGCACTTAGGGAGGAATTGCTAAAGATGAAAAAGGGGTACGACGAGTCTCGCTATGTCAGCGATGATCTGAAGAGCCTGCCATCCTACCTTAAATCCCCCTTGCTCCTCGGCAAGAGGGAGCTTGTTGTGGTTGAAGACCCGGACTTTCGTGAAGTAAGACCCCTTTTGAAATTGCCAAAGGTTGATAAAGATGTTTTGCTTCTTTTTCCGAGAGAGCTAAAGGCGGGGGAGCTCAAACGTTTCAAAGGTGCAGCTGTCAAAAGATTTCCTCAAGCGGTGCCTAAGACTGTCTTCCCATTTCTTGACGCGCTGGCCGGCAGGAAAAAGGAAAAAGCCCTTCTTGAGGCCCGGCGGCTCATAAGAGGGGGAGCCGACGTCGACTACCTCCTTAAGATGATCTCGTGGCAGTTTAGAAATCTTCTCCGCGTAAAAGACGGCTTTGCCGAAGGTATAAACCCTTACGTTGCTAAAAAACTTAAAAGGTTCACTAAATATTGGGAGACGGAGGAGCTCAAGAGGATCTTCTCGCATGTTCTTAAAGAGGATCTTAGATTAAAAAAAGGGAAAAAGACTCCTTTGGATTTTTTGATAAACGAGATACTTAAATAGTCTTAGTTCCCAAGCACCCCAACGTCAAGATGCGGGTCTACGGTCTGAACGGTCTTTGCGCTAAAGTCGACACGCTCAAGCACGCTTTCCTTTTCGAACAAAAACCACCCCACCCACAAAACGGCGGTCAGAAATGCAAGTGCTATAGCTAGAGCCAACCCCTTAGTCATGGAATATAAGGCGCCCTCCCTTGGATGGTTGCGTCCCAAAGACTTTGACCTTGGTCCTCCCGCAAGTTAGTCCTAATGTTCTGGATGTTGAGCAATCGATCGCGCTCGAGTTCCTCAAGAAGTACAACCAGGTTCTTCGTCGGTACGGACGAGGACATATTAAAGTCCAGAAAATCGCCGCCGTCCCTTGGGTCGGTATCAAAGGTTACGGCCGTTAGAGTAGCGCCCGATTGTCCCGCATCCTTAGATAGCTCAGTTATAAGAGTGGACTGTGAGGTACCTTTCGGGATTTCCGACTCGAGTCTGTCGAGTTGGCTGGATACGGAGGCGAAGTTTACCGTCGCTTGGTCAATTGCTATTATCTTTTGCGTTAAGGTAGCGCTGTAGGAACTGCCCGACTTAAGTTGGCCGTAGGCTGAAATTGTTGAGGAGGCGAGGGGGCGAATAACCAAAAGTCCGAAAAACAGGACGGTCGCGAGCGTCAAAACTCCAAAGGTATAGCTTGATCTCTCAGGTTCCAGCAGGTAGGGCCTAACCTTTGTGGTGTAGTAATAATATCCAATCATTGCAAAAGCTCTCCTTTCTCAAGAATCAGCTCCATGGTGAAGATAAATTTACCCTCTGCGTCGAGTCCGCCTGTCAGGATTGCAGCCTCCGCAACCGCCTCGTCTTCCAAGATGTTAGCTACAAAGGAGGCAAAATCCCCACCTTTTGAGGTCTGGGCTGAAAGCTCGAGTTTAGTCCCCTCCAAAGAGATTCCGGTCAGGATAACCCCTTGGGGGGTAAGATTTTCCAAGGTTCTTATGGCGCATGAGTGGCACAGCTCAAGCTTCGATCTCGATATAAGCTCGAGGCGTTTTTGCATATCCAGGAAGGTATTTTCAAACTCTTCGGTCTGGGCTAGCACCGCCTCCTTTTCTTGTACGGTGGTCGCGAGGCTGCGAAGGTCTAACTCGAGTTTTACTCTAAAAGCGAGTATCCCGAAAAAAATAAGCTGGAGAGCGATGATGAGGGGTATACCCAGCCCCCTCGCCCAGAAGAGAACAGCTGCGCTCCTGCCGCTTGGGGGGGCTTTTGGAAGAAGCTCGATTGCCTGCCCGGTGGGTGCTGGGGCTTTTTGCTGCATTGATTTGTACCTCAAGAAGCTTCCTTCGCTAGTCTGCTTTTAAGGCGAGCGGCTTTTTGGGCTGAAAAAATATTTCTCTTGACCGCCTTATCTATCTTTTTGTAGAGGGTTGGCAAGGTCTTTTTGGTTACAGACTTCTTGAGCAGACCTTTGAGCTCCTCTTTTATTTCTTGGTTTTCGGCTGCGCGCTTGCGGCTTTTTCTTAAATTTTTGGAAGCACTTTTCGTGTGTGGCATCCTCCCTGTATGTTAGCATTTTACCGTATGTTTATCTTCAGAAAACTTAGGGAATTTCTATACGCTAGGCAGGTTGATATTTTATCAGCTGCGGTAATAATTTCGGTTTCTATTCTTATTTCTCGGGTTCTCGGGCTTGTGCGTGATCGCGTGTTGGCTGGATATTTCCACGGGGCGGAAATCTCCCTTTACTTCGCCGCGGATCGTTTCCCAAATACCCTTTTTGAAATTCTGGTTTTGGGGGCGCTGTCCGCCGCTTTCATCCCCACCTTCATATCCTATATATCCGAAAAGAAAGACAAGGAGGCGTGGAAGGTCACGGGAATAGTACTAAACTTGGCGCTTGTTCTTTTTGCGGCGCTCGGGGTTTTGATTTTTGTTTTTGCTAAACCCTTGTATTCCGCCGTTGCGGCGGGGTTTTCTGCGGCAGAGATAGACCAGGTGGTTCAGTTGACCAGGCTTTTTCTCCTGGCGCAGGGATTTTTCGTTCTTTCCTTTTTCCTAACAGGAGCGCTAAAAGCCTACCAGCGCTTTTTGATCCCGGCGGCGGCGCCCATTCTCTATAACCTAGGAACCATAGCGGGGACGGTTCTTTTTGCCCGCAACATTGGCGTTATGGCGCCCGTCTTGGGTTCGGTCGTAGGGGCGTTTCTTCATTTCGCGGTCCAACTTCCTCTCTCCTGGCAGCTTGGCTTTCGTCCTACCCTCTCCTTGGATTTTCGTCACCCCGGGGTGAAAAGAATAGCCCGTCTGGCCGCGCCGAGGATTTTAGAGCTCGGGTTTTTGCAGCTTCTTAAAGCGTCCGAGCTCTTTTTTGCCTCGCTTATCTCAACAGCCTCTTACGCCTATTTCACCTTCGCTCAGCACTTGGAGATGATCCCGGTATCGCTTTTCGGCCTCGCCTTGGCGGATGCGGCTCTTCCCGCCCTCTCCTATCAAAACGGAAAAAGGAAAAAATTTGAGGAGACTTTCTTTTCGGTTTTTCGGCAAATCATCTTTCTAACTCTTCCTATGGCCGCCGCGTTTGCGGTTCTTAGAATTCCTTTGGTGCGACTTGCCTTCGGTGCGGCGCGCTTTACCTGGGAATCGACCGTTATCACCGGTTATACGCTCTCTATGTTTGCGTTGGGGATAGTGGGGCAGGCTTTGACTTTGTACTTTGTAAGAGCTTTTTACGCGCTTCACAATACGGCAATACCCGTCGCAACCGGCGTCGCGGCGGCGTTAATGAACATTGCGCTCGCCGCGTATTTTGTCCTGGTTTTGGAGTTACCCATTTGGGGAGTGGCTTTGGCTTTTGCTATTTCGGCGCTTGTTCAGGCCGCGGTTCTAGGAGTTTTTTTGATGAGAAAAGCGGAACTTCCGTTTGGCAAGTTTGTGATTCCGGCTCTTAAGGTCGGGACGGCGACTTTCGGTGCGGGATCGGTTATGTACGTCCTTCTTAAGGTCTTGGACCGCTCCGCCTGGGATAAGAAGGTTTCTTTCTTGGGAAAGTTGGCGCTTCCCGAACCCTGGCCGGCTTTTGTTTTGGATACCCGCTATACCGCCAACCTTATTATCTTAACGGCGGTCGTCGGGACCGTTGGGGCTTTGGTTTATCTGGGTCTTTGCCGGCTTTTGCGGGTTGAGGAGATTAAGATGATTCCGCAGATTTGGCGAAAACTTCCCCGCCTCGGCCGGGCGCGTGTTGTCGCCGGTGGGATAGAGGATGGACATTAGTAGAATTAGAAACTTTGCCCTCGTCGCTCACATCGATCATGGGAAATCCACACTGGCGGACCGTCTGATGGAGCGAGCTGGTCTTCTTCCTACCACCAAAGCCGAAACTCCGAGGATTGACAGTATGGAGCTTGAGACCGAGCGCGGAGTGACTATTAAACTCAAGGCCGTCCGCCTTCCCTGTACCCTAAGCGCTAAAACCTACACCCTAAATATGCTCGATACCCCTGGTCACGTGGATTTTTCCTACGAGGTTTCCCGATCCCTCGCCGCGTGCGAGGGGGTTTTGCTTCTTGTTGACGCTACCCAAGGTATTCAAGCCCAAACCCTCTCGCACCTTGAGAAGGCGAGGGAACTGGAGCTCGCGGTTGTTGGCGTTATAAACAAAATAGACGCGCCCGCCGCCCGAGTTCAGGAGGTCGAGGAGGAGATGAAACAACTGGGGATTAGAGGCGAAATTCTAAAAATCTCAGCGCTTGAGGGGTGGGGGATTGAGGGGGTTTTTGGTGCGGTTGTAGAGAGGATACCTGCTCCTCGTGGTGAGCCTGTCGAACCATTCAAAGCTTTGGTTTTCGATTCTACCTTCGATCCTCATTTGGGAACGATAGCGTACGTGCGCGTCGTTGATGGGAATTTAGAGAACAGAGAACAGAGATCAGAGAACAGAGTGAAATTTTTGGGTACGCGAGCACAGGCCGATGTCAAAGAACTGGGATTTTTTGCTCCGGAGCGAAAGTCAGCCGAAAGCATATCCGCTGGCGAAGTCGGTTATATCGCCACCGGTTTGCGGGACCCGCAGGACGTGCGGGTCGGCGACACGGTTGTCCTAGTTTCCCAGTTATCTAGTTTCCCGGTTACCCAGTTGCCCGGCTACCGTCCGCCACAATCTTATGTGTTTGCCTCCTTCTTTGCCCGAAACGCGCGGTTTGACGAGTTTAAGAGGGCTCTTGAAACTCTATATCTTGAGGAACCGTCGATAACGGTTTCGGAAGTCTCAACCGCGGTGTTTGGACGTGGTTTTAGAATTGGATTCTTAGGAACGTTTCATTTGGAGATTGTTGGTGAGAGATTGAAAAGAGAGTTTGGGCTTGATCTCATAGTTACCAAGCCGACCGTGAACTTAACTAGTTTGGATCAAGAACCCTGGATAAAAGCAGAGATTCTCACTCCGCCGGAGTATCTCTCGGGCGTAACCAAGCTTGTCAACGCCTACCGCGGAATTTTAGGAGAAACCGCGACGCTGGGTAGCCGCTTAAAGGTTGCCGTAGAGCTCCCCTTGATGGAATTCATTCGCGGGTTTTACGACGCCTTAAAAGGTATTTCCCAAGGTTACGCCTCGTTGTCTTGGGAGTTTCTAGAAAACCGTCTGGCCGAGTTGGTAGAGCTTAAGATTCTGGTTCACGGTGGGGAAGCGGAGGGTTTGTCCGAGGTGGTCACAAAAGACCAGGCGCTGAGAATGGGTAGGGAAAAGCTCAAAAAATTGAAAAAAATCCTGCCGAGAAAACAATTCGCCTACGCCGTTCAAGCCAAGGTTGGTGGTAAGATTATAGCCCGCGAGGATATTCCCGCCCTTCGAAAAGACGTCACGGCCCCGCTTTATGGGGGAGACGTGACCCGCAAACGAAAGCTTTTGGAGAAGCAGAAAAAGGGCAAGAAGCGCTTAGGTAGGCAGGGACAGGTCGAGGTTCCACCCGAAGCGTTCTTGGTTTGACGATATTGATTTTTGTCAGACTATTTTATACACTGATAAAGTCTAAATGGCCGAACTAACCGAACGACAAATTCAAATCCTCAAAGCAATAATCGAGGAATTCATAACTGGAGCCGAGCCCGTGGGGAGCGAGGTTCTCACCGAAAAACACCAGTTCTCTTTTTCGCCCGCGACTGTTAGGAACGAGATGGCCGCGCTTCACCGGGAAGGTTTTATAGAAAAGCCCCACACCTCAGCCGGCCGCCAGCCGACTGAGCTAGGGCTTCGCTACTACATCACGACCTTGATGCAGGAGACCCCTCTGCCCGTTCTTCAGGAAGTCGCCGCCAAGCAGCGGCTTTTCCAGCACCGCCAAAGCTACAGCCGTATGCTTCGCGAGGCGGCCCTCGCCTTGGCAGAGAGCACTAGCTACATAGCTATAGTCACGACGCACGAGGGTACCGTCTTTCACGCCGGCACCAGAAACGTTCTGGAGCATCCCGAATTTTTTGACATCAACGTGACGCGTGCGGCGCTCAACCTTTTGGACAGCTACGATCAGATGCATGACCTTTTCTCCCGCGCCTCTGATCCCAAATCAGTGACGGTTCTTATAGGAAGGGAGTTTGGGATGGCTAACTTGGAGCCGGTGGGATTGGTTTTCGCCCACTACGGAAATGAAAAACGAGGTGGGGTGGTTGCTGTTTTGGGTCCCGCGCGTCTAAATTATCCGACCGTCGTACCGCAGGTTAGGTATTTTTCGCAGCTTTTGACTGAACTATCTTCTTCTTTTTGAACTAGTTTCTTCGTTCCTTAACCGCTTCATTAATCTTTTCCTTACTCTAGAAAGCTTAGATTTTTTGGCTCGATAATAAAGTTTTAGCTTTTCACCGATTAATTTCGCTTTGTCCTTAGTTTTGTTTTTCGCGGACTGAACTTTTCTTTTAGTGAGCTCAAAGAGGTTTGATCGCGGGGTTTGGTGGTGGCGTTTGATCGCGTCAAGTTCTTTGATAAGTTTTCGTTTCGCCTCTCCTTCGACTTTTTCGACCTTTCTTTCCAGGTTAAGGATGCGCGTTTTTTTGCTCCCTTTAAGTGCTTTCTCTATTGCGCGGTCCAGTTCTTCCTCTTCCGCACCCAGGATTTTGTCGACCTCATTTTCTATTCTTTCAAGATCTTTAAGGAAGTGGCGTTCCCTATTGCGTCGCTTTTTGAGGAGAAGTATGAGCAGGATGATCATTCCGACGATGAGTCCCAAAAGTAGGCTATAGACGAGCCAACCTGGTAGGTTCAAGCCAAAAAGGGAAACCGCGCGAGGATCGACGGTAAAGCGTACCGTAACCGGCGCGCTTTCCACCCCGCCCTCCGTCACGGACTTTGCGATAACCGTGTAGGAACCTGGTCTAAGGAAGTCCGTGTGCGTGTAGGAGAACCCTCCGTCGCTCTCAACCAGCGCTAAGAACTCGTCGTTAAGGTAAAGCTCCACAAATCCTTGGGGCGCGGTCCCTCTAATTTCTAGCTTTTCTAGAATCGGAAGATAAGAGCCGTCTGCAGGATTCGTGATTGTCGGTTCATCAATGTCGGGTACGTAAAGCATCAGAGTCGCCTCCCGGTAGTTTCCGGCTCTGTCAAAGGCGCGTACCGCGACGGTGTGGGTTCCTTCGGAGATTCGCGGGAATTGATAGGGCATCGTTACCGTCTCAAAGGGACCCTCGTCGAAAGAGAGTTCGTAGTGGATAATACCCGATGTCCGGTCTATGGCATCCGCTATTATCAGCGGAGCCGCGGTTACATTATCTGCCGACGGGATGGAGATTAATTCAAACGGATCGGGGGGTGCAGTGTCGATTTGAATTCTAAAATGGGCGGTTTCGCCCCATCCGCCCGCTCCTCGGGCTTTGATATGAAAGTAGTAAACGCCGTCCGAGAGATTTTGGTAGGATCTGGCGGTTCCCGTTCCATCGGATATGTCGTTAGGGACGGTATTGGGATTTTGGTTCAGAGTGTAGGAAAAGTCCACCGCGCCGGACGGTCTAGTCCAGGAAAGAGTGGCGTCGCGCTGTGCGTACCAGGAGTTTTGGTCGGGGTGGGTGGCGGAGGAGACCGCTGGAGCTGTGACCGGGGCAGGTTGGAGACTGTAGGTGGCTTCGCTGGTTGAGCCCAGAACCTCGGTTCCGGACCCATCCGCCGCTTTAACGTTGGCGGTTGTAAAGGAGAGAGCTGCCGTTCCAGCTGCCTTCACCGAGAAGGTGATGGTCCCGATGGTTCCCGAGGTCCCGGAAAAAGATCCGGGATGGCCGCACTCGAAGTTCGCGGTTCCAGCCGAGTTGGAATAGCTGGGAGATCCTGTGATTTGCAGCGTACAAATCGAGCCACCCACCGAAGCCGAGGTAGCGGTCAGCAGATTGGTAGGGAACTTTACGACAGCTTTGTAAGCATTGGTGGTGTGGGAGCCGCTGTTGACCTTGACCGCGACCGAGAAGGTGGACCCCACATACTTGGTTCCGCTGCCGGGGGATAGGTACAAGGTCGCGTCTCCCGCCAGCGCCGTTCGACTGAGGACGGATAAAGACAGCGATAACGTCAGCAATAGGGTAAAAAAGACAGAAGAAATTTTTTTTACGTTTCCCATCAGCGATTGAAAAGGATTCCCCCCAGCCAGTCAAAAAACCGCTCGATTGGATTTCGGCTTTCCACGTAGACTGTAACAGATCTTTCCGTGATGTTTTCGGCTCTGTCTACAGCACGGATATAAATGTCGTGGTACCCACGGGGGAGGTCGGCCAAGACCACCGGTGAAACGGCTTGTTCAAAGGATTCGTTGTCTACCTCCATTAGAAAATATTCAGCGTCTTCGCTGGAAAAGCTTATGGTGACGGGGTTTCCCTCGGTTATATCTGCGGTGCTCGATTGAGCATTTAGCTCTGGGGCGACGGTGTCAATTTGAATTTTAAAGTGGGATACCGGCCCGAGCCCAGCTTCGTTTTTTGCTCGGATGTGGAAATACCACGTCCCGTCTGGGAGATTTTCGAACTCTTTAGCGTTTATTTTTTCAATAGATGCGGGATCGGGGTTTCTTTGAGGATCATTATCCAGAAGGGTGGCGTAGCCCAGTATTCCCTCCCTCATAATCCATTTAAGGACCAAGGTATTTTTGTTGTACCAAATGTTTTGGTTGGGGTGAGTGGAGGAGGTGACGATAACTTCTTTGGGTGGTTTGGCTTTGGGAGACGGAGTTGCGGGTCTAAGTATGCTCAAAGATGCACCCTCGACTCTAGATAATACGTTGGTACCTTGGCCGTCGTTGGCGTGGACGGAGGAGGCTTGGTGGTCTATATCTATTTGAGCGTAACCCGGTGTCCGGGCTTTAAATACCACCGTTCCGGCTATTCCAGAAGGTTCGGTTAGCCCCGGGCTCGGTGTGCCGCA